>NZ_CM001376.1:419009-719009 GCF_000237805.1 Jonquetella anthropi DSM 22815 | reverse complement strand
TTTCCTTCTACCCAGTTATGTGTATGTACAATTTATCTTTTCTCTCCATCAGGGGCAAGAAAACACTGGAAGAAAACTCTTTTCAAAAAGGTGCAAAAACTAACGCTTTTCCCCTGAGAGCATCTTAAAAATATTAGAACCCCCTCTGTATTTTGTCATCATATAGAGTAAAAACAACTGCACGCCTACTCCAAAAGTCAATAGAGCCGTAGGCAAGCTTGTATTTGACATAAAATATGAGCTGGGTGCAATTGACAAAAGAACAAAGAACTTCCACTTCTCTCCTCTTTCAGCAGCTATCCTATCAAATAGCTTCAAAATAGCGCACACTACGCCGAGCATACAGAGAATGCCGAGAAACCGCAAGTCCACTTGCGCATTGGCAATAAAATTTCCAACTAAATTCGTATCCGGGCGGGACAGATATTTTTTGGCCAGTACAAAAGACAGTTCTCTTTCGTAGGGATAACATCCCAAAAACTTTAAAAGATTTCCAGTGAAGAAGATCGGTCGACTTTGCATAGAAAAGTCAAAATAATAGCTTGAAATAATTCCTGGTGTTGCAAAAACGCGTAATACTAAAAAATATAACTTCACAAACCCCTGCAACTTAAACTGAGCTAAAGCTAAAAGAGCACCAAAACTCCACGAGAAAACCGCTACCTTTAACCGCATTGAATAAACAAAAAATATAAATGCAATTAATAAAAACCCCGCAAGAGAGCTCTTTGTAGCTTGGACCGAAAACGATGCGTACCCCAAAACGAGAGCTAAAAAAAGCCACACTCGTCTTCTATATGCCAATGCGTATGCAAAAAGTCCCATTGAAAAAACTGTTAACCAAGATACAGCATATCCCCAAAATGGCGCTCTCGAAGACAATATTTTTAATTCATGCCGTATAGAATACATTTTCGTAAAAGAGATATATCGAAACAAATAGTCTGGCGCGAAAATTAAAATATAAAGCCCCAACGCTATAGAAATTATTTTATAAACTATTACAGTCTTCTCCCCTTCCATATCCAGACTCTCTCGACTCTCCATGTGAGTGGTATCGTCGGCATGTCCCGCCACACCAGTTAATATAAATCCAGCTATTATGAAAACCGCTAACATGTATGTAGCTACGTCCTTAGAAACGACATATGGACACAGCAGCATTGAAGGTAATAAACAAAAGTAAACCAATCCTGTTCTAACAGCATCGGACGGGCGCTTCAGATACTTAGGCAGAGAAAATAGCAACATACAGAAAGCCGCTATATTAGTGAACAAGAGCATCGCTACACCTGGGGTACGCGGCGATAACACGTATACTTTTAGCTCTCCCGATAGGGCCCTTTTTAATAAAATGTTAAAGAACACCAGAAAGAAAACATGCCCGCAAACTTCATAAAATAACTTTCCATATTTTTTTCTAAAATCACAAACGTAAAGTATTCCTGCGATCATTGCCGTCATACTAAAAGCCAAAATAAGTAAAACTCCAACGTCATAAAAACTCGGTCTTTGCAGAATAAATTGACGAATAAAATATGGAGACTGTTCTGACAAAAACATCCTGTAGTGTCCTGATAGTTCCTTATCAGAAAGCAACGTAGCCAAGCGATTAGTCAACTCAGCATTAATATTTTGATACTTATAATTTGCTATATGTCCTACAAGGTCATAATATGAACCCCAAGGAGCATGAAACTCGCTTATGTGTTTTTTAAGAGACTCAATTCCTTTGTTTATCAGAAATCCTGCGGTTTTTGACCCTGTAAGTTCCTTATATTTGAAGAGGGAAATTAACACATGTTCCATCCCGTTGAGCGTGTACCTAGATGGAAGCTCTGAAGGAGTTCTAGGATACTCCGCATACCACCAAGAAGAGTCACTTTCTTTATACGTCGCTCCCCCTTCATCATGAGCTATGCGAAATGATCGCAGAATTTTTTGAGCCGCAGCAAAATATTTTTCCTCACCTGTTATCTGCCAGCGTAACAGAAGAGCTTCCATGCCTATTCCTTGAGCCATAGCTGATATCCACGGCACAGAAATGTCATCAGCGTCAAGACCAAAGTTATACAACCAAACACCAAATATTCTGCCATCAGGACCTTGACGTTCAACTATATTATCTAAAAGCCATTTTGTGGCGTTCATAAACCTTTTTTCAGCTTCACCCCGTGATATTCCCTCTGTCAACGGGATGTCATAATATTTTAAAAAATATGAATAATCTTCTTTATTTTTCCATATGTCATAATATCGAAAGGCATGCATTGTAATATATACCGGGTTGTATACGTAAGTTCCACCTTTATTTCCTCGACGAAAAAGCATCATCGGAACACCATTTTTGTCAAAACAAAACCCGCTGTAATTCTTTATATTTCCCGTTCTAATTACATTCATCAGGTGAGTTGTAAAGTTAGGGAATTGTTCCACAAATTTACCCATCAAGCATATGGACAGTACTAGCGATATTCCTAATGCAAAAAAAAACCTCCGTAGAAACTTTTTCATCCTAGACCTCCTAGGCAATAACACAACAGTTTGTCAAATACCTTAGACATACTACAAACAATATACATCACTCGAAAACTAAATCACTGCTTCCCACGCAAAAGCCCAAATTTTATGAGTGCAAGAGGACGCCACTGACTTGGCAAAAATGGAAACATTCCCAAACAATCACCAAGGAAAAAGTATGCCACTGTTACAGTGCCCGCAAAAAGCAGATAGGGAAATGGGCTAGCAAGAGTTCCAATCAGAGAAAATCCCGTTGCAATGGCAAGTACAATGCACGATGAAAAAGAAACTTGCTTTATTACTGGAACTAGAAGCTCCCGCGATAAGATAAGTAAATACGACAGACTGACAGCGCCCCATACAAGAGATGTCGCCAAGCAAAGTCCCGGGGCCCCCCAAAACGGGAGAAACAGCCAGTCGAGAAAGCCGTTCAAAACAACTCCAACGTAGCTGATAACCATAATCAACATCAGACGGTGTTGCGCTTGTGCATATCGAAATAATAAGCCTTGCCAGGCTGCAAACGGGATGATCGGGGAAGCCATGGATATACATTTTGCAGTGAGGGCAATTGCGTCCGCTCCAAAGGCTCCATGCCCAAACAATATGCTGACTACTGGCTTTGACGCCACAGCGAGAACGCAGCCACAAGGGAACAAATACCCCCAAATAAGCAACAGAGCCGACTGAAGCTGACCTTGACTCTCTGTCAGCGTTTTTGCTTTGCTGGACTTAACAAGAAAAACATAAAAAATAGGTCCCAGCACTTGAATCGGTAACGTGTAGACTACTGACGCATACCCCAACGCGGCAATATTGCCTTCAGGCAACGCAGACCCAAAATACCTGTCCACCACTTGAAAAAGTCCGCTTGAGCCCACAATCCCAAGACAAATGAGAACTTCAGTCCAAAATTGCCTTCGAAGTCCCTTTGGAATACTGCCTTGTTGAGCTGACATCGGCATGTCGGCCAAAACAAACCACATTAAAATCGTCACCAAAACGATTGAGAGGCTGTACGCTTGGGCAATCGCCACTTCACCCCAATATTTTCCAGCCCCCCACATGAATGCAATGGCAACAACGTTCCAAATGTTCAGAATGGAACTGACGACGCTATACCTCCCCTGAAGGTTGCTCCAGACTGTTAGAAAGCTCTGGTGAATCATTCCGACTGTCCAAGGAATCATCCATAGGAGCATGATTGCCGCTTGGTGCATCCGCTGAGGGTCAAAATTGCGCGCAAAAAATTCGACAACCGATCCCGGAAAGAGGGAAATTCCCAGAAGTAGGACGATCGTCCCCCCCATGAAGATCCGCCAAATTCGGACAAAAAATGCCCGACCGACCTCAGGTGAGGCGTTGGCCATCACAGGAAGCAATGTCGACGTCAGAACCGTCGATGCAGTCGTCACGAGTAACGAGAGGATACCCAGCGCGACATAAAACGCATCGACGCCGCCGGACGCGCCAAACAGCCACGCGATGAGCAGCGTTCTGCCGTACCCTAGGACCTTCCCTAGGCCAGTAAAAGTTATAGAAACGAGAGCCGCGCCTCGGGCTGTCTGGCGTCCCATCAGACTGTTCCAAAACGAGCGAAAGAAGCGCCTCATAAGCTCAAAGATCCTCCTCAGTTGCTTTATGATGGCAATCCATACGTGTTCCTCCGAGCGGCAATAATTTGAGTCGCCGCCTATTTTAGCATTATTTGAGTTAAAAGAGGCAGCGGTCTTGTTTGGTCTGCTCCCCGTCAATAGGACAGTGAAAAATCAAAAAGTCCCGTACCGCCAGTCGAGTAATCGGCCGGCGGTTCTTTTACGCCGCAGTATAGAAGCTTGCATGGTATTCGGCAGGTGTCATCAGATTCAGTTTCCGTTGGAACCGCTCTGTGTTGTAATACCTGATGTATGACTCTATGGTCTTCACCAGATCCATCTTTGAGGTGAAGCGTTTCCTGTAGTACATTTCACGCTTCGGGATCCCCCAGAAGCCTTCCATAGGCCCATTGTCAATGCAATGGGCTACTCTGGACATGCTCTGCTTCATTCGGTTTCTCTTTAGTCTCCCCGAGAACTGTTTGCTCGTGTACTGGAAGCCTCGGTCACTGTGAAACAATCGATGTGCCTCGGGCTCACGCTCTACAGCTTCATCAAACGTGCTCATAACCAGCGGATTGTCATTATGCTCGCCGATTTTATATGCCACGATCCTGCGATCATAGAGATCTAGTATGGCACTCAGATATACTTTGTGAGCGTTCCCCCCGACGTAATACTTGAACTCAGTGACATCCGTCAGCCATTTCTCGTTCGGTGCGTCTGCGTGAAAGTCACGGTTGAGATAGTTTTGGCGATATGTGCAGGGTCTTGGCTGCTTCTGGTGCAGCTCTTTGGCCTCCACTTGATCGTGGATTGAATACGCTCTCCGCGACAGATCCTGAGTACCCGCTTATCGTTCTCTGCGATGCCGTGATTCCTTTCCAGTTCGTTCCTGATTCGCCGGTAACCCATATCCGGATGGTTCTCATGAATGGCCTTGATCTTCTCGGAGAGCTCGGTATTGTACTTCTCACTGAAGCTGACAGGACCTTTAAGCCAGCGATAATACGCGCTGCGCGAAAGCCGCTGGCACTGACAGAGCTTTTGCAGGGGGTAGTGCTTGGCTTCAGTCAGTTCTTTGATCGCTTGGTATTTGTAGGGATGTCGAGTCAGAGAGAGCGATCTTTCATCTCTAACTCTCTGATTTTTTTTAACAGGTCGTTCTCCATCTGAAGGTCGCGGTTCTTGCGTTCCAGTTCTGCAATCCTGTCACGCTGCTTTTCCTCTGGTGTCCGGGCTGGCAGGGTTCCAATCCGCCGTCCACGACGGTCTTCAAGGCCGGCGGGGCCCATGCTCTCATAACGGAGCACCCAGTTGCGCACCTGCTGATAGGAACAGTTATATTTCAGCGCCGTCGCTCCATAATTATTATCCTTAGCAAGGCAGTACCGTACGATTTCAAGGCGTTCTTCCTGGGTTGTCTGTCTGGCTTTTCTCATGGAGCTGCCTCCTCCGCTTGTGCGCGATTGGATCCATCCATGAGTAGTATATGCCTGTATCCAGCTTTGAAGTTGAGCTTTTGACCGTAAGCCATAGCGATACGCCGTCTCCGTGAAGGATCCTTCTCCGCTCAGATAGGCATGAACGGCAGCCAATTTCAGCTCCTGTGAATAATGTCTGTTTCTCGATTGAGCGAGCAATCCTCCGGGACCTTCATTTTGGTAAATCCGGACCCAACTCCTAAACGATGCGCGGCCCCTAAGCCCCGCTTGCCTTGTCGCTTCTGTGCAGCTGATTTCGTCTCGGAGATAGCTTTCAACTAGAGATATTTTCAAAGCTGAGTCTATCTTGCTTTTTCTGGGCATAGAAATACCCCCCAAGTAGGTTTTATATTTCCCTGTCCTACTTGGGGGGAGCATATCAGTTTGACCGCTGCCTCTTGTCTTTTAGATATTTTCCATGACTTCTTTTTCTTTTTCTTTGACAAGCTCGTCGACTTTAGAAACGAAACTATCGGTCTCCTTCTGCACCACGTCCAATTCCGTTTTCAGCTGATCCTCGCTGATCTCACCGGCGTCCTCTGCCTTTTTGTAGAAGTCGTTCGCGTCCCGACGGAGGTTTCTCAGGGCGATTTTCGCCTCTTCTCCCAGTTTCGACACGTACTTGCACAGCTCTTTGCGCCGTTCGCCGGTAAGTTCGGGCATGCTGAGCCGAATCACCTTGCCGTCGACAACCGGCGTGACGCCGATGTTGGCTGCTAAAATGGCTTTTTCAATTGTTTTGACGGCTGTCTGGTCGTACGGGGTGATTTGAAGCGTCCGCGCGTCCAAGACGCTGACGGTAGCCATCTGTTTCAGCGGCGTCGGCGTCCCATAATAGTCGGCTTTGACGTCTCCGACGAGTCCCGGATGGGCTCGTCCCGTCCGAATGCCAAGGAACTCGCCGTTCATATGGTCAATCACTTTCTGCATCGGTGTTTTTACGTCGAATGTCGCCATGACCGTCACTCCTTTTGTTCTGACTTGGGATAGATGACTTTATTCTGATACTATACTACCAATTTCGTCGCCGTCTATCAAGAACCGCCACAGGGTTCCTTTTTCTTGGACGTTGAGCACGACAATTGGGATGTGGTTTTCCATGCAGAGGGAGAACGAGGCCGCGTCCATCACGGCGATTTGCTTGACCAGCGCGTCCTGATAGGTGAGATGGGAGAACTTGACGGCGTCAGGGTATTTTTGAGGGTCTTTGTCATAGATGCCGTCGACTTTAGTCGCCTTGACGAGACACTGAGCGCCAATTTCGGCTGCGCGAAGCGCCGCCGTGGTGTCCGTCGAGAAGTACGGTGATCCTGTCCCCGCGGCAAAGATGACGATCCGGCCCTTCTCCATGTGGCGAAGAGCCCGACGGCGAATGTACGGTTCGGCAATAGCCCGCATTTCAATAGCAGTCAGGACACGGGTCGGCAGCTGACATTTTCTCTCGAGAACGTCTTGAAGGGCCAGCGCGTTAATCGTTGTGCCCAACATTCCCATATAGTCGGCCTGAGAGCGTTCGATGCCTTCGTCCGTCGCCTGCCGTCCGCGGAAAAAGTTGCCGCCGCCGACGACAAGACCTACCTGAACTCCCTCGCGGGCGACCTGGGCCACCTGCTCGCAGATAGTTTCAATTGCCCGAAAGTCGAGTCCAAAGCCGACTTTTCCTGCTAAGACTTCGCCGGAAAGCTTCAAGAGGATCCGTTGATACCGCATCGCAAGAGCGCCCCTTTCGTCGCAAAAAAGGGGCTGCGGACAATCCAAGTCCGAGCCCCTTTGTACGGTTCTTCTACTCGCCAATGGAGAACCGGGCGTAACGGCGAATCACCATGTTCTCGCCCAGCTTTGCGATCAGATCGTTGACCAGATCCTTGATCTGCTTCTTGTCGTCACGAATCCAGAACTGCTCGGTCAAGCAGTTGGTCTCGTAGAACTTGCGAATTTTGCCTTCAATGATGCCTTCCAAGACTTTTTCCGGCTTGCCGGCGAACTTCGGATCCTCTTTCAGCTGGGCGCGGCAGATTTCCTTCTCGTGCTCCAAGTCCTCTGCGGGGACAGCTTCAGGGTTAAGATACGCCGGGTTGGTCGCGGCGATGTGCATGGCAATGTCATGCCCCAGCTGCTGGAACTCGTCGGTCCGGCCGACGAAGTCAGTTTCACAGTCCAGTTCAACGAGAACGCCGACTTTGCCGGTGTTGTGAATGTAAGAGAACACCCGGCCGTCCTTTGCGTTCCGGCTGGCCTTTTTAGCGGCCTTGGCCAAGCCCTTTTCCCGAAGGTAGTCGATGGCTTTTTCCATGTCGCCGCCGCACTCCGCCAAGGCTTTCTTGCAGTCCATCATGCCGCAGCCAGTGCGCTCGCGAAGCTCCTTTACCATGGAAGCGGAAATTTCCATAACGGGATCCCCCTTAGTCTTCTTCGCCTTCGGCGGTTTCGGAGCCGTAGGTCTCGGTCAGTTTTTCCTTCATGTCCAGGACGTCCTCGTCGCTAGCCAGTTCGTTCTCTTCTTCAGCAACTTCGGGCTTGCGCTCTACCGCCGCGTCGACGCCGCCCCGTCCTTCGATCATGGCGTTCGCCATCAGGCCGGTAATCAGCTTGATCGCTCTGATCGCGTCATCGTTGCCGGGGATGGGGAAATCGATCATTTCAGGATCGCAGTTGGTGTCGACGATGGAAATGACCGGGATACCCAGCTTGCGGGCTTCGAGAACGGCGATGTCCTCGCGTCTCGGGTCGATGACAAACAGCGCGTCGGGCAGCTTCTTCATGTCCCGAATGCCCTGAAGGTACTTCTCCAGCTTGGCTTTCTCCTTGCGAAGGAGGGAGATTTCCTTCTTCGTGTGCTCGCCCCAGTCGTCGTCCGCGTCGATCTTCTGCAGTTCGATCATGCGCTGAACGCGCTTGCGAAGCGTCTGGAAGTTGGTAAGCAGACCGCCGAGCCAGCGCTGGTTGATGTAGTACTGGCCGCTCCGCTGCGCCTCTTCCGCGATCGTGTCCTGAGCCTGACGCTTGGTGCCGACGAAAAGCAGCGTGCCGTCGTCCTGTCCAACGCTGCGGACGAAGTCGTAGGCCTTTTCAAGCCCCTTCACGGTCTTCTGCAGGTCGATAATGTACACGCCGTTGCGCTCGGTGAAGATGTAAGGCTTCATCTTGGGGTTCCACCGGCGGGTCTGGTGTCCAAAGTGGACGCCGCACTCCAAAAGCTGCTTCATACTGACAACTGCCATGTTCTCATTCCTCCTGGTTGTTTGTCGGCCGGGTCGTCGCGGACTTGGGACCCTCTAGGGCACCGCCCTCGCCCTGATCCGGCTTACGAATTAAAAACCTTTGGGATTATACCACAAAGGTTCAGGACTCTCAATCGTCTTTCACCTCTTCTGAGCCGTCAAGCAGAAGCCGTAGCTCCGATTCTGTCTTTTCCGCCAGCTGATCCTTCGTCAGGATCCCGACCGTCTTTCCGCTCTCAATGACGACCAGCTGATCGGCAAGCCGCCGGGCCTGCTCTAAACTGTGGGAAACCATGACGACCGGGAACTTGGCCGAAAGGGACGTGATGAGCTTTTCCAACCTTTCTGCCGCCCGCACGTCCAAAGAGGCTGTCGGCTCGTCGAAGAGGAACATTTCCGGCTTGAGCGCCAGAGCACGAGCGAGACACAGCCTCTGCTTCTGTCCGCCGCTCAGCGTCTCGGCGCTGTCGTCGAGCCGGTCTTTTACCTCGTCCCATAGCCCAACAGTTCGCAAGGCCCCTTCAACTTCTTCAGAGGCGCTCTTCCCTCGGACGTTTCTGAGCACTTCCAACGGCATGGTGAGGTTCCGACGAATTGACAGCGGAAGCGGAGACGGCGTTTGAAAGACCATGGCGACGCGACGCCTGAGTTCCGTCGCCTCGAAGGATCTAGGACCGCGGTGAGGCCGAACGCCGTCGCTGAAGTGAAACGTCACGGAGCCGCTTTCCCGGTAGCCGGGGAAGCACTCGTTCAGCCGATTGACCGCCCGAAGAACCGTCGTCTTGCCGGAACCTGACCGGCCGACCAAAACGGTGACCGCGCGGCGCGGCGCGCTGAACGTTACTCCGCTGAGCACCGGAGCGCCGGCAAACGACGCGCACAGGCCGCTGACATCCAGCGCCGTCTCTAGCCTCTCCGCCACGATCGGTCCATCCCCTTTCTCAAATGCCACGAGACGAGCAGAAAAACCCCCGTCATCGCAAGGAGCGACACAGCCGCCCCGAAGGCCCGGTTCAAGTCCGCCGCGTCCAGATACTGTCCTGACTTGTAGAAGACGAAAAACGACAGGGTCTCAAATTTTCCGAGCAGCCCGCCCGGAAGGCCTCCGCTGGCGACGACCCCGGTCAGCATAATGACAGCCGTGTCCTCGGCGGCACGCCCAAGCACGAGCATAAACGAGCTGAGGACTCCCCGCCCTGCCGCAGGGAGCAGCAAATGACGAAGGGTCTGCCATTCTGACATCCCCAGCGCTCGCCCGGTCAGGGCCAAGTCAGTCGGCAGCGCGGCAAGCGACGCCCGAACGCCAAGCGCCAAAGTCGGCAGAGTCAAAAGCGCCAAGCACCCGGCCGCCAGCAAAAGACAGGTGGTAGCGTGAGGCGCGACGGTCCGGCGAAGGAGGAGGAGAAACTCGAAGCCGAAAAGCCCCATCACGATACTGGGGACACCCGCCACGAGGTCAACAGCCAAGCCGAGAAAGGACTTGAGCCGAGAGGTCCCCGGGCTGGCGAGGTAGGCGCCGCAGGCAAGTCCTGGAACCGCGACTAAAACCAGCGTCAGGACCATGACGCAGCTCGTTCCGGCAAGCGCCGGCCATATTCCGTCCCAAACCGGCCGTCTGGCGAGCAACGCGTCGATCGGCGGTACATGGCCAAAAAACAGCTGTCTGTTGATCGCCGGGATCCCTCGCCGGAAAAGAAACCACCCGAGGGCTCCCACCGAAATGGCAACGGCAGCCAACGAGACCAGCCTGAGGATCGTAAGACTTGCTTCCCGGCACTTCATGATCTCTTTCGCGCCTCCCGAGCGCGCAGCGCCCGACCGATCCCGGCCACGAGGAACCCCATGGAGAGAAGAACGCCGCCGGAAAGAAGCAGCGACAGGTGCTCTCCCCCAGTCAGGTCGGATGACAACGTCAGGCTGATGTGGGCCGCCAGCGTCCTCATGGACCCAAGAGGGCTAGTGACAAAGGACAGGGCGTTGCCGCCGACCATCACGGGAATCAGCGCGTCGCCCATCGCTCGGCCCAGCCCGAGGACAGCCGCGTCTCGCAGGGCCCCGCGACAGGCCGGCAGGGTCACTCGAGAAGCGATTTCAAGAGGCGAAAGGCCCAGCGCCGCCGCGGCAACTGCGTGTTTCGTCTCTACCAGCGACGCTGCGCCGTCGATAACGAGCGTCATCGCGGGGATCCCCTGCAGGGCCAGAAGGAGTGCGGCAGACAGAAAGCACAGCCCGGAACCTCCCAGATGTCCCCGAATCAGCGGAACGAGCAGGAAAAGGCCGGTGAACCCGTAAACGACCGTCGGGACGGCGGTCATTCCCCGCAGCAGAACTAAAAGGCCGCTCCGAAGGGCCTTAGGCTGGCCGAAGCGGAGCGACAGGGCAAGCCCAACGGACAGCAGCCACCCGAGAGAAGCGCCGCAGAGGGCTAAAAGAGCCGTGTTGAAGATCATCGGAGCCACTCCGAACAGCCCGCGTGCGGCGTTCCACGTAACGCCCAGCAGGTGAAAATCGCGTCCTTCTCTCAGCGCGTCGAGGGCGGTAATCAGGACAAAAGCAAAAAGCGCCGCCAGAATAGAAGCGGCCGCTCCGGCGGCTGCCCGAATCCAGAGCGGCGCTTTAATCGTCAGGACGTCGTTTTCAGGACGCTTCACTTGCGCTTCAGCGGAATGTAGCCGCTGTCGCTGATGATTTTCGCCCCTTCATCGCTGTAAATGTAATCGATAAACGCCTTCACAATCCCTTCCGGCTCGCCCTTCGTGTTCATGTACAGCTGACGGGTCACCCGGTACGCTCCGGACGCCGCGTTCTCTTGGTTCGGCACGGCCCCGTCAAGCGCCACCGCGGCGACGGAGCTGTCCAAGTACCCAATGCCCACGTAGCCGATCGCGCGGGGATCGTTCGCGATGGCGGTCTTCATCGCGCCGTTGCTGTTGACGGCGTTGACCGACGGCGCGGACTCGACGTTCTTGCCCAGCACCAGATCGTCAAAGGTCTGGCGCGTCCCGCTGCCGTCTTCCCGGCCGTAAATGTCGATCGCGCCGGGCTCTCCGCCCAGCTCCTTCCAGTCGGTGATCGCGCCGGTGTAGATGCCCTTCGCCTGTTCGCTCGTCAGAGCCTTCACAGGGTTAGCCGGGTTAACGGCCAGAGCCACGCCGTCAATGGCGAACGGGAACGTGACCAGCCCATACTTTTCGACTTCTTCGGCCTTCAGGGCGCGTCCAGTGTTGCCAATTTGCACGACCCCTTCGCCGACCTGCTTGACGCCCACGCCACTGCCGCCGCCGGCCACGCTAATGCGGATATCAGGGTTGAACGTCATGATATCCTCGGCCGCTTTCTTCATGACCGGGATATGAGCCGTTCCGCCAGCGATGTCAATCGTCCCGCTCTGGCCCTTGAACGCGTCAAGCGGAGACCCAAAAGCCGAGACGGCGCTCAGGAGAGCGGCAGCTGCCAAAGCAAAAATTCTTTTCTTCATTCATATCACTCCTCGTGAAAATATCTGAAGCTCATAATGATTATATCAAACAAACGCGCGAATACGACCCCAATGCCGACTGGCTTCGCTTGACGCATTTTGCCGCCGAGAGGGAACTACAATCTCATCCGTATGAGCGTACAGAAAAAGCCCGAAGGCTTGCAGCCTTCGGGCTTTCTTCTTGCGCTGGTTACTTGGTGAGCAAACGCTCGGTGATACGGGCGGCCTTGCCGCGGCGGCTGCGCAGGTAGTACAGCTTGGCGCGACGAACCCGGCCGTGACGCTTGACCTCAACGCCGGCGATCGTCGGGCAGTGAAGCGGGAAAATACGCTCGACGCCGACGCCGCTGGACATCTTTCTGACGGTGAACGTCTCGGTAGCGCCGCCGTGTTTGCGGGCAATCACAACGCCCTCAAACGCCTGAATGCGCTCCCGGTTGCCTTCCTTAACCTTCACGTTCACGCGGACCGTGTCGCCGGGACGAAACTCCGGAATATCGTGACGCATGCACTTATCTTCAACCAGTTTAATTCTCGGATCCATCGATGACCCTCCTTGCAGATAGGCTCTCCGCTCTCAGCGTGAGCCGAAAAATCGATCAAGAACAGCCGAAACCAGAGCGACCGGAGGCAAGGCTCGGTCGGTAGCTTCGATACGCTTCAGCGGCACAGACGCCGCCGAGTCAAAACGTTCTGCGCCCAAAAGGACCAGAACTGGGCCTTCGGCCTGGGCAATTCGCCGTTTAGCCTCCAGCCATGGCAAACCATTTTCCTGCTGTGCCAACAAAACTGCCGGCGCGCCTCGCCCCTTGCGGGCAATCCACCGAACCATCCCATCAGGCGAAGGCAGCGCTTTAACGCTTTTTGCGCCTTCCAGCGCAGCTCTCAAGTCGTCCAGACTTCCCCGTGTGGGCGACATGAGCACCCGATCCAGGCCATAGGCGTCCGCAACGGCGAGGCACTGACAGGCCGTCTCGGCAAGCGCCGGATCAAACGGGTCGACCGCCAGACCGAGGTGAACTTGGTCGGACAGGTACCCCATCAGGCCGGCCCGGCTGAGCAGATCCGGACGTCGGGCCAAGGTCCGCCGAACGGCCGTGCGGCGCCGCCACAGGTCAATATCCCGATCGCGTCCTGACAGAAGGACTTCCGGAACGTTCTGACCATTCCAACTGGCCGGACGGGTGTAATGACACGTGTCCAGCATGCCGTCAAAGAACGAGTCCTCCCGAACTGACAGCTCCTTGCCGACCGCGCCTTCCACCAAGCGGGCCATCGCGTCAATCGCAGCCATGACAGGAATTTCACCGCCGGACAACACGAAGTCTCCAAGGGAAATTTCCAGATCAACCCGGCTCTGCACAAACCGCTCGTCCAGTCCCTCAAAGTGACCGCACACGAACACCACGTGCCGGTCGCGGGGAAGCGACTCGACCAAGTCTTGGGTCAGAGGAACGCCCTGAGGGGACGGGTAAATCACGTAAGGGACTTCTCCCGACCGGCTGACCGCTGACAATCCGGCGTCTAAGACAGGCGCGGAAAGCGTCATGCCGCCCCGGCCGCCGAAGCTGTAGTCGTCGATCGCCCGATAGTTGCCGACGCCCCACTGGCGCAGGTCCTGCACTTCGACTTTGATGAGGCCGCGGCTCAGCGCGCTGCCGACCAATCCGTCGCGGAGGAAACCCTCAAACAGGCCGGGAAACGCCGTCAGTACGGTTACGTCCATCTCAGTCCCACAGACCTTCCATCATCGAGATCACCAGTTCCCGCCGGTCCAACGAAACCTGACGGATGAACTGATCGACAAACGGCACCAAGTGTTTTTTGCCGTCCAAGCCTTCAATCTCGAAGATATCCGACGCGCCGGTCGTTAAAACGTCCCGGACGACACCTAAGACTTCCCCGGTTTCGTCCTTGGCCTGAAGGCCGACGAGGTCCCGAATCCAGTACTGCCCTTCGGGAAGAGGAACCATCTCGTCAGGCGGCACGCAGATAAAACACCCTCGAAGCGCTTCAGCCTCGGCTGCATCGGAAAGCCCGCCGAGCTCCAAGATGATTTGGCCTTTCGAACGAAGCTCGCCGACGCTTTTTAGGGGATACTGGCCGACTTCTTCGCCGTCCCGGTAAAACCGAACGCGCGTCATCGTCTCAAACCGCTCGGGGAAATCGGTCAGAGGGGCGACCCGCACTGCGCCTTTGACCCCATGCGGGCCAACGACCTTGGCGATAACGACCCGGTCCTCCATCGCTAACCGATAATGTCTACGTCGACGGCGTCTCCTGCCTTCGCCGCCGCGACGCCGACCAGCTGACGAATGGCGCCGATGGTGCTGCCCCGGCGGCCGATGACCCGGCCCATATCGTCGGAAGCGACGGCAATGTCGACCAACTGGCGTCCGTCCCGATCGGTCACTGAGACGGAAACCTGATCAGGCTGAGTTACCAGCTCCCGGACAACAAATTCAACAAGGGCCTTATAGTCCACCATGAGACAAGGCCTCTAGGCCTTGGCTTTGCCGGCTTCGAACTTCTCCCAAACGCCGGCCTTCTTGAGCAGGCCACGAGCCGTATCGGAAGGAAGCGCGCCGTCATTAAGCCACTTGACCGCCTTCTCTTCGTCCACCCGAATCTCCGCCGGATCCTTCATGGGATCGTACACGCCGATCTGCTCGATGAAGCGTCCGTCCCGCGGGGACCGTGAGTCGGCAACAACGAGCCGGTAGAAGGGAACTTTTTTGCGTCCCATCCGTGAAAGTCTGATTCTGACTGCCATATGAGCACCTCCTGATGTGCCTGAAACCGAAATATCGGTCTATCTGAAAAGGCCGCCGAGCCGGCGAACCATCTTCATGCTTTTTCCCATTCCCATGCCGCCGAACTGCTTCCAGACTTGGTTCATCTGGTCAAACTGCTTCATCAGCTGGTTGACCATCTGGACTGACGTGCCGGATCCAAGGGCGATGCGCCGGCGACGCGACGCGTTCAGCAGCTTGGGGTTTTCCCGTTCAGCCGGGGTCATTGACTGAATGACCGCCTTCATGCGCCGCAGCCGACGGGGATCCGCCGCGTCAGGCGCCTGCTGGGCCAGTTTTTTTCCTAAGTTGCCCGGAAGCATTTCGACGACCTTGTCGAGCGGCCCCAGTTTTTCCACCTGCTCAAACTGAAGCATCAGGTCTTCCAGGCTCAGCCCTTTTTTCTTCTTCTTGGCAAAGCTCTGGCTGATTTTGGCCAGGTCTTCCTCCGTCGTCGCCTGACGGACTTTTTCGGCCAGGCCGACCAGATCCCCCATGCCCATGATGCGCTCGGCCATCCGTCGGGCGTCGAATTCCTCGAAGGCGTCGATGCCTTCGCCGACGCCGGCGAACTTGACCGGCACGCCGGTCGCCGCCAGAACGGCAAGGGCCGCGCCCCCGCGGGCGTCGCCGTCGAGTTTGGTCAGCACGATGCCGGTCAGGCCAAGCCGGGCGTGGAACGTCTCGGCCACGTTGAGGGCTTCCTGCCCGGACATGGAGTCCACGACGAGTAGGATTTCATCCGGCTGGACCGTGCTTTTGAGCCGATCCAGCTCGGTCATCAGCTCTTCGTCAATCGCCAGACGTCCGGCTGTGTCGTAAATAATCAGGTCTTGAAGGTGGTCAGCGGCGTACTTCCTCGACTGTCGGACCAAGTCAAACAGGTCTGTTTTGTCGTTCTCCGGGCCAAGAAAGCCGACTTCCGCTGACTTGGCGAGGATCTCCAGCTGTTTTACCGCCGCCGGACGTCTCAGGTCACAGGCCACGAGCAACGGCTTATGGCTGGGGCGGATACGCCGGGCGAGCTTTGCCGAACTGGTCGTCTTGCCGCTTCCCTGAAGCCCGACCATGAGCACGGTCGTGGGCGGTTTAGGGGATATCTTGAGGTTTGACTTGCCGCCCCCCATCAGGGCCACAAGCTCTTCAAAAACGACGGAGATGACCTGCTGCGCCGGCGTGATCGACTCAAGGACGTTCCGCCCGACCGCGCGGACGCGGATGCGCTCCACGAGATCGCGGACCACCTTGTAGCTGACGTCCGCCTCAAGCAGGGCCCGCCGAACTTCCCTCAGGGAGTCCGCCACGTCGTTTTCAGACAGCTTGCCTCGGTTCCTCAGGGAGTCAAAAATGCCCTCCAGTCGGTTTTTCAGAGAGTCGAACACGGCATCATTCTCCCTTCAGGACGTTTTCCACCCGCCGAATAGCCCGCTGCGCCGAGAGGACGTCACCCAGACAGCCTTCCAAATCCTTTAAGGCGCCTTGGACCGCCCGAATCTTGGCACAAAACCCTAAAAGAGCCTCGTAATCCGCCAGCTTTGCCCGGCTGGACTGCACCAAAGCCGACGCTGCCTGCCGAGAAGTGCCCAGTTCCCGGGCCATTTCCGACAGGGACAAGTCCTCGTCTGAATGAAGTTCAAACGCCCGCCTCTGCCGTCCGGTGAGCAAAGGGCCATACAGGTCATACAGCTGCGCGTCCTTTACCCGCTGTTCCAGCGCCTCGAGCGTGTCCTTCATCCCAGTCACCTCACTTGCGACGAGTCATTATACGGCGCGTTTTTACCAGTGTCAACCATTTTACATTGACACCCTTTTACGCTGGACAGTCTGAGCGTTTTTGCTATCATATGAAAACATTCTCCAGTCAAATTGCCGGTATAGTAACCAGTAGTATCCTCTTATCGACGAGGACGAACAAGGAGGTTTCAGAATGGCTCATCCAGCCGACGACCTGCAGGAAAGCCGCGACGCCGCAAGTTCGGTCGTTCAAGCGTTGAATGACCGCGGTCACGTGGCAATGTACGTGGAAACGGCTCAGGAAGCCCTCCGGAAAGTTCTTGAACTGATTCCCGAGACAGCATCGGTCGGTGTTCCCGGAACGCTGACCATTCGCCAGATCGGCGCAATTGAGGCGCTGCTTGCCAGGGGCAACAAAGTCATTGGCCACTGGGGAGACGCGGGAGATCTTCCCGCCGCAGAAGCGCGGTTTGAGGAGATGCGCTGCGACGTCTTCCTGACCAGCTCCAACGCGCTTCTTGAGGACGGCCGCATGGTCAACGTGGACGGCGTGGGCAACCGGCTGGCGGCGATGTGCTTTTCTCAGGGCGACCGCATCTTCGTCATCGGGCTGAACAAACTCTGCCCGAATATCCCAACGGCACTCAATCGAATCCGCGATTACGCCGGGCCGAAAAACGCTTCCCGGCTCAACAAGAGCTTGGCTGACTCGCCGGACGCGCTGAAAAAAGTAGTCGACCAGATCAGCCGCGTGACTCTCATCACCGAAAAAGCTCCCACCATGACGGGCGCTCACAAGAGCTACGTCATTTTGGTCGGCGAGCCGTTAGGGTATTAGCGTCATGGCGGCCTCGAACATTGCGCTCGTCATCGCCGGCGGCGAGCTGACCATGTCGCTTGACGGCAGTCACTACGCCGTCTCTCCTGGAGTAACCGGGGACGAACTTCTCTCTTGGATTCCCGAGCCGCTTCGCGAGGGGCTCTCTATCGTCGACTGGACAAGACAGCCGAGCAGCCACTTTACAGTCCGCCTGACCTCAGACCTTGTCACCCTGCTGAGCGGACAAATCGTCGAGGGGCGGCAGGGCGTGGTCGTGCTGGCCGGCACGGACACGCTAGACGAGATCTGCTACTTAGCCGACCTGCTGTGGGGCTACCCACAGCCGCTCATTTTTGCCGCCGGCAAGCTGCCGGACGGCAAGCTGGGCAGCGACGCCCGAGCCGTCCTCAACGAGGCGCTGCTCGCGGCAGGCTCTCAGGAGTGTTGGGGGCTGGGCCCATTGGTCTGCGCCCAAGGCGAGCTTTTCCCCGCCCGAAACCTGATGGAGTTCACCAACTGCGGACGGGCCTCCTACACCGGGCCGACCAACGAGGCCATCGGCGAAATTCTGGACGGAAAAGTCATCATTTGGCAACGGCCCCATCGGACCAAGACCCTCGACAGCTCAACGATCCCGGCACGAAACGTGGAGTTGATCTACTCGTCTCTGGGATCCGGCGAGCGCGTCATGGCGTCGCTGGCCGAAGACGCGGCAAACCTTTCCGGTCTGGTGATATCCGGCTTCGGCGGCGGCAACGTCCTGCCCGGCTGGGTCCCCTACATCAGGACGCTTCTCAAGGCGGACATCCCGGTTGTCGTCACGTCCCGCTGTCCCAACGGTCGGGTGACGACCCATTCGACCTTCGAAGGCAGCTTCTTTAAGCTCCACGAGATGGGAGCCCTCGACGGCGGAGACCTGTCGCCGCTTCGGGCGCGGATCAAGCTGGCCGTCGGCATCGGCGCCGGACTGACCGGCGAAGCGCTTCAAAACTACCTGCTTGACCGATAAAAAAGTCCCGCCGCGTTTGCGGCGGGACTTTTTTTTTACCTTTCAATCGGCGCTCTCAGGCGCTTCTGCAAAGCGCCACAGCAGAGCCGCTGGGATCGCTACTGACGCGGCGAACAGCCCCGAGGCCTGAACGGGCGTCAGGGGCTTAAAGTAGTATCCCCAGTCCAAAGGGGTCAGCCACGTCAAAAGAACCGACAAGGCGCACGACAGGACCATGGCCCCGACGACCTGCCGGCCCAGCCGGGCCTTACGCCCTACCCAGCACGCCCAGCACGGCAGGGCGATCATCGGCAGCACGACGAACAGAAGGCCGTTTCGAACTGGCAGGAGAAAATCGGACAGGCACACAAACCACGCCCACGGCAGGCAGGTCAGCCGCAGAATCCACTTTGGGCTCAGGGCCGTCTCGATCGTCTTTTGTGCCACCGACCTACGCCCCGTACGTCTTTGCCGTCTCTTCGCCCTTCAGGACGCGGAACGCCCCGTCGGCCAGAGCCTGCAGTTCATCCTCGCCGGGATAAATTTTGACCGGCGCGATGAAGCTGACCCGCGAAACGATCAGATCACAGAACTTGGCGCTGTGAGCCAGACCGCCGGTCAGGACGACCGCGTCAACCTGCCCGTTCAGTGCGACCGCTCTGGCGCCGATCTCCTTCGCCACGTTGTACGCCATGGCCTCGTAGACAGCTTGAGCCTTTTTGTCCCCCGAAGCGATACGCCGTTCCACTTCCCGGAGGTCATTGGTGTCCAAATGGGCCACCAGCCCGCCCTTGCCTGCAATCATCTTCGCGAGCTGGGCGCGGGTGTACTGGCCGCTCATCGCAAGGTCGATCAGCGGCCCTGACGGCAGACTGCCGGCGCGCTCAGGGCTGAACGGCCCTTCGCCGTCCAAGCCGTTGCTCACGTCGATGACCCGGCCGTTCTCGTGAGCGCCGACGGTGATGCCGCCGCCCATATGAGCGACGATCATCCGGCACTGGTCAAAGCGCTTCCCCATGTCGGCGGCAGCCCGGCGGCAGATAGCTTTCTGGTTGAGCGCGTGAAACACGCTGCGGCGCGGCACGTCGGGCAACCCTGTGATCCGCGCCACGTCCATCATCTCGTCGACCACGACGGGATCAACGATGTAGGCTCGGTTGCAGCCGCCCTTAGCCGCCAGGTCTTTAGCCAGCTGACCGCCCAAGTTCGCGGCGTGACGGCCGTATCGGTCCGACTTCAGGTCGTCGAGCATGGCGTCGTTCACGTCGTACGTCCCGCTGAGCATAGGACGAAGCAGGCCGCCGCGCCCCACAAACGCGTCCACGTCCGACAGGGCCACGCCGTGGTCGGCCATGATTTTTTCGATGCCCTCACGGCGGAAGTCTTTCTGGTCGGCAATCGTGGCGAACTTTCCAATCACGTCGCTGTCGAATCTGTCCGTGTGATCCCACAGCAGTTTTCCGTCCTCAAACAATCCAACTTTCGTGCTGGTCGAACCAGGATTGATAGCTAGAACTTTCATCGAACGAACGTTCCCCCTTCTGCTCGGTCATCGGCATGAACCAACCGCCTTGAGCGCCGCCTAGACAGCGGCGGCAAATCAACTCCTGCGGAACTAGTTTATGCCCGCCGTCTCCGTCTGTCCAGCCGCCGGGATTGACACGCCTGTTTCAGGCGCGGCCCGCTCGGACGTCAGCTGAAAGCGATCGCAAAAAAGGCTGTCTCCTCTGCCCTGAGGAGACAGCCTGCTATTTACTTGTTGTCCGCCAGAGTAACGGCAGCGGCGATCGAGGTGAGCTTCGTCCGCGGCGAGTCTGCGCGGCTCGTCAGGATAATCGGGGCGGCTGCGCCCAAAATCAGCCCGGCGGTCTCGTTCTTGGTGAAGTAAACGATTGCCTTGGCCATCATGTTGCCCGCCTCGATGTTCGGGACGAGCAGAATATCAGCCTTGCCAGCCACCGGCGACGTGATGCCCTTCGTCTTGGCCGACTCTTCGTTGATCGCGTTGTCGAGGGCAAACGGCCCGTCGATGATGCAGCCGGGGATCTGCCCACGGTTTCCCATCGCCGCCAGAGCCGCTGCGTCGAGCGTGGCCGGCATGTCGGGGTTCACCACTTCGACGGCCGCCAAGCACGCCACCTTCGGGCACTGGACGCCGAACGCCTTGGCCAGCTTGACCGTGTTCTTGACGATGTCGGCTTTCTGAGCCAGATCGGGGTACATGTTGAACGCTGCGTCGGAGATGAAGAGGATCCGATCGAATCCCTCGATGTGGTGGAAGTAGCAGTGAGAGATGGTGTTCTTTCCCATGCGGAGCCCAACCTCTTTGTTGAGCATGCCGCGAAGGAAGTGGTTCGTGTGAATCTGCCCCTTCATGTAAATATCCGCCTTGCCGCCGGACACTTCCTTGACGGCAGCCAATCCCATTTCCGGCTCGTTGGTCACGTTGATGATCTGATAGCTCGCCAAGTCGACGTTCGCCTGCTGGGCCGCCGCTTTGATCTTGTCCTCGTCGCCGGTCAGCACAAACGTCGCCATCCCGCACGACCGAGCCTGCTCAAGCGCCGTCAGCAACCCCGGATCGTCGGCTTTCGCCACGCTGATCCGTTTCGGCCCCTTCTCTGCGGTGATCTTTTTGGCGTGCTCAAGAAGTGCGCTCAACGACCGAATCTGTTCCATAATTGCACATGTCCCCTTTCAGATTATGTCGGCCTCCCAAGCCCAGAAGCCGCAAAATACCACAATATTTCGTCATACCGGTTAATTTTACATTATTTTCCCCGTTCAGGCCACGTCGGACGGCGTGACGCTAAAACGCTCCCGCTTGCGCTGCCCGGCGGCCGAGACGCAGATTGCTGTCATCACAGCCGCGCAGCCCAACAGGTGCGGCACGGTCGGCCACTCGCCCAAGGCGACGGCGGCGATAGCCACAGCTCCGACGATTTCCCCGGACGCCATCATGCTGGCCGTTGAGGCTGGAATAAAGATCATCGCAAACCCATACGCCGCGTAGGCGATCAGGCTGGAACACACAGCCTGAACGAGCGTGCAACTCAAGTCGACTGCAGTCAATTTCGACAGCGGCGCACAGTCAACGAAAAGACGATAAACCGCCAGCCAAAACGCCGCCGAGATGTGAACGTAAAACAGCTGCGTCAGCGAGCTGATTTTTCCCTGCCTCACCACCAAGCGGCTGAACAGGGTCTGTCCCACCATGCCGACCACGGCGGCGAATCCCCACAGCACACCGGGAAGTGAGACTGTCGTGTCGATCGTCCATTGGGGAGTGAACGCGCACAGCACCACGCCGACGATGATGAGCAGCGCGGAGTGCACGTCGCTTCGGGTAGGCCGCTCCTTGAGCAGCAGCGCGGCCGTTACCGTGACCATCATCGGGAAGGTGTAGTGAATCACCAGAGCCGTCGCCACAGGCAAGTAAACTGCCGACATGCCGAAACCGTAGTACAGCCCCACCCCAAGAAACGGGCCGAAGAGGAACAACACGGCAAAAAGTTTCAGATCTATCCGAAACAGTTCCCGTCGTTTCAGCAAAAACCACGCCGCCAGCAGAACGGACGTGAGCACGACGCGAATCAGCGTCACATTCAGGATGTCTGTTCCCCGCCGTCCGAGGTACTTTGATATTGGGCTGCTGAGAGCCCACAAAATCCCAGTCAACCCAGCGAGCAGACAGCCTTTTACCGTTTTTGACACTGCCGGTTCTCCCCTCTCAGCCGATGCCTTCTCTCACACTTACCGGCGGGCTATCGCCGCGCCTAAAGAAATTGACAGGAGTTTTGACTCCATGGAGTCAAAACGGCTCGTCATCACAACCGGGGCCTTTGCCCCCAAGATGACGCCGGCGCACGACTTCCGAGCGAGGAACATGACGGTCTTCCCCACCATGTTGCCCGGCTCAATCGAGGGAACCAGCAGGATATCCGCCTGGCCGGCGACTGGCGAATCAATCCCCTTCGTCTTGGCCGCCGCGGCGTCAACCGCGTTATCCAACGCCAACGGCCCGTCGACGAGGCAGCCTGAAATCTGCCCGCGCCGGTTCATCGCCGTCAGGGCCGCCGCGTCTCCCGTCGCCGGCATGTCCGGGTTAACGACCTCGACCGCCGCCAAGCACGCCACCTTGGGACACGCGACTCCCAACTGGTGAAAGCACTCAACAGCGTTGGCGATGATGGCCTCTTTCGCCGCCAGATCCGGGGCGATGTTCATCCCGCCGTCGGTGATTCCAATCGGCCGACCGATGCCGTCCGGCTCCACGATGGCGAGGTGGGAAAGCAGCGCTCCGCTCCGCAGTCCCCATTCTTTGTTGAGAACGGCCTTGAGCAGCGACGCCGTCTTGATCATGCCCTTCATCAGCAAGTCGGCCTCGCCGGAAGAAACCGCCGTGACCGCCAACTGGGCGGCTTGATAATCGTCTGAAGCCGGAATAAACGAGCATCCTGAAAGGTCAAGCCCCAGTTCCGCCGCCTTGCCGCGAATGCGGCCTTCGTCACCTACCAGACGGGCGTCAACAAGCCCCCGACGGTGAGCTTCAGCAATGGCTTCCAGCGCGTCGGCCTCGTAGGGACATACTGCCGCGAGCCGCCTCACGCCGCCGCGGCTCGACAGGGCATATAAATCAGTAAGGTGCGAAAAGCTCATGATTCGGTCTCCTTAATTCGATTCCCGTTTCAGCACGCTGGACCGATAGTCCCGCGCCGTTTCTAATCCCTGAAAGACCCGTAGGGCGCCGCCGCAGAGAGCAGCCATCTCGTCCTCTCCGGGATAAATCAGACACGGGGCAATCCAGCCGACCCGGCGCTCGATCGCGGCCACAAGCTCAGAGTCGTGCGATATGCCGCCGGTGAACAGAAGGGCGTCCACGTCTCCGGACAAACTGGCCGCCATCATACCCATCGAACACGCGACCTGATACGCGAACGCGTCTAAGATCAGCTGCGCCTTAGCGTCCCCGTCTGTCGCCATTTGACGGACAGCCCGAACGTCGTGAGTGCCGAGCCACGCTTTAATTCCGCTTCCGCCGGCCAGATACTTTTTCAGGGCGCTCTGGGACAGCCCGCTTTCAAAGCACAATTTGACGATCTCAATCGCCGGCAGCCGACCGGCCCGTTCGGGTGACATCGGGCCCCCGTCGTTTCCGCTGTCGAAATCGATGATGCGCCCTTTGGCGTGAGCGCAAATCGTCACGCCGCCGCCCAAGTGGGCGACGACGAAGTTCGCCTTCTGCCAGTCAAGCCCGAGATCATGAGCCGCCCGACGGACGGTCGCCTTCACGTTCAGCGCGTGGACGAGGGATACCCGCGGCGTCTGAGGCAGGCCGGAAAGGCGAGCCTCGGGACACAGCTCGTCAACCGAAACTGGGTCAATGATGTACGCCGGCTTCCCCAGCGGCTCCGCTAGGCCGTAGGCAATCCGGCCGCCGAGGCAGGACGCGTGGTCCCACGGCTTGCCGGTCTGTAGCCGAGCGACAAGAGCCTCGTCAACCCGGTACGTTCCGCCGGGAAGCGGGTCGATAATGCCGCCCCGGCCGATTGCGGCCGACAGGTCTTCGAGATGGCTCCCGTGGGAAGCGACGCAGTCTTTCACGGCCTTCAGCCGAAAGTCGTACTGGTCCGCCGCTCTGGGATACTTGCTCGTTTCAGCGGCGTCGTGAGCGATCGTCTCACTCCAAAGCGGTTTATCGTCGCAGAACCACGCGACCTTCGTGCTGGTTGAACCCGGGTTGATTGCCAGAATTTGATAGCTCACGCTCTCACTCCTTGCGGCTCATCACCGCGTCGTAGCCCAGCTTCAGCACCTTCAGGTTGTCGGCCTTAAACTTTTCAGGCGCCAAGGCTCCGACAGCCGCCTCCATTTCGTCGTAGCTGATGCCGGCGACGCCTGAAGCGACGAGGGCACCAAGAATCAGCACGTTCATGAACAGGAAACGGCCGCCCATATGTCTTTTGAGAATCTCGTAGCCCTCCATGGCGCAGACTCGTATCTGATTGTCGGCCAGCCAGCCAGCCAAAGGCGCGTTATTCCACGCCTTCGTGTCGTGCAGGTTGACGACCACCGTGCCGTCGCTGTGAAGGAACTCAAGGCTCCGGGCCGCCTCGTTCTGGTCAAACGCCAGAATGACGTCCGCGTGCCCCGGCGTCACAAGCGGCGAGCTGTAATCTCCCACTTTAAAGTGGCTGACCACGCTACCGCCTCGCTGAGCCATGCCGTGAACTTCGCTGGCCAGCACCTTCTGCCCGTTCTTCAGTGCCAGATATCCAAGGACCTTGCTGGCAAAAAGGACGCCCTGTCCGCCAGTCCCAACGATGACGTACTGCATCAGGCATCTCTCCCTTCATCACGGCGGCGGATTGCTCCGTGCGGACATACGGCGGTGCAGACGCCGCAGCTGACGCAGTACCGCTCGTCAACAGAGACTTTCTTCGTCTCGGCGCTGTACGCCAAGCCGGGGCAGTTGAACTGATTGATGCAGATCCGACACCCAATGCAGGTGTCTTTGTCTACCGTCACAGGACGCCGTTCGGGCCGAACCTTCAGCATGGTAATGCACGGGTACTTGAACACAAGAACCGTCGGCTCCTGGTGCTCCAGCGCGTAATTCCACGCCTGACGCACCTGCTCCTCGTTGCCTACCGTATCGTAAGCGTCGAGGGTCTTCACGTAGCCCACGCCCAACCCTCGGCACAGCGGCTCAAGCTCCACCTGAAGGCCAACGTCTCCCTGGCGAAGCTTTTCGCCAGTGTTCGGGCTTGCCTGTCCGCCGGTCATAGCGGTGATTCGGTTGTCCAGAATGCACAGGACGAACGCATGCCGGTTGTATACCGCGCTGACGAGCCCAGTAATGCCGCTGTGGAAGAACGTCGAGTCTCCGATCGTCGCCACAATCGGCCGGTCAATAGTTCCGTTGACTTTTTGAGCCAAATAGTGACCTGAAGCGGCGGTCACAGCTGCGCCCATGTCGATGACCGTGTCGACCGCCGCCTGACGGACTCCCAAGGTGTAGCAGCCGATATCCGACGGGTTGATCGCCTTCGGCAGCGCGTGACGAATCGAGAAGAAGCTCGACCGGTGCGGACAGCCGGGGCACAAGGTCGGCGGCCTGTCGGCCACGCCCATCAGCCGCCGGGCCTCAGCCAAACGCTCGTCCGCCTTCCCCGTTTGTTCCTCGCCGAGGGCCCGGAACAAAACGCCTTCGATAACGTCAGGCGTCAGTTCGCCCGCGCCGGGAACGTACCCGTTCCAGCGGCCCATCACGTTCCGGCGGTCCAGAAGCTGCCGCTCAATTACCGGGTAGGTCTGTTCCAACACCAGCGTTCGAGGGTGCCGGGCGATAAAGTCGTCGCAGAGCTGCCAAGGCAGAGGAACCGGCGTGCCAATTTTAAGAATGTCCACGTCGTCGCGCCCCAAGTCCTTGAGCAGGTCGGTCAGAAAGGCGAACGCCGAACCTCCGGCGATGACGCCGAGCTTGGCCTTGCCGCTTCCGCAGGGCACCTCGTAGTTGTACTTTCCAAATTCAGTCCCAAAGGCTTGACGGACCTCCTCCACCACGCGGTTGACCCGCGGATGGTTCTCCACCACCCGCGCGGGAAGGCAGACCCACCGTTTGGCGTCTTTTTGAAACTTGGCGTCGGGACGCGGCGGAACAACCATATCGCTCAGCTCGACAGCCTGCTTGGCATGGTCGATCTTCCCCGTGGGGCGAAGCATGACCGTGATGCCGAACCGCTCGGACAGGTCGAAACCGTCTTTGGCCATCTCCATCGCCTCGCTGACTGACGACGGATCAAAGCACGGGATCTTGGCGAACCATGCGTACATTCTGGAATCCTGCTCGGTCTGAGAGCTGTGCGGGCCCGGATCGTCCGACACGACAAGAAGGAACCCGCCGCGCTGAGGCATCAGGGCCGTGCTCATGAACGGGTCGGCCGCCACGTTCAGGCCGACCTGCTTCATCACGACGCAGGACCGTTTGCCCGACATGGCAGCTGTGACAGCCACCTCAAAAGCGACTTTCTCGTTGGCGCCCCATTCGACAGCCGTGTTCGTCTTTAACTGATCAGCCCAAAACGCAACCGCCGGCAGGATCTCCGAAGACGGCGTACCAGGATAGGCAGTCGCCACCTCGCACCCTGCCTCGACAATCGCTCGGGCGATCGCCTCGTTCCCCAAAAGAATTTCTCTCATTCTCTCTCCCCCCGTCACTGAAACTTCTCACTGACTGCCTCTGCTTGTCAATTGCCCCCGTTCCCCTCAAAGGGCCCGCCCAAACGGTGGAGTGCCCAAAATCTTAACGGGATCTAAAGCCCAAGCACCTGCATATCCTTGTGAATCAACGTCGCCAAACCGGCTATCTTCTCCTCGCTGATAGCGCAGATGGCAACCCGAACGCCCTTGCCAAGCGGCACGGTAAAAACGTCGGCCTTCTGCAGCTCGGCAGCCAGACGACGAGCGTCGTCATCGGTCGGCGTAGGAACGTAAATGAAGAATCCGCTCTGATAGGGGCAGGGCTTCAGACCGACCTGTTTGGCTTCGGACAAAAACGCGTTCGCCCGGCGGGCCAGAGAGCCGGCGAACTCCTCCTGTTCGCGGCGGAACCGAGCCAGCTTTTCAGGGTCTGAGGCAATTTGAAGCACCATTTCCATCGCCGGCCGGCTGCAGTTGGACCACGTCCCCCGGGCAGTCGTTCCGCTGGCGTGCTTGAACTCTTCTGCTGAGGCCTTCGTCGGGGCAATGCAGATTTCACAGCCCAACCGGTAACCGTAAATGGTGTAGCCCTTGCTCATCGAAGCGCAGACGATCGTGATCATGTTTTCCGGCAAGTTCTCAAAGCACTTGAAGAACTCCCGCGATCCGAACCCGGCGTAATCGATGTACGCCACGTCGACGACGACCACAACCCCGCCGTCCTGATGGGACTTCGCCAAGTCCTTCAGCCCAGCAACAAGGGCCTTCCAATCCGCCAGAGGAACCGAAAAACCGGTCGGGTTATGAGCCGGCGTGTTCAGCAGAAGCATCACGTTCTTCTGCTTCTTTGCCCTCTCCCGGCACGCGGCTAAGCACCCTTCAGTGTTAAAACTTTCACCGCTGCCAAGCATTGGGAAAGTCTCGAGGGAGCAGCCGTTCAGCCGCAACAGCGCGTCGTAGTTGTCCCAGTAATAATTGGTCGTCAGACAGACGTCACCCCGAGTTAAGTAGTTAGAGAACGCGTTGTGCAAAGCTCCAGCGCCGCCGGGCGTCGCAACGCCTTCGATGAAAGCATTCGGACGACAGTCCCGGAAAATGTCGTCGATCATCGCGTCTATTGCCGCAGGGATCCCGTCAATCGGCGCATAACTGGCCTTGGCCTTAAAAGGCACCTCGGCCATCGCCAGCTCAACGGCCGGCAGGGTTGCCAGAGAGCCGTCAGCGTTGAGGAACGACCCTATCGTGGCGTTGACAATGTTATCCCGTCCGACTTGGGCTGCCCGAGTAGCCGCCTGTCCGGCATAAGCGAAGATTGTGTCCGGAGCGCCCTGCGCCCTTTCCTGGTGAGCCAAAAGCGTCATTCATACCCCTCCAGTTCGTATATACGCGTTCAAGGACCGGAGTTCTTCCGGTCCTTGAACGTTACTTGACAGATGCGTTGAAAATCTTTTCGATCGCCCGGTCCAAAAGGCTGTTAAACTCGTCGTCAGACTGTCCGACCAAGAGCCCTTCCGTCAGGGCCCGAGAGAAGCTGGCGATCATCCCGTGATTCAAGGCCAAAAGCTCACATGCCTTGTCCCGGCTATATCCGCCCGACAGGGCCATGACTCGGAGGACCCGTTTGTGATTCCCTAGGTCAGCATAGAACCCAGCCTTGGTTGGCAGGGTCAGCTTCAAAATCACATTCTGCCCCTCCGCCAGCTCGTCAAGCCGACGGACGATCTGTTCCTTCAACAGTTCCTCCGCTTTGTCCTTGTGCTCCGCGTGAATGTCAACCTCCGGCTCCACGATGGGAACCAGTCCTTTAGCGATGATCTTTTCCGCCCACTGGAACTGCTGAGACACCACGTCTTCTATCCCCTTGGGGCTGGCTTCCTTCACGAGGGAGCGCATTTTGGTACCAAAAATTCCCCGCTCGACAGCCCGATCCAACAGCGAGTCAAGATCTGGGAATGGCTTCATCATCTGCACTCCGTTCTCGGCAGGGGCCAAGCCCTTGTCCACTTTGAGGAACGGCACGACGCCCTTCTTCTCCCAAAGGTACCGCGCGGTCATCAGGCCTTCGACGCTCCGCTCCATTGTCTGCTCAAACAGGATCGCCCCTAAAATGCGCTGGGACGTAAAAGCCGGACTCGTGACGATTCTGGTTCTCATGGCATGTACGAGGTCAAACATTTCCTCCTCGCTCTTCCACGATCCTTCGGCGATGCCGTAGGCTGCCAACGCCCAGGGCGTGCTGCCGCCGCTCTGGTCAAGAGCAGCCACGAATCCCTTGCCTGATCTCATATGATCCAGCTGTTTTGCGTCCATCCTTCCGACCCCTTTCAACGTAATAATCTACGCTTGTATTATACCGTTAAAAGCTCGGTTCAGACCTGCGATATTCGGCCCGTTTACAGGGCTTCACCAGTTTTTCACCGCGCAGGAGAAAAACTTTGCCGTACTTTCTCAAGTGTCGCCGGCGTCCGCCGAACGACAAAAAAGGAGCGGGAGACAACTCCCGCTCCTGACGATAGGTTAGTTATTCTGAGCTGGACGGCGTCTTGGCCGGCGATGCGGGCGCCGCGGCGCCTCGGACTCAGCTGAAGCCGGTCTTTCGCGGTCTCGGCCCGAGCCGATCAGACGAACAGCGACTTTCCTGTGCGGCTCAATCCCCACCGAATGGGTTTCCACAACGAGGCTCTCCCGCAGCGCCAGATGGACCAACCGACGCTCCCAGCTCGACATCGGCTCCAAGAAGACCGTCCGCTTGCTCTTCATAGCTTCCTGAGCCGCGTCAAGGGCTATCTGCTCCAGCTCTTTTTCCCTCTGGCGCCTGTAGCCGTCACAGTCGACTCTCACTCGGCCACCGATTCCCTGCGAACGGGACATCAGGTTCGACAAGTAGTCGACCACTTTCAGCCCTTCTCCGTGGCGCCCGATCAGGCGCTTTGAGTCGTATCCCGACAGGTTGATTTTGTCGTCGCCGAGCACAGACGCGTCAAGGTCAAAGTCCATCAGGCCGAAAAGCGTTTCCAGCCGCTTCTTCGCGGCCCTGACAGGGCAGGGATAGAGCGGACGGACCTCGGCGCGGAGCTTGCGGCCGAACAGCCCAAAAAAGCTCTTCTCCTGATCAACCACTTTAATCGTTACTTCGTCAGGGGAAACGCCCCACTGGCGGGCTGCCTCGGCGCGAATTTCATCCTCCGAGCCGCCTTCAAGAGTCAGTATCTCGTCGTTTTGAGATATCACTTCGTCGGTCATTGGCTTACCTCCTCCGCTGACAACCGCAGGGACAGCGGTCAATCGCTTTCCTTCTTCGGACGGTCCTTCAGAAGAACTGGCTTCTCCTCGTTCTCCACCTTTCGGACAACTTGAATCTGCTGAATGGCCGCCAGCAGGCTCGACGCGGCCCAGTACAGGGCGACGCCGCCGGGCAAACTCAGGCAGATAAACGCCATCAGGATGGGCATAAAAACGAGCATGGCGCCCATCTGCTGGTTTCCAGCCGAGCTCATCTTCTGCTGAAGCCACGTGAGGTAGCAGATCAAAATCACAAGGGCCAAGTTGGGCAGCCAGATCAGGACGTTCGACAGCCCTGACGGATTCTTGAAGACGTGGCTCATCAGAGCGAAGAATCCCAGTTCAGACGGGTTATTAAACGCAAAGCCGGTCGCCTGAGCCAGCTGCGTGTACACCGATCCTTCGAGCGAAATGCCGAAGAACGACGCGCCGCCAAAGGAGGACGTGCGAAGGACCTGAAACAGCAGAATAAGGATAGGCAGCTGAATCAGCAGGGGAAGGCACCCAGAAGCCGGGTTCACCTTGTTCTCCCGGTAAAGCGCCATCGTCTCCCGGCCGAGAGTTTCCCGGTCATTGGCGTACTTTTCCTGAAGGACCTTAATTCGCGGCTGAAGCTTCTGCATCTTCTGCATGCTGACCATCTGCTTCTTGTTCAGCGGGTGCAGAACAGCGCGGATGATCAGCGTCAGAATGAGGATTGCCCATCCCCATGAGCCGACCACGCTGTAAATCAACGAAAGAAAATCATATAAGGCTTTGCTGGCTGCTGCCCACACGGCATTCACCTCTCCTTAACGGTTGTCGTCCCCTCGCCCGGTTTCGGCACTGGATCATAGCCGCCGGGAGACCAAGGACCGCATCGTACAATACGCTTTAAGGCAAGCCACAGGCCCTTCAACGGGCCGTGCAACTGTATCGCCTGACGAGCGTACTCTGAACAGCTGGGGAAAAAACGACACTTTCCGCGTCCCAACAGCGGTGAAATGCCGAGCTGATAAAACCGAATGCAGCCAGACAGAACTCTTTCAAGGATTCCAGAGAGGCTCAGCCGGAACATCGGTCAACAATCCGCGGCTCAATAAAAGCCGGCGCAAATCTTGATACACCAAAGGCGCCGGCGCAGTCAATCCCGTTTCTGACAGGGAAGCGACAATCCACAGTCCCTGCCGAACCCACGGGTGAAGCCGGCGAATGGCCTCCCGCAGAAGCCGGCGGCCATGAACCCGTCCGTTGGCTTTTGCGAGCCGCTTTCCAACCGCCAGCCCCCACCGGGTCTTCCCGTCAGGGGCCTGAACATAGAGCAACCGCACCAACTGGCCGCGAAGCCGCCCCTTGGTGCGGAAGACCGTGTCAAACTCCCAGGATTTTCTGAGTCGGATCTCTTTGGGATACGAGAACGGCGTCCTTAGGTTACACTGCAAGCCGCTTGCGGCCTTTGGCCCGACGATTCGCCAAAACGGCCCGCCCGCCGACAGAGCGGCTCCGGGCCAAAAATCCCATGGACCGTTTCCGAGGCCGGTTGTGAGGCTGAAAAGTCTGTTTCATGCAAGACACCTCCAGAGGCAGAAGAGGTTCCCCCTGCCGAGATTATTAAGCTAACTGGGAAACTATAACACATCACGGTTGACCTATCAACAGGAAGGTGCCGTCTTCACCACGACTCTTTTCAAAGGAGCAGGCGGTAGAGAGTCGATGAACTTCCACTGCTGTTTCTGAGTGATCCGCGAGTCCAGAATAACGACTCGGCCGTGGTCTGTTTTCGATCGAATCAGCCGTCCCATGGCCTGACGAAGCCTCATTTTCGCCCCAGGCAACTCGACGGCGGTGAAGTACTTTCCGCCCTCAAGGGCTCGGCGCGCTTGGACTATCGGATCGTCAGGGTGCGAAAAGGGAATCCGATCGATGATGACCTGCGTCAGAGCGTCGCCCGCCACGTCTACGCCTTCCCGAAACGACGCTAGCCCGACGAGCACCTTCGCTTCCCCGTCGTTTTTCCGGAACTGGGCAAGCAGCTCGGCGCTCGGCTTGTCCCCTTGGGCGAGCACGCAATAGCCGTCGGCAGAGGCGTGACCTTTCAAATATCCAGCGACGCTTTCAAGCAGCCGCCGCGACGACAGGAGAACGAGCGTTGCCCCTTTGTTCCTGACGCAGTACCGGCGGCATACTTTCGCCACCCGCTCACCGTATTCCCGGTCCATGACACGGACCCCTAAGTCGACCACGTGCACTGACATCTGCTCCGATAAATTGAACGGCGACGGCATAATCCGAGTCTCATCAGGCCACAGTCCCGTCTCTGCAGCCCAAAAGTTGAACTTTCCGTCCACCGTCATGGTAGCCGACACGGCCACGATCTTCGGGGCGTCAGGCGTATCCAATACCTCAGAAATCATCGGCGCCCCTGTGACCGGCGAACACTTCAGGCTTTCGTGATCGTGCCAGTACGCCCACTCGGGCCATCGGGACGTATCACAGCACTGGTTCAGCCGCCGGGCCATGTCAGAAAGGCCAAGTGCCCACTGGACGGCCGGCAGATTCCCCTCGTCGTCCTCTGCGGCCGGGTGGGACAAAACGCGTTCAGCCAGCCTTGACGCGCCGCCAGTCAGCTCGCCGCCGGACGCCAGAACGCGGTCGCTGTAGGGGTTGTTCGGCGAATTTTCCGGCTGAGGAAGCTGAAGGTACAAGAAAAGCTCTTCCGCCTGAGCTCGAAGTGACGTCAAGACGTCAGCCAGCGCCTTTTCCGAATCGCCTTCGGACGTCTCCAAAAGGCTTTTGACCGCCGGCGGGACGTGGCGCAGGACGTGATCCCATTCCCCACGCCGTGACGAAACCGCCGCAACGGACCGGGCGGACGCCGACATGGCGTGAGCCTCATCGCAGACAATTAGGTCGCAGGGAATCGGAAATTCCTCGCCGTCGAGCCGGTACGCGAAATACTTGTGATAGTTTGACACCACCACGTCGCTCTCGGACGCCCGACGCATCGCCCGGCGGTAGAAGCATCGGTCCCGGCACGGACAGAGCTTTCCCAGACAGGTCTGGTGGCTTGAGACGATTCGGGCGAGGACCGGATGATTCGCCGACAGCGACAGTTCGGCCAAGTCCCCCGTCTCCGTCTCGCCGCTCCACGCGACGATTCGTTGGGACAATTGGCCGTCATCACCGTCAAACGACAGAAAGCCCTCGTCGCCAAGCGACAGGGCTTTTCGCAGACAAGCGTAGTGTCCTCTGCCCTTCAGCAGACAGCACCGCAGCTCGAGGCCAAGGGCGGCCTGCAGCGCTGGGATATCCTTATCCGCCAGCTGCTCCTGAAGCGTCACGCTGGAAGTCAGGACGAGGAGCCGCCGCCCGTACCGCTGCGCCCAAAGCATCGCCGGCACCATGACCGCGTAGGTTTTCCCCGTGCCGGTCGGAGCCTCGGCGGCAAAGACTCTTTCGTCCGAAAGAAGAAACTGGCTGATTGCGTCGGCCAGTTCGCCCTGTCCTTCCCTCACCTCAAACTCCGGCATGCCCATTGACAGCAGCCCGTCAGAGCCGAAAATATCTTCCATGCAATCACCACAATTTTTTGGTACAATAGCCCCACATTTGCGCAGAGGTTTATTGCAGATCTTCTGCTCAACGTGATAGAATGCTTTAGTCGTACGAGGAGGTGAAATCAGGTGCCTAACAAGAAATCAGCGATCAGGCGAGTTCGGACGTCAGAGCGCAACCGGCTTTACAACCGTTACTGGAAGAGCCGCTGCAAGACGGCCGTCAAGCGCGTGCTTGAGTCCGTTGCCGCTGGCGACAGCGAGCTGGCCGTCAAGCGTCTGGACGCGGCCCAGTCGGTGCTGGACAAGGCCGTTGTGAAGGGCGTTATCCACAAGAACACCGCTGCCCGCCGCAAGTCCAGACTGTCCAACAAGGTTAAAAGCCTGAACGCTTAACCTCACTCGTCAAGCAAACCGAAACACCCGACGCCGGAAACGGCGTCTTTTTTTATGCCCGCCGACAGGCGGAGAGGCCGCCCAACAGAGCGATCTCCAGCCCGTTCCACCCCTGCCCGTCGCCGGTCCTCTCGGCCATCGAAAGCCGAACCAGCTCGCCGGTTAACAGGGCTAGGACATGCGGCGGCCATCGCCGGGCCGTTTTGCAGGCAATTCGGGTTTGATAATCGGTGAGCCCCAAAGCCTTTTGGAGCCCTTCCCCAAGCCACGTGACATACCATGCAGCTCTGACCCGTTTGTGCAGGGCGCTCAGCACGATGATCAGCTCTTGACGCAGGCGGAGGCTTTCTAAGCTCTTTTTAACCCCTTCCAAGCTGGCGTCAGCGACCGCGTCCAACAGATCCAGCAAAGCCCGGCCGCCCTCGTCGCTGGACAGCTGGTTCACTTCGGCGACGCCGATCGGCGCGCCGGGGAACGCCAGTTTAAACTTGTCGAGTTCGCCGCGCAGCTCCTCTTCGTCCTCGATCCAGTCGACTAAAAGAGCCGCGGCGTCTCTGGACAGCCGGATGCCCTCTTGGCGTCCTAGCTGCACCAGCCACTCCCGGCGGCGGTCAGGCCACGTCGGAGCCGGCTCGTTCTTTACAACCCGACAGGCCGCATAGGCGGCCTTGCCAAGGAGTTTTTGAGGCGACTTTTCGTATAGGAGCAGGACGGCAACGTCGTCCTGCTCCCCTATTTTTGCCGGCCAGTCGGCGGGAAGCGGCCCAAGGCTCAGGCCGTCTTCCACGACGATGGCCCGTTTCGCGTCGAACAGGCCGCAGGCGCAGCTTTCCTCGGCGAGCTGTCCCCATGAGGATGTCTGATACCGCCGATCCAGCGAGAACCCTTCGCTAGCAAGCCGAGCCAGCTCGTCGTCCAACAGGCGCTTTTGCGCGCCGCTTGGAGCGACGATCACGACGAGCCGTGGCATTTAGCGGACGACCAAATTGACCAGCTTGCCCGGCACGACGATGGACTTGACGATTGAGACGCCTTCAAGCCGCTTCTGAACTTCCGGCGACGCCAGCACGGCGGACAGCAAGTCTTCCTTGGAAAGGCCGGCAGGCAGCTCTAGTAGCTCCCGCTTCTTTCCGTTGATCTGAACGGCTATGGGGTTTGTCGTCTCTGCCGTCAGCGACTGGTCGTGCTTCGGCCACGGCTGGTCCGCAACGCTCGGCTCGTTGCCTAAAACGGTTGACCAAAGCTCTTCCGCCAAATGCGGCGCGTACGGGGCCAGCAGCAGGGTGAACGGCTCCAGCACCTGACGCGGGCAGTCATCAGCCCGACTCACTTCGTTGATCAGCGTCATCATCTGGGCAATAGCCGTGTTGAAGTTCAGGCTCTCGGTGTCATCGCTCACCTTCTGAATCGTCTTGTGAAGCAGTTTTGCTGTCTCCGCGTCCAGAGGCCGGTCAGTCAGCGGCTTGGAAGCGTACCGGCACACTTTCTCGAGGAACCGCTGAACTCCCGCGACACCCTGGGTCGACCACGGTTTGGACATCTGAAGCGGCCCCATGAACATCTCGTACAGCCGTAGCGTATCTGCGCCGTGATCGCGAATCACGTCGTCCGGGTTGATGACGTTTTTGAGGGACTTGGACATTTTGGCAATGACCCGTTCAAGTGGCTCTCCGGTCGCCCGCTCGACAAACCGATCCGGTGCCGTTTCTTCTACTTCATCGGTGGGAACCAGCGTCTTGTTGGGCCTCTGGTAGGCGTAGGAAGTAATCATTCCCTGATTCACCAGCCGGGAGAAGGGCTCGTCGGTGTTCACAAGCCCCAGATCGAAAAACACCTTGTGCCAGAAACGGGCGTACAGCAGGTGCAGCACCGCGTGCTCGGCGCCTCCGACGTACAGATCAACCGGCATCCAGTAGTCAATAGCTTCTTTCGAGGCGAATTCCTTTTCGTTCCGCGGATCCAGATACCGAAGGTAATACCAGCACGATCCAGCCCACTGGGGCATCGTGTTGGTCTCCCGCTTGGCCGGCCCGCCGCAGCAGGGACAGGTCGTGTTCACCCACGAGGAAACGGCCGCCAAAGGCGACTCGCCTGTGCCTGTCGGGACGTACTTTTCGACTTCCGGCAGCCGCAGCGGTAGCTGATCTTCCGGCACCGGGACGATGCCGCATTTCGGGCAGTGAACCAGCGGAATCGGCTCGCCCCAGTACCGCTGGCGCGAGAAGATCCAGTCCCTCAGCTTGTAGTTGACCGCTCGGCGGCCGATGTGTTTTTCCTCCAGCCAGTCGATCATCCGCTCGATGGCCTCTGCTTTGCGGAGGCCGTTCAGGAACTCGGAGTTTATCAGCTCGCCGTCTTCTTCCAACGGCTCTTTCTGCGCGTCGCCGCCGGAAAGAACTTGGACGATCGGCAGGCCGTAAACTTTCGCAAACTCCCAGTCGCGCCGGTCGTGGGCAGGAACCGCCATGATAGCCCCGGTGCCGTACGATACCATGACGTAGTCGGCAATCCACAGGGGAATCTTCTTCCCGGTCACCGGGTTAATCGCCCAAGCGCCGGTGAAAACGCCGGTCTTTTCCTTATTCAGCTCGGTCCGCTCAAGGTCCGACTTGAGCGCGGCGCGGGCAATGTACTCTTCCACTTGCTTCCTGCATTCGTCCGTCGTCAGTTCTTTGACGAGCGGGTGCTCGGGAGCCAGAACCATGTAGGTGGCGCCGAACAGCGTGTCAGGCCGGGTCGTGTACACGGTCAGCGTCTTGTCGCTGCCATCAATCCTGAAGGTCACTTCTGCCCCAACGCTCTTGCCGATCCAGTTGCGCTGCATGGCCTTGATTGCCTCCGGCCAGTCCAGCTTGTCCACGTCCTGCAGAAGCCGCTCAGCGTACTCGGTGATCTTCAAAACCCACTGGCGCATGTTGCGCCGGACCACATGAGAGCCGCACCGCTCGCAGTGTCCTTCCTTGACCTCTTCGTTCGCCAAACCGGTCATGCATGAGGGACACCAGTTGATCGGCGTTTCTGCCTCGTAGGCCAGCCCTTTTCGGTACATTTGGAGAAACAGCCACTGGGTCCACCGATAGTACTCCGGCTGATGGGTCGCCACCTCTCGGCTCCAGTCGTAACAAAAGCCCAACGATTTAATCTGCTGCCGGAAGCGGTTAATATTCGCCTCGGTCGTCACTCTGGGGTGAGTTCCCGTTTTGATAGCGTAGTTTTCAGCCGGAAGGCCGAACGAGTCGAACCCCATCGGATGAAGGACGTTGTATCCGTTCATGCGAAGATAGCGGCAGTAAATGTCCGTCGCCGTGTAGCCCTCCGGATGACCGACGTGCAGGCCGGCTCCGGACGGGTAAGGGAACATATCCAGCACGTACCGCCGTTTCTCCGGCGGAACAGACGGATCTTCCTTCACTTGGAACGTGTTGTGCTCCTCCCAGTACTTCTGCCACTTCTTTTCGATTGCAGTGAAATCGTAGTTCATATCCCGCGTCTCTCCTCTGTCGACTTCTTCGCCTCGTCGTCCCGTTTATTTTTTCTGCTTGTTCCAGCGCCGCCAGCGGCGGCGCCCAATTCCCTCAAAACGTCCCCCAGCGTCGCCAAACGAATCAGCTCGAGCTGCCCGCATGGCGCCTCTTTTTCCCGGCTGCTGATGATCACTCGCCGAAACCCGAGCCGCTCCGCCTCCTTGAGGCGGGATCCAAGAGCCGTCACAGGGCGCAACTCTCCGGCCAACCCCACCTCGGCCAGCAGACAGCAGTCCGGCCCGATAGGGACGCCGCTCACTGCCGAAGCTAGCGCCGCGGCGACCGCCAAATCGGCCGCCGGATCCCTCACTTCTAAGCCACCGGCCACGTTGCAGTACAGGTCGCTTTTCCCTGCCGGAAGGCCGCACCGGCTCTCAAGGACGGCCAAAAGAAGTTGAAGCTTGTTTGCGCCGACGCCCATTCCCATCCGGCGCGGGTACGCGAACTCCGACTGAGCCGCAAGGGCCTGAATCTCCGCCACGAGCGGCCGGGAGCCTTCCAACAAAACCGTCATCGCGACGCCTGAAACGGTGCTGTCCGACCTGTTCCAGTACAGGTAGCTGGGATCTGAGACCTCGACCAGCCCTTCGCCGCCCATTTCAAAAATTCCGAGCTCGTCGGTACCGCCGTATCGGTTCTTGCTCGCCCTCAGAGTGCGGTACAGGGACGTCTTCTCGCCGCTGAACATGATCACCGTGTCAACCATGTGTTCCAAAAGCATCGGCCCGGCAAGACGGCCTTCTTTGGTGATGTGCCCGACAAGCACGGTCGGAACGCCCGACGTCTTGGCGAAATCCAGACACCTCTGCGCCACCGCCCGAACCTGAGTCGGCGTGCCGGGCCAGCCGTCCTCGTCCTGAGCTCTCATGGCCTGAACGCTGTCCACAACCAACAGGGCGTGATCCGAGACCAGCTGAAGCGCCTCGTCAATGACCGTGTGACAGCACACTTCCAGCCCGTCGTGTAGCACGCCGAGCCGGGCAGCCCGCAAGCCGAGCTGTCCGGCCGATTCTTCTCCTGAAACGTAGATCACTTTTGAGCCTGCCGCCGTCATCGCCCCGCAGACCTGCAGGAGAAGCGTCGACTTGCCGATTCCAGGCTGACCGCCTAAAAGCACGACCCCGCCGGGCACCCAGCCGCCGCCGAGCACCCGATCTAGTTCTCCAATCCCTGACGGCGTCCTGACCGGCGCGGGAATGTCCCGTATTGATTCGGGGGTAAGCACCCGAGGAGCGCCGCCCGCCCGGTTCTGGACGACGGTCGGCCGCTCTTCCGCCATCGTGCCCCAGCTTCCGCAGCTCGGGCACCTGCCGGAAGGGTACAAGCCGGTATATCCGCACTCGCTGCAGACGTACCGGCGAACGTCCTTTTTCGGCATGTTAGCGCTTATAGCCGATGATCTTCCTCAGCAGGTCTTTTCGGGCCACGACGTCAGCTTCCGTTTCTACCCCTTGAGGGAGGAACCCGTCAATAACACCTAAGATCCCTCGCCCCTGCTCGGACGAGCAGACGACGACCTGAAGGGGGTTTGCCGTCGCGGCGAAAATCCGGCAGACTTCCTGACAGTTCTTGACCGCCTGAAGGACGTTGATCGGATAGCCGTTTTTCAGCACGATGACGAAGCTGTGCCCGCAGCTCAGCGCCTGAGCGTTCCTCACGGCACAGGCCTTGAGCTCGTCATCGTTGCCGTCCGACCGAATCAGGCAGTCACCGGACGCCTCGCAGAAACCGATACCGAACTTGAGGTACGGCGAGGACGTGACCAGCGCCTCGTAAAGGTCTTCAACCGTTTTGATAAAGTGGCTCTGCCCGACAATCAGGTTGCCGTCTTCAGGAATTTCAAGCGACACAAGTTCCATCTTTTTGATCTCTGCCATGGGGTTGCCTCCTCACTGGCGTTAGGCCATTGTATTCACTATTCTAACCCACCGGCGCGGAATAAACAAAAAGCGCTTCTCCGCTACGAGAACGGAGAAGCGCACTTGTTTGTTCGCCCTTAATTGCTGCCGGCGCTGACTTTTTTAACTTCCTGAATCACGTCGTCGGTCAGATCCAAGCCGCCGAAGAACGTCGCCGCCTTGTCGACGACAACCGTGCACTTTTTGTTCTTGGCAACAGTCCGAATGGCCAGATTGATGTCCTTGAAAATCGGGGCCATCAGCTTCTGCTCTTCCATCGCAGCTTCCTGCTTCTTCTGCGTGAAGATCTTGACCTTCTCCTGATTGTCTTTTGCTTTCTCGATGCCGGCTTTGGCCTCGTTCTGCTTGTTGTCCATGATGGTCTTGATACGGGCCTGAGCGCTCTCGAACTTGGGGTGAGAAACGAGGATCCTCTGGGGTTCGATGACGCCGACTGTGTCAGCTGCCAACGCCGCCCCAGCCGCCAAAACTACCAACGTCGCGCAAGCAGCCAGAACTTTTGTGAGTTTCATTAAAAAACCTCCCGTGAACATTCCAGATATGAACCGATTCGGTTCGAGGGCGCGCAAACCGTCCGTTCACCGATATTGTAGGAGAATCACGCCTCTTTATCAACCACAGAAATGTCCGCAAAAATAATATATGCATATTCACCGAGCGCTAATCGGCCTAATTTTTGTTCCCTCTGTCCTTTTTCCGCGGGCAGTCAGATATAATATTTGCACCGTAGAAGTCATACGCGTTATCAACACAAATTTGACACGACACGAAAGGAAGAAAACAATGAAACTATCTCGCTTCTCCGCACTTTGTCTCGCCTCAGCCCTCGCGGCAGCCTCTGCTGCTCCGGCCGGCGCGTCGAGCCCTCTCCTTCAGGGGATCGCTGATGTAGCCAAGGACTCCGCTATCAACGCTGTCACCGATAAGGTCAGCGACGTCATCTCCGGAACAGTGGACGGAGCTCTTTCCGGCGGCTCTTCGACCCCGGACTACGAGAGAGCGCCCAAGCCGAAGAAGATCACCTCGCTGGCCAACACGAACTGGCACGGCGTTTTCCCTGCCGCTTCCGGCTCTGGCGTGGACGTGACCGTCAGCTTTGCCGGCAACGGACTGTACCGCCGAGTTGACAAGTACCTGACCGATCGGCCGTACTCGACGTTCGTCGAAATGGGCACTTGGAATGTAGCCTCCGGCAAACTGGCTGCGCTCGTGTCCTCCAGCGGCGACAAGACCTGGTTCATGCTCGACAAGAAAGGTTCGCTCGTCCTGTCTGACGAAAAAGGCGCTCCCATTACCGAGGACTCGCTGAACTACAAACTGAACTACAGCGAAGACGCAAACCTTTTCAACGATGATCGCTTCGTGGACGTGAACTCCCAGGTGACCTTCGCCGGCAAGACGCAGAACGAGAAGGACAAGAAAGAAAACGCCGTTCTGACCCTTCGCGGCGACTCGTCCTACCGGTTCAAAGAAACACTCGACGCTAAGAAGGCACAGCCCGTCTACTCGTGGGGCCGCTGGGCTCAGCTCAACCACAAGACCATCCTGCTGACCGACGCGAGCGGCGCTGCCCGGTACATCATCGCCACCGACAAGGGCTGTTCGCTTGGCTCGGGCAAATCGGAGCGGCCGTTCAACAAGTCCCTCGTCATGACTCGGACGACTGAGGCTGACCTGACCAACGTCGCGCTGGACATGGCCGGCATTTACCAGAAGAGCGCCGACGGCGAGACCATGAACGTAGCCGGCCTGACCTATGCGGTCAAAGACTCCGCCGCGGCCCAAAAGATCGCTTCCTGTTGGACCCTCAAGAAGATGACCTCTCCTGCCAAGGCGACCTTCAAAGGCCATTTTGAGACCGTCAGGTCTCAGACCGGACGTCTCCGGCTCATGTTGGTCATCGACGCGGCCTACAAACTGGCCGACCAGACGCTTTAAACCTCGTATCGCGCACAAACAAGCACAAACAACAAGAGGCGCGGCCTACAAAGGCCGCGCCTCTTTCTTTTTTATCGTCGGTCAACTGCCGACTGGCGCCGACTGACTGGCAGCGCCTGAAACCTTGGTGATACGGACGCGGGAAATCCGCTGGCCCGCCGTCTTCACGACCTCGAACGAGTAAGGCCCCCACTGAATCGACGCTCCCAGCTCGGGGAAGACCTTGAACTCCTCCAGCATCCACCCGTTCAGCGTCGGCGACTCGGTATCGGGAATCTCCATAGTCCCAAGGAACTTGAAGAACAGGTCCTCGATGTAGATATCGCCCACCGCCAACCAGGCATTGCCGTCGATCTGCGTCACGTACTCCTTGATGTCGTCCAGCTCGTCGTAAATCTCGCCCAGGAGCTCTTCCATCAAGTCTTCCAGCGTGATGATGCCCGACGTGCCGCCGTAGTCGTCCAAGACGACCGCCATGTGCGTCCGGTTCGTCTTCAGAATACGGAACGCGTCAAGCAGGCTCGTCTCGCCGGACACCAGAAGGGGCTTTGCCATGCAGGCGCGAAGGTTCAGCGGCTCGCCGGCTACCACTTTTTCCAGCACGATCTTCTCGTTCAGGACGCCGATAATGTTGTCGGTCGTCCCCTCGTACACTGGGATTCGGGTGTAGTGATTTTTCAGAATCAACGACAGGGCGAGCTCCGACGACTCGTCCACGTCCAGCGCGAACAGGTCAACCCGCGGCGTCTGAACTTCCCACACCTTCAGTTCGTTGAAGTTGATCGCGTTCTCGATCAGCTCGCGCTCAACCCGAGGCAAGGTGTTCTCCTTCGCCATATCGTCCACAATGCTCAGCAGCTCGTCGTGGGTCACGCTCGGCGACGCCGCCTTGGAAGACGACAGCCCCCGCAGCTGTTCGGTAATGCTCTGGGTAACCCACGTGAACGGTTTGAACAGCACCGACAGTAGCCGAATGGCCGGCGACGCCCGAAGGGCAAACGTCTCCGCGTGATCCTTCACAAACGCCTTCGGGAGAATCTCGCAGAAGATAATGATCAGCACGGTCATAATCGCCGTGGAATACAGAGCGCCGACCGGCCCAAAGACCGACGCCAGCGCGGCGGTAACAACCGCGGTATTGAGGATATCAACCACGTTGCCGCCGATGAGGATCACCGAAATGGTCCGGCTGAAATCCTTCACCAGCTCCATCGTCCGCGACGCGCCGGGAGTCCCCTCGTCGACGAACCGGCGAAGACGGACTTTGTTCAGACTTGAATAGGCCATGTCCGCGGCGGAGAAAAACGCCGACAGCAAGATCAGGCACACGACCAAAACGAGCATGGAAAACAGCATTCCCAACGAACCTCCCCGGCAGTTACTCAGGCGCTACTGCACGATGTAGCTGTCAAAGTACCCCGAAATATAGATAACAGGCGTTCCCTTATCGCCCGAGCCGGAAACGAGATCGCACAGCGACCCTACCAGATCGCTCAGCCGGCGGGGCGTCGTCCCCAGCCCGGTTTTGTCCGACCGGGACGTCTTCGCCTTTGCCTGGATTGCCTCGGTGACCGCCTGAAGCGGCGTCTTATCTCCCGCGTTGTCGGCCACGTACTTGAACTTGATCTCGTGAGGCATACCGATCAGCCCAGATGTGCAGGCTGGCGAGACAACCGGATCGGCCAGCTCCCAGATGCCGCCCACCGGATCCTTGAACGCGCCGTCGCCGTACACCAAAACGTCGATCTGACGGCCCGTCTGCCGCCGAAGCTCTTCCTGCAGGTCGGCCACAAACGCCTCGCAGTCTCTGGGGAACAGCTTTACCACGCCGGCGCGGGAGTAGTTTGACCCCAGCAGGCCGAACCGGTCGTTCCAGCCTCGCCCTTCCTGAGGCGCAGCGCAGATCTGATCAAGGGTGATCACCTTCGCGCCCAGCCGCTCCAAGACCTGACGGTGCAGATTCCGATCGTGAATCGACGCGACGATAACCTGTTTCGCGTAGCTCAGCGCCGCCTTCGGCGACTGGGCAAAGTGAACCTTGATCTTCTCCGGCGCGACCGACTTGTACAGCTCCACGTAGTCCAGCCCGGTAAACGGGTGCGTCCACGTGCCGAAAACCCGCCGGAACTCGTCCTCGTCAAAGGCTGAATCTGACAGCAAATGTGCCTTCTCGTAGAACTCCTGCCGGTCCATCACGCCGTTGCCGACCTCGTCGCACGGATACGACAGCACGAGGTGCAGCGTACCCCGCACCCCCGCGACGATCCCCTTCAGCAGCTCAAGAAAGCGGTTCCGACTCAAAATTGGGAACAGAAGAACCGCGTCGCCCTCGTCGGTCAGCCGGGCGACGTCCTGAGCGATATCCTCAGTCGTCACGTAGTTTCCCTGCGCTCTAGCCACCAGCGACTCGGTCACCCCAACGATATCCCGATCCTTAAACTTAAAGCCGTCCGGTTCGCTCGCCGCCGCTTCCATCAGCGAGTTCACGACAATTTTCTTCAGGTCGTCACCGCTCATGACGACAGGCAGACGAATTCCCCGGGCAACTGTTCCAATGTGTCGCATTTCTCATATCTCCCCGAACTGCAGAATAGCACGTCTCAACGGCGTGGTTCATCAAACAGAACTCATTTTATCATGCCCAAAGCCGCTCCGTGCCGTCAGACGGTTTGTTTTGTGATATGCTTGTCCCGCAAAGGACAGAAAGTCAGGAGGTGGATCGCCATGGCAGGAAACGAAACGGGAGACTTCTTCTCCTTTGGCTCCTTGATGGGCTCTCCCAACAAGCTCGACTATCCAGACTGGACCATCAAATTGACGCGTCAGATCAGCGGCTGGTTCAGCCAGCGGTTCACCCTCTCGGACGGCTACGAAGCGCCCTACGACGAAGCTGTTCGCAGCGAACCTGAACTGCTCTTCGACCGGCTCAATTGGGTCAACGACCACGCCTGTCTCCTGCCCAGCTCCCGACGCCCTAGGCCGCGCGACGAAGCGGCCGTCGTATGGCTTGGAGAGGTCGACCTCGATGGCGCGATGCGTTGGGCCCTCGACTACGCCCTGCTGTTCTCAGGCCGACGGTGCCGACGAGCCTGGATATTGACCGATTGCTGGATCCCCTGCGACGTGCTCGACTACAGCGACCACATCGCCTCGCTGGCAGACCAGCAGATCGTTCTCCGCTTTCTTTTGATAACGCCTTGGGGATGGCTTGAGCTGCCGCTCAGCGAAGACTGGTCGTCTGGACGCCTGTCTCTCTTCAGGGGAAGAAGCCGCAAATAATCCGCCCTGCTTGACGGATTTCCTCCCCTGAGGTACAATGCGCCTCGTGTCGGGGTGTAGCGCAGTCTGGTTAGCGCGCCTCGTTCGGGACGAGGAGGTCGGAGGTTCGAATCCTCTCACCCCGACCATTCAAGAAAACAGGCAGATCCCGGCGGAAGCGTCGGGGTCTGTTTTTTTAGAAAGAACGCAAAGGAGGCCATCATGCCGAACTCGCCGGACGACAAGGTCGCCGCAGTCAACAGAAAAGCCCGACACGACTACGAGATTCTGGAGACGATGGAATGCGGCCTCGTGCTGACCGGCACGGAGATTAAGTCCATCCGGGCCGGACGGGCCAACCTCAAAGACGGGTACGCCAAATTCAAGGACGGCGAACTGTGGCTTGAAAACGTCCACATTTCCCCCTACGAGAAGGCCACCGCATGGGTCAAAGTTGAGCCGCACCGAGCGCGCAAACTGCTGCTTCACCGTCGGGAGCTCCGCCGGCTCCAGGCAAAAGTCAAAGAGCGGGGCTTCACCCTCGTGCCGCTCAAGCTCTACGTCAAAGGCGGCAAACTTGCCAAAATTGAACTGGGCCTCGCGCGGGGAAAGAGTGCCGCAGACCGCCGGGACGACATCAGAGAGCGGGACGTTCAGCGCTCCATCGCCAGAGAACTGAGGAACAGAAACTGACCTGAGAATCAATGTGATATAATCAACGTGAACCGGGGGCGACCGGTTTCGACTGGTATGGCGGAAGTCTGGGAGCAGGCCGAGCGACGGGCGTTACCCGTCAAACATAAGAACTGACAACGATTTCGCACTGGCTGCGTAAGCACGCGGCCGCCCAAACGGAGAGGGAGCGCTCGCGCCTCCCGGGCGGGCTAATCATCGCGGGCAGCGTCATTTCCTTCCATCCGCAGCACCCGATACCCTTCTGTCGGTCAGGCGTCGGGCGCAGCGCGTTAAAAGAGATCGTCTAAGCCTGTAGCCGCCCATTCGTACCCGTTATGTCAGGACCGGAGTTCGATTCTCCGCGCCTCCACCATCTGAATACGTTAAAACGCGGTCAAGCGACCGCGTTTTATTTTTTGCCCTGCTGTTTTCTGTCCGTCGCGTGGACGCCAAGCGAAGCAGTCCAAAGTCCGCAGTCATATCGCTGCCGCCGCGTCTCAAGACTACCCGCGCGGTCAGACTGGGCCGTCAAGTTCGTCTTTAGGCCTGATAGGCCGAACGCGCTTCTGCCTGTCCGCCCGCTTGGGCGCGTTTTCTCCCCTAGCTCGGCCCTGCTGCCGAGAAGTTTTATTCCTGCTTCTTCGGCCGTTGAACCTTGAGCCGAACGGGAGACCTAGACCATGTTTTTGAGCTTAGCCCCTGCCTACTGATCGAAAGGCATCGCCCTGACCGACGAGGCCCCTTTTGCCTGATGCTAAACGGTAAAAAAGTTCTTTTAAACGCCGCGGCGAGCAGCGCGGTTCACTTCGTCTATGACGTTCGTCTGCGCTGCCGCTGGGCCTTGTGTGTCCCTTCCCCTAAAACTTGAGGGCTTCTGAAGTGATGGTTTGGCGAGTTCAATGGGGCTTGTTTTCCGAGCTATACAGACAAAACATATAAACAGCGTCTCGGAAAAACCGTGCGGAGTCTCTCAGAGGTGGAACAGCTGTCTGCTCGGCAAGTTTAGATAACGTTTTTTCAATTAAAATCAGCTCGTTTAAGAAAAAGTTCCTTGGGGCGATGGAAACCTATTAGTTCTTCTGACCCTTGTGGGGCTGTTTCTTCTTTTATGGAATCTTCATCTTTTAGATGTTGACTTTCCCCTGCTGCTAAAGTATATTGACCTTGCCGGGTCGGTGGAGGGAGGCATCTCCCTGTGAACCCGATTGGTCGGTCGGTGTTCCCGGATGCCCGGTGCGAACGCCCCGTCCTCAAAAGATTGGCCTTCAGCCGCTCGCTTTGTTCGTCAAGTGAACGCGTTGAAGGCCTTGTTTTTACCCTCTGGATCCAAAAGGCGTGAGTGCCGGTCTCCCCTCATTGAATTAACGACGATATTTCTCTGCCACCGCCTTTATCCTCGTCCCGGCCCTTGACTTTCTCATGCTATCGAAGTATAGTGGCTTCGCCGGGTTGGTGGAGGGGGGGCATCCCCCTGTGAATCCGATTGGTCGGTCGGTGTTCCCGGATGCCCGGTGAGAACACCCTGTTCCTCAAGAAGAGTGGCCTTCAATCGCTCGCTTTGTTCGTCAAGCGATCGCGTTGAAGGCCTTTTTTTATACTTCTGTCTCAAAAGGGCGTGAGTGCCGGTCTCCCCTTATTGAATTAACGACGATATTCCTCTGCCACAGCTTTTATCCTCGTTCCGGCCGGCGCCCTTGACTTTCCCATACTATCGAAGTATAGTGGCCTCACCGGGTCGGTGGAGGGGGGCACTCCCCTGTGAAGCCGATTGGTCGGAAGGTGTTCCCGAGTGCCCGGTGCGAATACCTCTTACAAGAATTTTGTGGCCTTCAGCCGCCCGCTTTATTCACCAAGCGAACGCGTTGAAGGCCTTATTTTTACCTTTCTGGATCCAACGGGAGTGACGTCGGTTTCGCTCTCCCCTCTGCCGCCGTTTTCTCCGCGTTCAAGCCCCGTCCTGACGCTTCGTCATGGACGGGGCTTCCCCTTTCCATGAGCCGCTCTCCGGCCGAGGCGTTCTTGGGCCATCATATCACTGTGCCTCTCAGCAGGTTAGGCGCCTGAGGCCACGGCTCCGCCCCACTTGATCGTCGCTAGGAGGACAACTAACGCCCCACCGGGGAAAAATTCATCACGGCTCCCTTCCCGCTGGACCTCCGCAGAGAGATCCGCCAAAGGATCCTCCTTCTGTCGTTTGCCGTCCTTTCGCTTGAGCTCGGCTGGCTCCGTCGGCCCCTTCGAGTTTTCTCCCCCTCGCGTCAGGTCGGCCCAGCGCGGCGGAACACGCGCCTTTCACCTGCCCACGCCGACGAGCCGACCGACCGGCTACAAAACACGTCTTCATGTACCGGAGGCAACGCCAAAAGTGAAATAAAACACGATATAATATCGCACAAGTAGCACAATAAAACATCTGGGGACTTCGTCCCCGCCTCGAGGAGGAGACCGAATGAAAAAAGCTGCCCCGCTCGTTGGACTGATCGCTTCTCTTGTCCTCTCGTCTGCCGCGTTCGGCTGCACCGTGTTCGCCGTGGGCAAAAACGCCTCGGCCGATGGGACGGCGATGATCTCGCACACCTGCGACTCGTTGAGCGATCACTTTGGTCTGAAGCTGATCGCCGCCGCCGATCACCCGGCAGGAAGCGAGCGGCTCATTACCCAGCACGGAGTCGGCAAGGCGCCCGACGAAGCCGACGTGCCGATGTCGAAGATTCCTGAAGCTCCCCACACGTATCGATACTTGACGTCCCAATACGCCTTCATCAACGAAAAAGGGCTGGCGATGGGCGAAAGCACCATGTCCATGACAGCCGACGACGAGCACAGCCAGCGGGCGAAAAAGCTGATGATCGAGAACGCCTTCGGCCTGATGAACTGCTATAACCTGCAGGAAATCGCCCTCGAGCGCTGCGCGACTGCCCGCGAAGCGGTCGAGCTCATGGGACAGTTGGTTAGCAAGTACGGTTGGTTCTCGGACGGCGAGACGATGCCGATTACCGACGGCAACGAGACGTGGGTCTTTGAGGTATACGGCAATACGATGTGGGCCGCGTGGCGCGTGCCAGACGACGAAATATTCGTTGCGGCCAACCGGGCTCGGCTCTGTCATCTTGACCTGACCGACAAGGCGAACGTCTTGGCCGCGCCGGATATGATCGACTACGCGGTTAAGAACGGCCTGATCTCCCCAAAGGACGCCAATCCGAAGGACTTCAGCCCCGCCGAGGTCTTCTACCCGACAATCCGCCTGTACTCGTCGCTGCGCGAGTGGCGCGCCCTGTCCGTTTTTGCCCCGTCGGCAAAGCTGGATCCGTGGGCGTACCGCTTCCCGCTGTCGGTCAAGCCGGATAAGAAAGTGACCGTCGCCGACCTGTTCGCCCTGCAGGGCGATTGGTACGGCGGCACGCCGTTTGACCTGAGCAAGGGCAAGGCCGCTGGCCCTTGGGGAAATCCGACCCGCTACCGCAAGCAGCTCAATTTGGGATATAAGGACTGCGAGTACCCCCGGGCGATCAACGACTACCGTCAGACGTACGTTCAGATTTGCCAAGTCGACGGCCGGCTCCCGGACGAGATTAAGGGCGTCGTATGGTTTGGCTACGGCGCCGCCGACACGACGTACTTGACGCCGCTCTGGGCATCGATGAGCGAACTGCCGGCGCTCTACTCAACCGGCACGCGCCGCACTCCCTATACGCCCGAATCGGGCTGGTGGAGCTGCATTCGGGTTCAGAGCATTGCGGACTGGCGGTATCAGCCGATCCGAGCCGAGATTCACGAGGCGAGAACGCCCCGAATGAACGAACAGTTTGCTCGGGTTCCCGAACTGCTGAAACAGAGCGCGGAACTGATCAACAAGGGCGATCGGTCAGCCGGTCTGGAGCTCATTCAGAAGTACGCCTACGACCAAGCGCAGGGCTGGCATGACGAGTGGCTCAAGCTGGGCGACCGGCTGTTCAGCAAGTACTGTCTTGGAGCTATCGACATGAACCTGACGCCCTTCCCCAAAGAGTGGGCCGAGTCGATCGCCGACGGGCCGTTCGTCCGTCCCGACGGAACCGGCGGCAAATAAGCAAATAAAAAGACGCCCCTTCGGGCGTCTTTTTATTTTTTCTCAAGGCCAATCGGGCAGGGGCTCTAAAAACTCGCCGCGGCGACAGCGTCGCTGGACGAGCCAACGCGGCGGTCAAGGCCCCGCAAGCCGAGGGAAAACGCCGTTTTCGGCAAGCGCACTCACAGCCCCCGCGCCCGTTCATCACGGTGTCCAATATGAGGCAAGGTTCCCCAAGCCTTATTTATAAACGGCTTCTCACTTCCCGTTTTATTGAGACGAACCGACCAGCAAACCATTTTCGAGCGTTCAGCATAAAAAAGCCGCCGGTCTGCAGCCGGCGGCAAGTTTTGTTTTTGTATCTGGCGGAGAGGGAGAGATTTGAACTCTCGGAGGAGCAAGCCCCTCACTTGATTTCGAGTCAAGCGCTTTCGACCGCTCAGCCACCTCTCCGCGACGCGTGCCATTATATCATAAAAATTCAGGCTGTGAACAGCCGGCTTCTCTCCTCCTGCTACCCTTTGAGCAGGGGCCCCTCGGTTCATTCCCAGTCTCCTTCAAAACGACACGGCGAGCCTCCAATGAGGTGCCATGTCATCTTTTTTTCAACTTTTTGCCGAACGGCTCGGGGCGAGGGACAACAAGTCTATTTCCAAACAATATGATATTCTTTTGAATATACCCTGCAGAATATCGTATATTTTGTCATTTTCAGAATCCATTATTTTTTAGCCTTGTACTTTTCTTTTAAAAGCATATACTGTGAGCGCTTAAAAAGGAGGTGACGGGTGACGGGTACTATCTCTCAAGAGCTTCAACAGGCGGTGACGCCTCAGAGCGTAAATTTAGGACTCATTCAAGTACCTCGTTCTGTCGTCTTTTCGTGGGGCATTGTCGCCTTGTTGGGCGTTCTGTTCTTTTTAGCCGGACGCCGGGCTAAGATGCGGCCGGGAAAGCTGCAGCTGGTTGGCGAAGTCTTTGTCAAGACAATGGACGACTTTATCACCGGAACGCTTGGGGCTCGGTGCGCCGGCCTTTCGCCGTATTTTGGCGCGCTGGCTCTCTACCTTGCGGTAGCTAACCTATCGGGCCTGTTGGATTTAGTTCCGCCGACGAAGGACCTGAACGTCACAGCTGGACTGGCGCTGTGCAGCTTTTTTGTCATTTACGGGACCCTTTTAGCCGTCAAAGGGCCGAAAGGGGCTCTAAAGCGGCTGATCGAGCCCAATCCCGCCATGCTTCCTTTCAACATCATCGACATGGCGACCCGACCTCTGTCGCTGTGCATGCGGCTTTTCGGCAACATTTTCGGCGCGTTCGTCGTGATGACGCTGGTTCATCATTTGACCCCCGCGGTCGTTCCGTCGATTTTAGGGCTGTACTTCGACCTGTTCGACGGGTTGATTCAGATGGCTGTTTTCGTTTTTCTCACGCTGTTGTTCACTCAGGATGTTCTTGATTAACCGAAAGGAGCGAGTGTTATGTCTTTAACTGCTTTGGGTGCTGGGATCGCCGTTTTGACTGGCGTCGGTGCGGGAATCGGCATCGGCTTGGCAACAGGGAAGGCCTGTGAGTCGATCGCCCGTCAGCCGGAGGCCAAAAATGATGTGATGAAGACCATGTTGTTAGGGTGCGGATTGGCCGAGGCAACGGCTATTTACGGTTTCGTCGTCGCGATGGCAGTTATCCTTCTGAAGTAGGCCTGCATTATGTTCCTCAAGGTTGACTGGAATATCCTCTGGACTGTGCTCAACCTGCTGGTGCTCTATCTTCTGGCGCGCCGGTTCCTTTTCACTCCGCTTCGCCGGGCGATGAAAGCCCGTCAGGATGCTATTGCGGACGAGTTGAAGAGAGCCTCTGACGCGCGGGCTGTCGGCGAGGAACTGCAGCGCCACAACGAGGAGCAAATGCACGCGGCCAGCCGGGCGGCTTCCCGACTTGTTGACGACGCGCGGGATCACGCCGACCAAGCCTACGAGATCATTCTCGCTCAGGCGAAACAGGACTCGCGGCACGAGCTGGAAGAGATGCGGGTACGGATTGCCCGCGAAGAAGCGCTTGCTAAGGAGCGGCTTCAAACGCAGACGGCTTCGCTGATTCTTGAGGCGGCGGCTAAGTTGGCCAGCCGAAAGATGACCGACGCAGACGACCTGACGCTAATCGACCGGTTCTGCCGGGGCGAAGAATGAAGACCCTGCTTCCCTTGGCCGAGGCCGCCCGGCTTGAGGGCCTGAAGAGCGTCGATTTTCTTCCGGCAATTCAGGCGCTCGAGCTCTGCCCGGAGCTCGGCCGGACTTTGGCCTCTCCCCTGCTGACTCATCAAGAAAAGTTGGGGCTGCTGTCTTCCCTCAAGTTGGATCACCGAGCGGCTAACACGTTAGTCCTGCTGGCCGAGGGCGGAAAAATCAGCCAAGCGCGCGACTTAGCCCGGTTGCTTCGGCTGCGGGCCATCGTCACCGCAGGCGGCGCCTTGGGCATTCTCTCCTCAGCCCGTCCGATCAGCGAGGAAAACCGCCATCGGCTCGAAAAAGCGACCGCCCGGCGGCTTGGTGTCTCCTTTGTAGTGCTGGAACCGCAGATTGACGCCGATCTGTACGGCGGCTTCCGAATCATCGTGTCCGGCGTCACGTACGATTATTCGCTGGCCGGAGCCCTCCGGGATTTGGGCAGTCTGCTGCTGGAGGTATAACATGCTTTCTGATGGCATTATTGAAGAACTGAGGGAGCGGATCCGCTCCTTTGATATGAAGCTGGACGCCCGGGAAACCGGACAAGTCGTCTCTTTGGCCGACGGCATTGCCACCGTGTACGGATTGGACCGGGTCACCTACGGCGAGCTGGTCGTCTTTGAGGACGACTCGCTCGGCATGGCGATGAACTTGGAGTCTGACCGAGTCGGCGTCGTCCTGTTCAGCGACGGCGGCGGCCTTCGGGAAGGCACGCTCTGCCGCCGAGGCGGACAAGCGGCTTCAGTGTCCTGCGGCGACGGACTGATTGGCCGAGTGGTTAACCCGCTGGGCGAGGCGATCGACGGCGGCGCGCCGATCGTAGGCCAAAAGGACATGCCGGTGGAACGGGAAGCGTCTGGCGTCATGTCCCGCAAGCCGGTCAACGTGCCGCTCAAAACCGGCATCTTGGCAGTCGACGCTCTTGTGCCGGTGGGCCGAGGGCAGCGGGAGCTGATCATCGGCGACCGGCAGACCGGCAAGACGACGATCGCTGTGGACGCTATTTTGAATCAGAAAGACCAGAACGTCATCTGCATATACTGCGCCATCGGCCAGAAAAACAGCTCAATCGCCCAAATTCACGCGTCCCTTCGCGCCGCTGGAGCCTTGGACTACACGTTCATCGTTTCTAGTCCGGCCAGCGACTCGCCGTCGCTCCAGTACCTCGCCCCCTACGCCGCCACGGCCATGGGCGAGTACTTTATGGATCAGGGACGGGACGTGCTGATCATCTACGACGATTTGAGCAAACACGCCGTAGCATATCGGGCCCTGTCGCTTCTTCTGCGGCGCAGCCCGGGCCGCGAGGCGTACCCCGGCGACGTGTTCTACCTGCACAGCCGACTGCTGGAGCGCAGCTGCCGACTGGAAGATCACTGGGGCGGCGGCTCGATGACCGCCCTGCCGATTATCGAAACCCAAGCCGGCGACGTGAGCGCGTATATCCCGACGAACGTCATTTCCATCACCGACGGACAGATTTACCTTGAAAGCCACCTGTTCAGATCAGGAGTCCGCCCTGCCGTCAACACCGGCCTGTCGGTCAGCCGAGTGGGAGGCGCCGCCCAGCCGGCAGGAATCCGCGCTTTGGCCGGAAACCTGCGGGTCACTCTGGCGCGTTTTGCCGAGTTGGAAGTGTTCACCCAGTTCGCCGGCGACTTGGACGACGCCACGAGAGAAGCGTTGGACTCCGGGCACAGGCTGACAGAGGTCCTCAAACAGACGCCTGGCTCGTCTCTTTCGACCGCCGGCCAGTTAGTCACGCTGTACTACGTCACAAGCGGTGGTTTCTCCGACGTGCCGCTCGCCCACGTCCGTGACTTCGCGCGGGACGTCCGCAAGTACCTTTCCCAAGAGGACGGCCCTCTCATGCAGGAACTGGAACGCGGCGAAAAGCTGACCGATGGACAAAAAGAGGCACTCGACAAACGCTTGGCGGCGTTCAAGGCCCATGAGGCGCCTTCATGGCAGAAATAGCCGCCCTTCGCGAGCGAATCCTGAGCGTCAAACAGACCCTCAAAATCACGAGTGCCATGTACCTGATCAGCCAGGCGAAAAGCCGCCGGGCCCGCACTCAGCTCGAAAAGGTTCAGCCGTTCTTTGAAGTCATCAAAGACACCATCGCCGACGTGCTCCGTCACAGCACCATGGTAAAACACCCGTACTTTGGGGCGCCCAAGCTGTCGCACGGAGAAGCCGGGCTGGTCGTCATTTCCGGCGACAAAGGGCTTGCGGGCAGCTACAACAGGGAAGTCATCGACCTGACGCGACGCACCGCCGAGGCGTACGACAACGTGACGTTGTTCTGCGTCGGAGAAATGGGCCGGCGAATGTTTATCCAGCGGGGTATGCAGCCTGAACCGAACTTCCTGTACAGCGCCGGCGAACCGACTCTGAGCCGCGCGTGGGAGATGAGCCGCCAGCTTCTGGAGCTCTTCAAAAAGAACAAACTTCGGGAAATACTGCTCGTCTATACACGAATGACTTCCCCGCTCAGCACGTCACCGCTCGTCCTGCCGCTTCTGCCGCTGGATCCGAACAACCCGCGCTGGCGCGATCGGTCGGTCCGCTCCGACAACGTGATGATCTACGAACCGTCGGTCGACGCCGTCATCAGCCGGCTCGTCCCGTCCTATCTAGCCGGCGTGCTCTACGCCGCCATGACCGAATCGTACTGCAGCGAAAACTGCGACCGCCGCTCGGCCATGCAGACGGCAACCGACAACGGCAATGACATGCTGAACCGGCTTTCCAAGAGGTACAACCGGCTGCGCCAAGAAATGATCACTCAGCAAATAACCGAAGTAACCGGCGGCTTTGAGGCCACCAATTAGGAGGTCGTCATGAGTCAGGGATACATAACGCAGGTGCTGGGCCCGGTGGTCGACGTCGTTTTTCCGGTCGGACAGCCGCTGCCCCGCCAGCTTGAAGCTCTCGTCGCCGCAGTCGACGGGCAGGAAAAAGTCATGGAAGCGGCGTCGGATTTAGGCAACCGCACCATTCGGTGCATCATGATGCAAAGCAGCGAAGGACTTTCCCGCGGGCTAACCGTTACCGCAACCGGCGAGGCTATCAAAGTCCCAGTCGGCAAAGAAACCCTTGGACGGCTCTTCAACCCGCTCGGCCGCGTCATCGACGGCGGCCCGGAACTGACCGACGCGGACCGCTGGTCCATCCACAGGTCTGCGCCCAAGTTCACCGAGCAGAACCCCACGGCAGAAATCATGGAAACGGGCATCAAGGTCATCGACCTGCTGGCTCCCTACACGAAAGGCGGCAAAATTGGCCTGTTCGGCGGCGCCGGCGTGGGAAAGACCGTCCTCATTCAGGAGCTCATCCACAACGTCGCCAAAGGGCACAACAGCTATTCGGTATTCACCGGCGTGGGCGAACGCACTCGCGAGGGCAACGACCTCTGGCGGGAAATGAAAGCCGGCGGCGTCTTGGACAAGACCGCCCTCGTCTTCGGACAGATGAACGAATCGCCGGGCGCCCGAATGAGAGCCGCCCTCACCGGCCTCACCATGGCCGAGTACTTCCGGGACGTAGAACATCAGGACGTCCTGCTGTTCATCGACAACATCTTCCGTTACGTCCAAGCGGGCAGCGAAGTCTCCAGCCTGATGGGTCGCCTTCCCGGCGCGGTCGGCTACCAGCCGACCTTAGCCAACGAAATGGGCAGCCTGCAGGAACGGATCACCGGCACGTCAGCCGGCTCCATCACGTCCGTTCAGGCGGTGTACGTCCCCGCCGACGACCTGACAGACCCGGCTCCGGCCACAACCTTTGCGCACCTTGACGCGACGACCGTCCTCAGCCGCCGCATCGTCGAAATGGGCATTTACCCGGCCGTGGACCCTCTGGAATCTACCAGCCGCCTCTTGGAACCTGACACCGTCGGAGCTGAGCACTACCGAATCGCCCGAGGCATACAGGAAATGCTTCAACGGTACAAAGAGCTCCAAGACATCATCGCCATCTTGGGCATGGAAGAGCTCTCCGCAGAGGACAGACTCACAGTCATGCGGGCGCGCAAGGCCCAGCAGTTCTTCTCCCAGCCGTTTGCCACCGCTCAGGCCTTCACGGGGCGGGAGGGCAAATACGTCACCCTTCGGGACACCCTGCGGTCGTTCGACGCCCTGCTGTCCGGCGAGCTGGACAAGATACCGGAAACCGCGTTCTCCATGACCGGCGGGCTGGACGACCTGCTGGCAAAGGCAAAAGAGCAATGAAAACGTTTCAGCTGGACATCGTCACGCCGCGCCAGCTGTTTTACAGCGGGCCGGCCGAACAGCTCAGCTTCCAGTCGGTTGACGGCAGCTACGGCGTCCTGCCGGGACACGAGCCGACCCTGACCGCCCTCTCTGAGGGAGAAGTCTCCTTCGTCGTCGACGGCGAGTGGCGCTACGCCGTCACCAGCGACGGTTTTGTGGAAATCATGCCGGGCTACGTGCGCATGCTCACCATGGCGGCCGTCCGCCCCGAAGACATCGACGCCCAACGCGCCCAGCGCGCCAAAGAACGCGCGCAGGAACAACTGAAACATCAACAAAATCAGCAGGACTATTTCCGCTCTCAAGCCGCCTTGGCCCGCGCCCTTACGCGGCTCAAGTACGCCCGAAGGAAAAGCAGCTGATTCTTACAATATTCGCGCGGTCGACCTGCCAAGATGGCAATTGTCAAAACCGCAAAAAGGGAACCGCCGGACAGCGCCGGCGGTTCCCTTTTATATTAAAGCTCATTCGTTTCTGGACGTTTCAACGCCTTCAAATCTGCTTTGAGCCGCCAAGGACTGGCGTTTTTTCTCCCGAGCCGCCAAGAAAAAGCTCTGCAAAAGCGACCGGCACTCGTCGGCCATCAGCCCCTCGGCCACGTCGCACCGGTGATTCAGCCGCCCGTCCCGAAGGATAGAATACAGCGACCCGCAGGCCCCAGCCCTCTCGTCTCGACAGCCGAAAACGACCCGAGCGATCCGAGCTTGGACGAGGGCGCCGGCGCACATCGGACACGGCTCAAGCGTGACAAACAGCGAGCAGCCTGAAAGGTTCCAGCCCCCCAGAGCTTGAGCGGCCTCACGAAGCGCCACAATCTCCGCGTGAGCAGTCGGGTCATGCAGAGCGGCTCGAAGGTTATACCCTCGGCCGATGATATTCCCCTTCTCATCGACAACAACTGCGCCAACTGGCACTTCTCCCCCAGCAAACGCGCGCCGAGCCTCGCAGAGCGCCTGCTCCATCATCTGACAGTCAAAAGACGAAAAACAGATCGCCACTCCACAAGGCCCCCTTGATATTGATATTTTACCGAGCCGAAAAAAGGCCTCTGCGCTGACCGCAGAAGCCTCTTCTTATCTTCTGGCGCGCCGGGCAGGATTCGAACCCACGACCATCTGGTCCGAAGCCAGATGCTCTATCCACTGAGCTACCGGCGCATATAGTTTATTCTAGCACAGAAAGTGAAAAAAGGTCGTATGAATGAAAGAAGGTTCAATGGCTGAAAAACGTTATCAATCGCCGAAGAGGCTATAATTAAACTGCCTTGGTATACGAGAAAAAGATCGCAGTAAAAGAGGTGTCCATACACCTTTTTGCAACTTACAGGACAAATGCAAGCCAGACTGCGTGCAGTAGCGGAAAAATCCGGTCACACGGAGCAGTGGCACGTCGAACAGGCACTAAATCAGTATCTTGAAGATTTAGAAGACGCGGCTATCGGTGATGAGGCATATCAAGAGTATTTGCGTTCTGGGAAAAAGTCTTACTCAATGGAAGAAGTGCGGAAAGCCTGCGGATTAGACAATTGATTTAATAAATCAAGGACAAAGGCGGTCTACCCTAATGGGCAGACCGCATTGTTGTTATTGCTTCGTCGATTTTTGTTATGTTCCATTCTTGTTTTCTCGTTTTGTCGCCTTCCGTTATCGTTGGTGCGTATCCGATCGGTCTGTGAACACATCAGACATCTCCTCCCACTGGGGCTTTTCTTTTGTGGCTCTAAATCAACGGTACGCTCATGTGCCCACACAGGTTCATTACGTTTCGCTCCCAATCTCCCGCCTTCTGATGGAACAGGAATAAACGTCAGAGACAACGCTAAAGCCATATGGGAACTGGCTATTAAAGGGAAATCATCTTTGGAAACAATTTAATAATAAACACAAGGCCCCGCCGAAGGGGTGGGGCCTTGTGTTTCTATAAACTTCAATGAACGTTTGGCATTTTTCGCCTCCATCAAACTCGATGATTCGCTTCCTGGGCGAGCTCTTGGCCGCGCTTTTCTCTGATTGCCAGTACTTCTTCGGCTGCCGAATTTTTTGAATGCGGAATTTCAGTCCCTTCTAAATCATAAATCCGTATCTCGTCGGCAAGACCTCCTTTTTCAATCCGCTGCAAAGTCAATGGCATTCGGGCATAGGCTTCATCATGGCTTGCCCTGGACACCTTACGTCCATAGCCGGTCGCTTGCAGTCCCCGCTGGTATCGTTTCTCACAGCGTTCCCAACTGTCATTTTCATGTACCGCCTTAACGCAAGCTGTAACTCTGTAACCTTCTTTTTTTAGAGTTAACAGCGTGGTGCATAGCGGCTCGTCCTGTCGCATTGTGCTCTCAAAAGCAATGGTGAAGTGCCGTTCGATCGCTTCGTCGAAAATTTCTTTCGTCCACCGGCGAACTTCAGGATCTGTAAGTTCTGCCATATGTTCAGGATCCTTTTCCATCATCTGGTGATAATTCGGGTGGGCCGATCGAAACTCGTCTCCGTTAATAGTCACGATGTCCTTTCCTCTTGCCAACGACGGTAAAAGCGTGCTTTTCCCTGAGCCAGGCTGACCGCCGAGGATAAAAATTTCCGGGTGCTCCGAGGAGACGACGTGCTTAAAGACTTTTTCTCGGAGTTTTTGAAGGACGCGGCCGTACTCTTTAATAGATAAAGTTTGACATTCATGAGCTTTTCCGTAACGAGCGAACACGCTCTGAATGGCTTGAAAGTCGTCCGGCTGAAGAGAGACTTTTTCATCCCACAGGGCCTGTGACTCCGCCGTCAATTTTTCTATTTTTGACTGATCGGGATTTTCTTTTCCTTCCTCTGCGATAATTTCAGTCGTCAAAAGCCCCGACTGAATCGCCAACATTTCACACGCCACCTCATAGTCCACCGTTGCCAAAAACTTGCGGTTACTGGCCATTCGTTCCCCTTCTTTCTCTGTTCGGCTAAGCTGTTCATTTTCACGCTTCAAGCGGCGGTCGTTCTGTGTTTCGGTCGATAGTTAATGAAGGAACCTTTCGACCCAATCAATCTCTGAGCCCTCGCCCTGACGAAGTTCAGCAGGACAGAAAGACAATATATCTGTATGACACCACGCGAGTAATAAATGAAAATACAAGGGCAATGCTTTGCTCTGCCCTCTCCCTCTGTGAGACGTGTTACAGCTAGAGCGAAGTTTTGACGCTGACGGTAAGGAGTGCACAAAGGCCTATCGACGGGCAAATATGGAAATTGCGTCCGTTCAGCGATGGACTCTCTTGATATCCGGCCTTAAAGATTGAATGAAGGTGGCGACGCTAACTCGTGCCTCATCTATGCCTTGTGGTCATAATGGCAGTCGCAGCAAGACCCGCCGGACGCGAGTGTAGACTTTCTGGTAAATACCGAGTGATTCATAGCCGCCATGTCATAATCCAACGCACAAAGAGCCGGCGTATATTCAAAGTATCCCCACTTTTTCATCAGATAACAGATTCCGCAGCTTGTAAAAACGGCTGTGTACTGATTTATGCTTTCTCCATCTTGAACGGTAAAACGCCAGTCATACGGGTTGGTTACCGTCTGACTGAAGGCGGCGTCCGCCTTTAATTTAGCGCGGCCTTTAGGAGTATAAGAATCACTTTTGATTGCTGCCAATTTCATAAAAAAATTATCGCACATCGCCTTGCGGAAATAATTTTTCATCTGCTCTACGGTCGGATGGAATGGCAAATTCATTAGCACTGCGAGGAAAAGAGACGCACTCAAAATACAGACTTTAAATCGGCTCTTCTTGTCAAACTCGTCCACTTCCGAAAGGATTTTCTTATAATCCCTGTGAGCCGCCGCCATCACGAACCTGGCATCTTCAACCTGCAATTCACTTTTCAAAGCTCTTTCAAAACTTCCATGAAACGCTGCCCACATGAATTTTGGCATGATTCCATATTTCATAGTCAATCTCCCCGCTTGTCCTAGGTATCATCTAGAAAAACGTGATATTGTGAAAATTACGTGCAAATAAAAATTCCTTAGTGCAAGATTTCGCGTTTCATTGCACTAAGCGCACCCCTTAGTGCAAGATTTGGCGTTTCATTGCACTAAGCGCCCCCTTATTGCAGGATTTCGCGTTTCATTACAATAAGAGCAACCTCTATTGCAGGATTTCGCTTTTCATTACAATAAGAAGGCCACTCGCTTTTTGGTCTGCTCCCCGTCAATAGGACAGTGAAAAATCAAAAAGTCCCGTGCCGCCAGTCGAGTAATCGGCTGGCGGTTCTTTTACGCCGCAGTATAGAAGCTTGCATGGCATTCGGCAGGTGTCATCAGATTCAGTTTCCGTTGGAACCGCTCTGTGTTGTAATACCTGATGTATGACTCTATGGTCTTCACCAGATCCATCTTTGAGGTGAAGCGTTTCCTGTAGTACATTTCACGCTTCAGGATCCCCCAGAAGCCTTCCATAGGCCCATTGTCAATGCAATGGGCTACTCTGGACATGCTCTGCTTCATTCGGTTTCTCTTTAGTCTCCCCGAGAACTGTTTGCTCGTGTACTGGAAGCCTCGGTCACTGTGAAACAATGGATGTGCCTCGGGCTCACGCTCTACAGCTTCATCAAACGTGCTCATAACCAGCGGATTGTCATTATGCTCGCCGATTTTATATGCCACGATCCTGCGATCATAGAGATCCAGTATGGCACTCAGATATACTTTGTGAGCGTTCCCCCCGACGTAATACTTGAACTCAGTGACATCCGTCAGCCATTTCTCGTTCGGTGCGTCTGCGTGAAAGTCACGGTTGAGATAGTTTTTGGCGATATGTGCAGGGTCTTGGCTGCTTCTGGTGCAGCTCTTTGGCCTCCACTTGATCGTGGATTGAATACGCTCTCCGCGACAGATCCTGAGTACCCGCTTATCGTTCTCTGCGATGCCGTGATTCCTTTCCAGTTCGTCCCTGATTCGCCGGTAACCCATATCCGGATGGTTCTCATGAATGGCCTTGATCTTCTCGGAGAGCTCGGTATTGTACTTCTCACTGAAGCTGACAGGACCTTTAAGCCAGCGATAATACGCGCTGCGCGAAAGCCGCTGGCACTGACAGAGCTTTTGCAGGGGGTAGTGCTTGGCTTCAGTCAGTTCTTTGATCGCTTGGTATTTGTAGGGATGTCGAGTCAGAGAGAGCGATCTTTCATCTCTAACTCTCTGATTTTTTTTAACAGGTCGTTCTCCATCTGAAGGTCGCGGTTCTTGCGTTCCAGTTCTGCAATCCTGTCACGCTGCTTTTCCTCTGGTGTCCGGGCTGGCAGGGTTCCAATCCGCCGTCCACGACGGTCTTCAAGGCCGGCGGGGCCCATGCTCTCATAACGGAGCACCCAGTTGCGCACCTGCTGATAGGAACAGTTATATTTCAGCGCCGTCGCTCCATAATTATTATCCTTAGCAAGGCAGTACCGTACGATTTCAAGGCGTTCTTCCTGGGTTGTCTGTCTGGCTTTTCTCATGGAGCTGCCTCCTCCGCTTGTGCGCGATTGGATCCATCCATGAGTAGTATATGCCTGTATCCAGCTTTGAAGTTGAGCTTTTGACCGTAAGCCATAGCGATACGCCGTCTCCGTTAAGGATCCTTCTCCGCTCAGATAGGCATGAACGGCAGCCAATTTCAGCTCCTGTGAATAATGTCTGTTTCTCGATTGAGCGAGCAATCCTCCGGGACCTTCATTTTGGTAAATCCGGACCCAACTCCTAAACGATGCGCGGCCCCTAAGCCCCGCTTGCCTTGTCGCTTCTGTGCAGCTGATTTCGTCTCGGAGATAGCTTTCAACTAGAGATATTTTCAAAGCTGAGTCTATCTTGCTTTTTCTGGGCATAGAAATACCCCCCAAGTAGGTTTTATATTTCCCTGTCCTACTTGGGGGGAGCATATCAGTTCAAGGAGTGGCCTTCTTTATGGCAGCACAGAACGCAGTGCAAATGTACCGCCTAGCCGCCTTACAACAAAATCATAAAGCCTCCGCAAGCACAGCCCATAGCCACGGTTAGGGGGCCTGCGCGGTCTTACGCGTTTCATAATGGTTTTAGTTTTGTCTCTTCACGAGCTATTCTTGCATCATGCAAGCTCGCTTTGCTCCATGAGTCTTCTTACGCCCTTCTCCTCGTTACAGATGAAAGGGCCTGTTTTAAGTCTCGACGGGGCAAGCTGAGCTTTTCTATCTTTTCGATTGAGTTAACAGGGACGTTCTAATCTCGTCACGGCCCAAATTTGGCCGTCTGTTTTTCTTTGGGCCGCTTCAAGTCTTATTTTGGAGCCGTTTTGGCCTAAAAGCCGTTAAAACAGACGCGACATCTTTTAACAATGATATCTACAAGCCCGGTAAAAATAAAGTCCCGTGCGACCTTGTCGCACGGGACTTTTAATTTTTTGGCGCGCCGGGCAGGATTCGAACCCACGACCTTCTGGTCCGTAGCCAGACGCTCTATCCAGCTGGGCTACCGGCGCTCGTTGTCAGTGGCGGAGAGAGAGGGATTTGAACCCTCGGACCCGAAACGGGTCACACACTTAGCAGGCGTGCGCCTTCGACCTCTCGGCCATCTCTCCGCTCCATGAAACAGACGATATTGTAAGCCGAGTGTCGTTTTCTGTCAAGCCGCGCGCGTGCTTCTACGACGTATCGCGTTACTTAGATTCTGTCGGCTGAGCTTCCTCAGCCTTCGGAGCTTCAACTGCCGGAGCCTCTGCAGGCTTGGCCTCTCCAGCCTTCGGGACTTCGACTGCTGGAGCCTCTGCGGGCTTAGCTTCCTCGGCCTTCGGAGCTTGGACTGCCGGGGCTTCCGCTGGCTTGGCCTCTTCAGCCTTCGGGGCCTCAACCGCCGGGGTCTCTGCAGGCTTGGGCTCTTCGGCCTTCGGTGCTTCAGCCGCGGGTGCTTCGGCGGGCTTGGGCTCTTCGGCCTTTGGCGCTTCAGCTGCCGGAGCTGCTGTCGGCTTCGGTTCCTCGGCCTTGGGCGCTTCAACCGCGGGGGCTGTTGCGGGCTTGGCCTCTTCGGCCTTTGGTGCCTCAGCGGCCGGAGCCTCCGCGGGCTTAGCTTCCTCAGCCTTCGGAGCTTCTACCGCCGGGGCCTCTGCGGGCTTGGCTTCCTCAGCCTTTGGTGCTTCAGCCGCCGGAGCCTCTGCGGGCTTGGCCTCTTCGGCCTTCGGTGCCTCAACCGCCGGAGCCTCTGCGGGCTTGGGTTCCTCAGCCTTCGGGGCCTCAGCCACGGGTGCCGCCGGCTTGGCCGGCTCAGCCTTTGAGGCATCTGTCGCCGGGGCGGCCGTTTCTTTTTTCGGCGCTTCCGGTTTGGGGAAGACGTCCGGATCGATAATCTCAACTTTAACCTTGTCTTTCAGGGCGGTGAGGAACTCCTGCTGTTTAACCATCCGGGCCTGATTCAGAGCCAGCGCTTTCAACTGGGGCTGGGCCTCTTCAAACGTGAGAGTTTTCTCTGTCGTTGCGCCGACGCGGCGGAAGATCAAGAAATCGCCGTCGGCAATCTGCTGAAGCGTGTAGTCTCCGTCCTTCATGGTGCCAAGGAACGGGAATCGCTCTTTGACGTCGGTGTCGGACACAAAGCTGGTCATCTTGCCGTCGGTAGAACCGATCTTGTTGTCGCCGGCCTTGTCGGCGGCAGTTTTCCAGTCTTCACCCGCTTTAACAGCGGCGAGGAACGCCTCGGCGGCCTCTTTGGTCCTAAATTCGGCGTGATGGCCCTCAACGCCGGACGGGCGGTAGACCATGGGCTGCTTCATGGTAACAAACAGGTCGTACAGGCTCTTTACCTGCTGATCGTCGACGGTCGCCGACTCGCTCTCCTGCGTCAGCAGCTGGCGGACGGCCAAGTCATGGGCCAAGTTGGCCTTTACCTGTTCGAGAGAAGAACCAGTGGCTCGAAGGTTCGCCAAGAAGGCTTCCTTGGTGACGTACTGGACTTCAAGCTGTTTCAGCTGTTCGTTGACCTGAGCTTCCGTCGGCTCAATGCCCCGTTCTTTAATGGCTTTGTCGAGGGCAATCTGTGTTGCCAGCGAGTCCAAGGTTTGCTGATAGACAGCCGGCAGGTTCTCCTGCGTCAGCTTGATGTTGTTGCGCTCCGCGAAGCCCTGCATGGCTTTGTGAAGCTCGCTCAGTTTGTACTCGCGCCCGTCAATGCTGGCTACTACGTGATCCCGGACGCCTTTGTTCTTTTCATCATGCCTGCCCACCCCGTACATGAGCGGGATCGAGAGGCCAAACGCGACAAGAAACGCTACCAGAATCCATTTAATCTGAGTGCGAAGAGAAGTGAGAATCACCGTGCTGTCCCCTTTCAAACCGTTGAAGTCTGCCGCAAATCGCTACAGATTTTACCATAAATTACCGTTCCTGAGGCCTTAGACGTCAGCCAGAGTTTTTCCCGTTTTCGTCTCCACAGCCAGCGGCACAGAGAGTTTTACCGCGCCGGTCATGAGTTCGGCGAGTTTCTTCCCCACCGATTCAGCGTTCTCCGGCGTCGTCCGGCAGACGATCGAGTCGTGAACCTGCAGGACCATCGGAACCCCGGCGGCCGTCAGCTCTCGGTCGACGGCGATCATAGCCATTTTGGTGATATCGGCCGCGGTCCCCTGCACAGGCGAGTTGATCGCCACGCGGCGAGCGTGCCCCCGATCGGTCTGACGTCCCGTCGCCACTTCGTCCAAGGGCCGAATCCGGCCATAGGCGGTTTGGCTGTATCCCCGCCGTCGGGCCTCGGCAACCGTCGCGTCCACGTACTCCCGAACGCCCGGAAGGGCGGCAAAGTAGGCGTCCATGATTCCTCGGGCTTCGGCTTGACCGACTGACAGCCGATCTGCCAGCCCGAAGGCGCTCATGCCGTACAGCAGACCGAACGTGACGGTTTTAGCCATCCGGCGCTGTTCTTTGGTGACGCTGTCTGCCGGGATGCCTAGGATCATCGCGGCCGTTTCGGTGTGAATGTCCCGTCCGGCCTCAAAAATTTCCCGCAAGCGGCGCTCGCCGCTCAGGTGAGCCAACACGCGCAGTTCAATCTGGGAGTAATCCGCCGCCACGAAGACGCCGCCCGGGCCGGCGGTCAGGCACCGACAGAGCTGTCCGCCCAACTCGCTGTAGTTGGGCAGGTTCTGCAGGTTCGGATCCCGGCTGCTGAGCCGCCCCGTTCCGGTGGTCTGGGCCTCGAAGGTGCTGTGAATCAGCCCGTCCCGAGACGCGGCAGCCAAGGGAACGGCAAAGCCTGACAGCATTTTTGAAAGCTCCCGGTGCTCAAGCAGAAGCGCCGGCACAGGGCAGATGTCGCCGACCGACCGGCAGAGCGTTTCCAATACGGACACGTCGGTCGAGTACCCTTTCTGGGCGGTTCGCTTGATGACCGGCAGGCCGAGTTTTTCAAACAGCAGTTCGCCCACCTGTTTGGGCGAGTTCAAGTTAATTGGCCCGCCGGCGTAGGTCAGTATTTCGCCGCTCACCCGGTCGAGGGACGCTTCCAGCTGAGCGGTAAACGCGACCATCGCCGGGCCGTCCAAGTGGACGCCCGCCTGCTCCATTCGGACCAAGGCCGGAAGGAGGGGCAAGTCGACCGTCTTCATCAGGTCGGTCATGCCGTAGCTTTCAATTTTTTCGTTCAAGTCCTCGGCGAGGGGAAACAGCCGCAGCGTCCGCTCCGGGCCAAACGGCAGCCCGTCGGCCAAATCAGGCAGGCCGTGAGCCGTCAGGTCAGGGTGCAGAAGGTAGTGGGCTGTCTTCAAGTCCCAACTGCCAGAAAGGCCGGTCAGGCCGAACAGCCGCTTCAAGTCAGAACAGTAAACTTTTCGGCGCGACAGGACGCCGCTCTCCCCTTTCAGTTCGGCCAGCGGTCCGCTCCACCACTGGCCGCCGGGCGCGCAGACGCTGGCGGTTTCCCCGTCGTCCGACACGTCCACGGCCAACCGGGGCGCGCCAATCAGCGTAGTCAGCGGAACTTCTTCGGCCGGCTCAGGGTACAGGACGATCGTTTCGACGTCGTCGACCTGCGGTTCGTCGGCTCCCTGCCCTTCGGATGCGGCCTGAGTCGGAAAAAACGGCCGGGCCAGTCGGTGGTTAATCGCCAGCCCGTCAAGCACGGCGTTAAAGCTCTTTTCGTCCGGCTGGGCCGACTGGTTTTCAAACTGGGTCATGTCCACGTCGCAGCGAAGTTTCGTCAGCTTTCGGGTTTCGAGAGCCTGAGCGCCGAACTCGCCCAGCTTTTTTCGCAGCGCCGGAGTCTGTTCGTCGGCGTGCTCCAAGATTCCCTCAATGGAACCGTAAGACGAGAGCAGGCGCTTTGCCGTCTTGTCGCCCACGCTCGGCACGCCGGGCACGTTGTCCACCTTGTCACCGACAAGCGCCAGGTAATCGACCATCAGGCGGGGGGGGAAGCCCCACTCTTGGGCGAACGACTCAGCGGTTACGATTTCGACGTCCGAGACGCCCTTGGCCGGCCTGAGGATCGTCACTCCCGGCCCCAGCACCTGAAGTATATCCTTGTCCGATGACAGGATCAGGATCTGGGCGTCCTCGCTCCACTGGCAGGCCGCCGCGCCGATCAGGTCGTCCGCTTCCAGCCCGGCGGACTCCATCACGTCGATCCCGGCGCTCGCCAGCAGCTGATGGATAATCGGCATCTGCTCGCTGAACTCCGGCGGCGTGGCCGGGCGGTTCGCCTTGTAGTCGGCGAAGAGCTCGTGGCGAAACGTCGGGCCCTTCATGTCAAACGCCACGACAACTCTGTCGGGCTGGTGAGCCGTTACGGCTCGGCCCAGCATGTTGAAGAAGCCGACGGCCGCGTTGGTGTGCGTCCCGTTGGGCGCCGTCATTTCCGGCAGGGCAAAAAACGCCCGAAACGCGATGCCATGGCCGTCAACAAGAAGTATTCGCCGTTCTGTCATCTTCCAAGCCTCCTCGGTCATTCTGCGTTTATTGTACCCTACTGGCCCGGCAGATCGCAGGAAAGGTCTTTCGGCCCGTTTGATTCCATTCCCCGGACAGGTATAATAGTCATCTACAACCATTGATTGTAAATACTGTGGAAATGATTCACAAGGAGGATCTTCCGACCATGAACAACACGGTGCGAGTTCGTTTTGCCCCCAGTCCGACCGGAGCGCTTCACATCGGCGGCGCCCACACGGCCCTTTTCAACTGGCTGTGGGCCCGTCACTGCGGCGGCTCTTTTATCCTTCGGATTGAAGACACCGACCGGGAGCGGTCCACCGCCGAGTACGAAGAGACCATTATGTCGGGCATGAAGTGGATGAACCTTGACTGGGATGAGGGCCCCGACGTCGGCGGCAGCTTCGGACCGTACCGTCAGACCGAACGGCTTGGCCTGTACCGCCAGTACGCTCAGCAGCTTTTGGACGAAGGGAAGGCCTACAAGGACGGCAACGCGGTCATCTATCGGGTGCCGCTCGGGCTCGACATCGGCTTCGACGATCAGGTATTCGGCCACATCGACGTGAAGAGCGACTCGCTCATCGACGGGCGAAACGGCCAGATGAAGGACATCGTCCTTATCAAGAGCGACGGCTTCCCCACCTACAACTATGCCGTCGTCGTGGACGACCACACGATGAACATCACCCACGTCATCAGAGGCGACGACCACGTGTCCAATACGCCCAAGCAGGTTCTCCTGTACCGCGCCTTGGGCTGGAACATGCCCCAGTTCGCCCACCTGCCGATGATCCTTGGGCCGGACAAGAAAAAACTGTCCAAGCGCCACGGAGCGACCAGCGTTTACGAGTACCGCGACCTCGGCTACATGCCCAGCTCGATCTTCAACTTCCTCTGCCTGCTCGGTTGGGCGCCTGCCGGCGACGTGGAAATTTTCGACCGGGATCTGGCCGTCGAACAGTTCCAGCTGTCCGACATTATCCGCAAGCCGTCGGTCTTCGACATGGACAAGCTCAACTACATCAACGGCGCTCATCTGGCAAAACTGCCGACAGCCCGAAAACTTGAGCTCGTCAAGCACTTCTGGGAAGACGAAGGGATCGACTGCTCGAACCTGTCGATGGACTACTTGGACAAAGCGTTCGCCCTGATGGGCGGCCGCGGAAAGACCTGCCGGGAGCTGGCCGAGTTCTCCGACTACTTCGTCGGATTCGCGCCGGTCACCAAACGGTACGACGCGTCGGATCTGACCGATGACGACCGCGCTCTCCTGCGGAAGTTCTTCACCCAGATGACCGCCCGGCCGGAGTGGATTGGCCACCAGCTGGAAGAGTTCGCCCGCCAGTGGTGCACCGACAACGGCTGCAAACTTAAGCAGGTCGCCATGCCCCTTCGGTGGTGCCTGACCGGCTATAAAGTCAGCCCGGGCATCTTTGAAATCGCCGAACTTCTCGGCCGGGAAGAAACGACCCGCCGGCTGTCCCACTGGGGACTCATCGAACGGTAAAAAGCAAAAAGAAGAAGCGCAGGAACCCGTTAAAAGGTTCCTGCGCTTCTTTTGTCTGTGCCGCTAGGCCCGAACATCTGCCCCCGGGCAGAGGTCATTTCGCTCAGCACGGCGTGATGCCCGCCAGCCGGTCGGTAATCATTTTGTACACATCACTTTTTCGGATGGACGGGTTCATCTTGGCGAGCGAATAGGCCGTCCGATCCCGATTATCCCGAATATCCAGCTTCGCCCCTGCGAGAATCAGCAGCCGAACCACCTCAGGATTAACGTTTTTGTTACCGCACGCCCGAACTAACGCCGTCTGTCCCTGCTCATCCTGAGCGTTCAGCGTCTTCAGCCCGCCTGAAACGAGCACGTGATACAGCACTTTCTGATTTTGGTTCTCAGTCGCCGCCATCAGAGGCGTCGTCCCGTCCTTTTCGGTCCAAGAAGCCGACGCCCCGTCCGAAAAATCCCCAGTCGCCTGCTCGAGAGTCCCAGACCGCAGACGATAAAAGAAGTCAACAGGCCGAACGGCGCCCCATGCCGTCGAAGCGACCAGCTGGGCAGCAAGAATACACATTGCCAGACGTCTCATTTCTGACGCCCCCTTCCACGCTTTTCTACGTTCTATTGTATCAGATGGGATTTTTCACAATTATTTTTCAATAAGAATAACCAGAGCCACGCCGAAAAGGGACATGAGAACTGCTATAATTTTGTTGCGCGTTATTACGCAACTAGGGCGACGGCATCTCAGAGATTCTTTGACCTCACAGAAAGGGGTACTCTTGTGAAAAAATCTCGTATTACTCCGCTCGTTCTCAGCACGATCGTACTCGCGGCGACCAGTGCATGGAGCTGCACGGACGTTCTCGTTGGCCGACTGGCCTCCGCAGACGGCTCGGTCATCACATCCCATACGGCTGACGGCGCGTTCTACAACGCCCGCGTCACCTTTATCCCCGGAGGCAAGCACGAAAAGGGTTCCACCACGCCTGTATTCTGGAACATCACCAACGAAGAATACGGCGAGCCGGTGAAAATTGGCGAGATTCCTCAGGTAGAAGAAACCTACGGTTACTACAACGTCGGGTATCCCTTCATGAACGAATGGGGACTGGCTTTCGGCGAGAGCACCGTCTCCCAGAAGATGGAAATGAAGTCCTTCCGTCCTGACGCCAAAGCCATTCTCACCATTGAACAGCTTGAAGTCTTGGCGCTTCAGCGCTGCAAGACGGCCCGCGAAGCCATCAAGACGATGGGAGAGCTGGCCGAGAAGTACGGGTTCCTCGGCTCCTGCGACTACGAAGGCGAAAGCCTCTGCATCGCCGACACGAAGGAAGCGTGGGTGTTCGAACTCCGCTCCGTCGGGTTCACTTGGCAGCCCAACAGCGGCAAGCCCGGCGCCATCTGGGTCGCCCGCCGAGTCCCCGACGACATGGTCACGGTGACCTGCAACGTCAGCCGCATTCAGGAAGTTCACCCCGAAGACACCGAAAACTACATGGCGAGCAAAAACTACCAGCAGTTTGCCATCGACATGGGCTGGTGGGATCCCAAGAGCGGCGAGCCCTTCAACTGGACGAAGGCCTATTCCCCCCTGCTGGGCGGCTGGGCGATCTCGTCCGACTGGGTCCGCAACCGGCTGTACTACACCTACAGCAAACTTGATCCTGACCGCGAGTGGGATCCTTGGGCAGAAGTAACCAGTTACCCGTTCGCCATCAAGCCGAAGAAGAAAGTGTCCGTTCAGGACGTGCAGGAACTCCTGCGGTCTCACATGGACGGAACGATTTTCGACATGTACAACGCCGACCAGTGGTTCATCAGAGACGGCGACCAGCTGGCGAAGAGTCCCTTGGCCTCTCCGTTCCCCACGTCAGCCCAGCGCCGCCTGCTGCAGATCCCCTACTCGCGCCCGATCGCCAAGTGGGACTGCGCCTACAGCTTCGTCGCCCAAGTGCGCGACGGCATGCCGAAAGAAGCCACGACGGTTCTGTGGTTCGGCTACGACAACCCGCACACGACCTGCTACGTGCCCATTTACAACGGCGTCGTCGACACGCCCAAGTCTTGGCGCACGTTCGACCGGAACCTTTATTCGCCCGACTCGGCCCAGTGGAAGTTCATGCTCGTTGACGACCTGGCGCTCGAAAAATACGCCAGCAGCATGAAAACCTTGACGAAAGTCCGGACTCCGCTGGAAAAGAAAATGTTCGAAGACGTCGCCAAGATGGACGAAAAGCTTAAGGCCGAAAAGGATCCGGCCGCCCGTACCAAGATGGCCACCGAGTTCACCAACAAATGCATGACTGAAGTCGAAGAGGCTTGGAAGAACCTCGGCTATCAGCTCATCAGCGACAACACGAACAACAAGTAGCCCAGCTATCCGCCGCCCGCGCGTTGCCCTGCGCACAACTCGGCCCTTTTCGGACGAGCATTGGCCCGAAGCGTTTTCGCTTCGGGCCTTTTCTGTGCCCTGTTATCGAGCTCAAAGCCCGCCCCTCAGCCCGGCGGGCTGCTCGAGGAGCCTCAAACGTTGCGGTCTGAAATCTAGAACGTATAATATTAGAAATACAAAAGATCGACCTGGCCGCGGCAGCCGGAAGCTTTTTTCAGTGCAGTTATTCATGTTGGCAACAGTTCAAAGGAGGAGATCCCATGAAGTTCAACACGTCTCGCTTTCACGTCTTAGCGGCTCTTTCCTGCGCCGTCTCTTTGGCCTTGCTTGCCGTCGCTTATCCCTCCTCGGGACAGGCCGGCACGCTGAAAGACCTGCTCGGCAAATTCACCGGGAAGACGCCGGGGGCAAATCAGCCCGCCGGCCAGCCAACCGGCCAAACGTCAGGCCAGAACGGTTCAGGCGGCTCGCTCAAAGAGTTCGTCTTATTCGACACGAACGTTCAGCTCCCGATAGCAAAGATCCAGCTGCCGGCAGATTGGAGCGTCAGCACAAAAACAAGCTGGAACGCTCAGGCAGACAATCCGGTAACGTTTTACGTTCGAGCCCAAGCGCCCGACATGAAGGAAACGCTTAGCCTTTCTACAGGATTTTTTATGACCTATCAGTATATTAACGCTAGTGGTATGGTCATCACTTCTGATATGACCGCCCAGATGTACGGCAACTCTCCGATGGCAAAAATCCTTTACCCCAATCACGTCGTTGACCTGAACGAGTTCATGCAGCAAACAATCCCAACGCTCATGCAGATTTCCCCGTCGCCCAACGGCAAAATCACCGACGTGCGGGTTCTTGAGGCAAAGGTCTATCCCAAACAGGGGAACGTCTTGCCGGAAGGCATGATTACAAAGCAGAGCGTTGCCGATGGCACCGCCGTGTACCAGCTCAAAATCAACGGCGAAGATTTTTACTCGCTCGCGTACTTCAAGAACTACAGCACGCTGATCAACCAAGATGGGATGGGCTATGTAGCCGTATTTGGCCCGAGCGGAATTTTCGGGTACGACATCCCCGTCTCCAAAGGCCCACTGCAGAACGCGGCGCAGGAGTTTATCCGCATGGTCAATAGCTACAAGGAAGACCCGTACTGGCAGAGCCTGAGCACCCAATTCACAACGGCCGTGCAGCAGCAAAGGCAGCGGGCCCGCAACAGACAAACCCAGCAGATGATCGACACCAACAAGTACATCGCCGAACAGCGGCAAGCGACCATTCGAAACCGCCAGCTGAGCCAAGAGCGGGTCAACCAAGGCTGGAATGACGTGCTCACCGGAACTTCCCGGGGCGTCAACACCGCGACAGGCAAGGAGCTGACCTACAGCAGCGACTTCAACCACACTTGGGCGGACCAAGACAACCGCATTTACCAGACAAACGGGAATGACAACCCCAACCAGATCCCCGCGCTCAACGGCGGCGGCGCCACGTGGACCGAAGTCCAGTCCCGATAGCGCTCCCTCAGTAGGATAAAAATGACGCCAGAAGCTCATTGGAGCTTCTGGCGTTTTTTTATTCACTGCAGCCCGCCACTTTGGGCGCAGAAGAGTTCAACGTCAAAAGGGCAGGACGGCGCACGCCGTCCTGCCCTTAGGCTATTCATCTTATGCCAGCATGCTCTCCATGAACCAGATCTCCTTGCTGTAGCCAGCAATGTGATCTTCCATCATATTGGCCAGAGCGAAATTATCTTTCTCGTCCACCTCGGAGCGGATCTCAAGGGCCAGCTTCTTCATTTCCTTCACGTACTCAAGGGCGATGGTCACCGCTTCTTTGACGTCCCAGCTCTTGTCCTCCAGCTCCTTCACGGAAGCCAGCTCAAGGCTCTGCTTGACCGACGCCTTCGGAAACTCGCCCTTCATTTTCTGCAGCTCGGCCACCTCGTCCATCTTCTCAAAGACCTCGTCGTACAGGGACTCAAGGTACTCGTGCACCTGCTTAAAAGCGAAGCCCTTCACGTTCCAGTGCAGGTTGTGCAGCTTAATGTTGCCAACGACCAGATTTGCCAAATAGATATCAAGTTTTTTCATAAGAACACCCTCCTCAATAATTTTAATGTGTTTGCCTCAACGACACGCATATCCTATCACCCGAAGAGATTTGCCACTATAATAAGAATGCTTACTATTATCATATAGCTTTATGCGGATTAGGGGAACTAATCTCTGCATACCCTCTTCTCAACTGCTGGAAACGCCAGCTTCCGCAAAGCTTTCCTAACGGCTAGCCGTTCCTCTTGTGTGATGAGAAGTCCCTCGTTTTCCGCAAGCGAGAAACTTTTTTCTGTGCCGAGAATGAATCGGTGTCTTCTAATGTCCTTTCTGAGCCACCTCTTTTTCATCTGGCTCGGGCATGCGGTAAACGTCTATCAAACGGCCTGAGCTGTCTTTCCACGCCGTCCAGCCGTTGGTACTTCGCCCCAAGACAAGCGCTCCTGCGGCGGACGGCGAACTGCAGGGGACATCTTCCTGCAGTATGTTCTCCTCTATTCGTGCGTTCCCAATAAAACCGGGCTGCACTTTGCCGTCAGCGAAGGGAACGCAGACGCTTCCCCTCTCGACGATGAAGGTGCCATTCTCAACGTGCATCGTGGCTTTTATTTTGCCAAAGTTCTTTTTGCTTCCAGAAATAAAATACTGCCCGTCCGGAACCTTGTTCCAGTCTTCTCTCTCCCGGCGTTTACGGTCAGCTATGGTAAAGGTATCCTCTTTCGTCTTGTTCTTTGGGAACACTTGACGCCCTTCCAATGACGAAAGCAACTGAACGACCAGCTCTATATCGAGGGCAAACAATTCGGAATTGGGAACGCGGTTTTTGCTGAAGATCTCATCAAGCAGTTTCTCTTTTTCGTCATACTCATCCACTTCAATAGCAAATCTCCGCCGCAGCCCGACGACGTTGAAGTATCCATTCCGCTCAAGGTTATACATCCTTGACTCAAAGTTCTCCGTCCCGGTCTTGCCTATTTTGATCAGTCCCGGAACAACGGTCGACATTACATAGATGATTCCCTTTGCCATCCGAATACGCCCGTCCTTTCCTCTCTGTTCCTCTTTCCATCTTCAAAACCGCCCGAGGCTCTTTAAACAGGCTGAATTTATCCATCTTAGCCTCTCGTAACTCAACCTAATATGTGTTTATCATAACACGATAAACATCTGTGACTCCTTCTCGAGCTTGAACGCCGAAGGCCTATCCTGCCTGAGCGGTTCTCCGCTTTCGGTCTTCGCTGAAATTTGTCTTTACGCTGGCTGCACTTCTAGAAGCGCCGGCTCCGCCAGACGAAACAACCTATTAGCATATTCGATAACAGATTGACAAGCAGGTAGCGTCGTCGGAGGGCACGGTTTTTATCATGCCAAAAGGTTTCACGCAACAGTGCTTTCTTCAGACGAGGGACCGTCACAGAATTTTCCGCGCTACGCGGGATTCGTCCGCCCGGCCAAAGATTCTTTAAAGGAAACTTATCTATTCTATGTTAGATTGCGCATTAACTCCTTTCGGAATATAATTATTAACAGCTGAGATGTCTTTAACCTTCATTCTTTATTGTCATGTGAAGTTCCACGGGGAGGGAGATAGCTGCAGCGGACTGTCTGATACCAAACAAAAGTGCGGAGATGATGTGGGATGACGAAAGTTGAGTTTATCAACACGTGCCCTTGCTGCGATGGGTACGGCGATGTTTTGAGGGATCTTCAGAAGCGCTTTCCAGACAAAATCGACTTGAAGATCTACTACGTTGGCAAAGATTTCGATTATCTGCCGAAGTACGGTCCGATCACGCGAGGAACGATGATTATCAACGGCACGGACCGCTATGAGGATTTGAGCCGCCGCTCTATCGAAAAGATCATCTCAGAGGCGATCGGCGAGGAGTTATGAAGCTTTTCTTTCAATACTGTTGGGAAATGCTGAAAACGAGCGGGCCGTGGTTGATTATCAGCTTCCTGCTCTGCGGCGTGCTCCACGCCGTTTTGCGCCCGGAAGCGCTGCAGCGCTCTCTTGGCAACAAAAAATTTTCTTCTATTGTGAAGGCGACCGTCTCCGGGATGCTGCTTCCTATCTGCAGCTGCGGCGTGGTTCCGCTCTCTCTCGGGCTGTACTATTCAGGCGCGTATCTGGGACCGACGTTGGCATTTCTGGTCGCGACGCCAATCATCAATCCGGCAGCCGTGATTCTGGCTTACGCCATGCTCGGGCCTCAGATCGCGACGGTCTACCTGCTCAGCGGTTTTATCATTCCTGCCACGATCGGCGTCATTGGAAATGCTCTGGGAGGGCCTGAACTTCAATCGCCGATGGCCGCGGGACTGGCGGGAAACGCCGAACAAGCGCATGATTACAAACTTCAGCCGCTGGCCCAACGCCTCAAGGGCGGCTTGGAGTGGGGATTCAACGATCTTGCCGTTCAGACCTGTCGATTTATCCTCGTCGGCACGGCTTTTGCCGCGCTTTTGCTTGCCGTCATGCCGGTGTCCTTTATCCTCGACTACCTCAGCAATCCGCGTCTGGTATCGCTGTTGGGCATTACGCTGCTCGGTTGTGTAATGTACGTGTGCGCTTTGGGACATATCCCGTTTATCGCCGCGCTGGTCAGCGCAGGAGCTGCCCCAGGAGTTGCCGTGACATTTCTCCTGTCGAGCGTGGCCACGAATTTTCCCGAGATGGTCAGCATCTGGCGTCTGATCGGCAAAAGGGCTGTCGTTATCTACACTGGAACTCTGGTGGTTTGTGGCCTGATCTTTGGTTCCATCACGAATTACCTCTTCGCGGAGCGTTTTCGGCCGATCTTTGACCTCTCGCATTCGCAGGGGCAAATCGATTTTGCGTACAAGTTTTCCTTCGATTTTTCCGACCGATTCAAGCTGTTCTGCGCCCTGCTCGTTCTCGGCATTGGATGTTACGGCTGGTTCCTTCACGTGTGCCGCACGCTGCGTCGGAGAGCTTAATGAGAAGGCCGCGAATATGGCTCCAAGCGGCGCGTCTGTCGGTACTGGTTGGGCTGTTTTTGAACGGCTTGGCGTATCGCGTTTGGGCTGCGCCGGTTTCGTCTCTCATTGAGCGTTTCCAGGAGTGCGTCCCCGACCGCGAAATCCTTCTGACGCTCGCAGGAGACTGCAACGCCGACGGTATCGAAGACCTTGTCGTCATGTACCGGGAAAACGAAAACGAAAACCGAATGGTCGCGGTGTATTCCAGCAACGGGAATTTTCTCGTTTCCGAGTGGACCCGCGCACCGCTCGAGAACTACCGGATGCAGTGGCGGGATATCGATGAGCGGCCGCCGGTCGAGCTGTTGGTCTCCGGGCAAAAAGGCATCCATATTGGTTTTGCTGTTTTTCGCTTCGTCGAGGGGAAATGGATCAGTCTCTTCGGCGAGGGCATGGAAGACTGTTGCTAAACGTGTGTTTTATCTATCCCCCACAAAGGAGAGTTTTTTGAACATGAAAAAGAGTCTTGTCGCACTGGCGTTATCCATCGCACTCGGAACCGTCTTGACCGCTTCGTCAGCAATGGCCGTTGACAATGAAAGCATCGTTGCGGCGATGGTATCAAAGTATTCGCTCGAGCCGCTCCCAAAGGAAGACGCCGACTACACGGTCAACCTCGGCTACTACAACTGTGACCACATGACCGCTGCCTGCATCGGCAAAGATTCCGGCATTTTCAAGGCGCTCGGCATGAAAGTAGAAATCACCGGCAACGGAAAGGTCCCCGAAGCGATGAGCGCCGGAAGAATGGACATGGCCTATGCCGGTTGGACGACCACGCTCCGGGCAGTGCAGGTCGGCACGCCGCTTTTCATTGCCGCCGAAAACCACACCGGCGGCGCGGAGTATCTGGTGTGCAGCTTTAAGATTAAGACCCCACATGACTTGATCGGCAAAAAAATCTGCGCCGGCGGAGACACAGCAAATGACTTGAACTGGCAGGAATGGACTGCCCAGCTGGGGATCCCGAATGATATTAAGAACTACGAGAATTATTCGATGAGCGATGCGGACGCGTATTTTGCGATGGTGGCCGGCAAACTGGACGCGTTCACCTGCTGCGATCCGTGGGGTTCTATGGCCGAGTACGAAAAAACCGGCTGGGTCATGGTGCGCCAGAACACCCAGCGCGAGAGCGGACACGGCACGTGCTGCAAAGTCTGCATGAACTACAACTTCGCTAAAAAGCACCCCAAGCTGGCCAGCCGAATGCTGCTGGCCCACACGCTGAGCTTACAGTTCATGTACCTGCACCCGTACAAGGCCGCCCAAATTTTCTCCGCGAATTACAACGTGCCACTCGAAGTTGGCCTGATGACGCTGTACAAAAAGCTTAACGAAGAGGGCCGGACTCTCAGCTGGAAGCTGAACCGCCAGTACATGCAGAACCAGCTCGACACCATGAAGAAATACCACGTCCGCGACGACATCAATTCGGTGAATCTTGATGACTACATCGACCTCACGTACTTCAACGCCAGCGGCGCGATTGACTTTGACAAGTTCATTGCAGAGCAGGTTGACCCAGTCTTCCCGCTGGGAATGAGCTACAAAGATTGGAGAGCGAAGGCCGTCGCGGTTGACGGTATCGTTGAATAGGCGATTTATCCCCCTCTTCGCCATTCTTGGCGCCGCGTTGGCCGTTACGCTCTTACAGGAAATAACGCCGCGGCGCGCGCCACGAGAATACCTGAAAATCGCCTGCGGCAACGATCTGGCGGGGCACGTCATCGCCCACGCCGCACAGGATTACTGCGCGAAGGCGAAAGCTGTCGATATGAACCGCCTCTCGTTTTTACAGCTGAGCGACTGCTGTGGAACACAGGCCGAGTTCGCGTTGGCCGGCGGCGATTTCGATATGGCGGTGCTGTGCCCTGACGCGGCACAAAAGTTCCTTGGGACCGGCGCTCCCTTTCGGATTTTCGGCCCGCTGGTGAAAAACGCCAACGTTCTCGTCAGCCGGGGAAACAATACCCCACGATCGGTTGGATATATGAGCGGACGAGTGCTTCAATACGAGGCCCTCGTCCGCACCTTAGGACGGACGGCAGAACTGCACCCAATCGCGGCTCCGGCCCTGCCGTATGCGCTGGAGTGCGGGGCCGTAGACGCCGTGGTCCTTGACGCCGCTGACGCGATCAGGCTGCCGCAGTACGTGCTCCGTCCCCTGCCGAGCGGCGCGCCAACAGCGGTGCTCCTCGTTCACAACGACGCGCTTCAGGGCCAGAACTTTAAAAATTTCATTCGGTTTTACAACGACACGGTCAGGAGGTTAGAAGGTTCTCTCTGCAACGGACTCTTGACGGACGTCCTGCACGTTGAACGCAGAGAAGAAACGTCCAAAGCATGGCAAAAACTGAACGTTCAATTGTTAACTCTTCCAGAAGAGGGCTCGATCTAACTGGCATCATGGGACGCAAAAAAGGCGTCGTTTACATGGTGGCGGGCACAGCGCTTGTCTGCGCGATTTGGTATTTTGTGGCAAAAGCGATCAACAGAAGCCTGATCCTTCCCGATTTTCTCACGACGATGAAAGTGTTTTTCACAGGCTGGTTTGACGGAAAAGTGATGTCAAACTTGTACATCACCCTGACCCGCGTTTTCACAGGCTGTGTCTTCGCGATCATGATCGGGCTACCATTGGGCCTTCTGATGGGCTATTCCCGCACGGCTCTTGTCGCGCTGTCGCCTTATGTGAACTCGATTCGGCAGGTGCCTATCATGGCGTGGGTTCCCCTGTCCATCATCTGGTTCGGGCTGGGCGACGGCCCGACCGTCTTCATGATCACCATGAGCGCTGTTTTCCCCATTCTGATCAACACAATTTCCGGGGTCATGAACATTGATCCCAACTATAAGAACGCGGCGCGCTGCATGGGGGCGAAAACGTGGCAAGTGATGCGGGACGTCGTCCTGCCGGGAGCCTTGCCGAACTTCCTGACGGGCTGTCGCCTCGCCTTGGGGAGCGCTTGGATGTCGGTCATCTGCGCGGAGTTCATCGCCACCAGCACCGGGTTCGGCTACATCATGGTCGAAGCACAGGTGCGCATGCAGACGCCCCTCTTGTACGCTCTCATGATTATGTCAGCCCTTGTCGGCTTTGCCATTGACCAAAGCATCGTGTTGCTCGAACGGTGCCTAACAGGATGGAGATATAAAGATGGCGCAGCTGGCAATTAATCACGTCAAAAAGTTCTTCATCGAGCGGAATGGTTCAACCCATTTTGTCATCGGCGACCTTTCGTTTCAGGTGGAACAGGGGCAATTCGTCTCGCTGCTTGGACCCTCGGGCTGTGGCAAGACGACGCTTCTCACCATTATGGCTGGCTTTCAGACCTGCTCCGAGGGATCCATCACGCTTGACGGCCAGAAGATTGAAGGCCCCGGCGTCGAGCGGGGATACGTCTTTCAAAATTACGCGCTCTTCCCGTGGATGACCGTCAAAGACAATATTCTCTACTCGATGAAGATTGCCGGCGCATCGCGCAAGGAAAAAGAAGAGCGGCTCGCGGAGCTGTTGGAACTGGCGCACCTGAAGGGGCACGAGAACAAGTTCCCGATTCAGCTTTCCGGCGGCATGCAGCAGCGCGTAGCCGTTGTGCGCGCGCTGGCCAGCCGTCCTAAAGTGCTCCTGCTGGACGAACCTCTTGGTGCCATTGACTTTCAGATGCGCGAAATCATGCAGAACGAGCTTGATCTCATGGTGCGTCAAGTGGCGACGACCGTCGTCATGGTAACTCACGACGTCAGCGAGTCGGTCTTCCTCAGCGATCGGGTGCTCGTCATGGGGTCCAATGGATGCCGACTTTTAGCTGATGTTACCATCGACATGCCCCGCCCGCGCGACCGCACTTCTGAACAGTTCAAAACCTACGAGAGTGACCTCACCGACCTTTTGCGGAAGGCGTTCCGCGAGTCGAAACTTATTGAATCTGTCTAGCCACCGGCGTTTTTATCCTCTAACGGCTGTAACTGTTATTTTCCCTTTTGAGGCAGAACAGCTCTGCCCCGGCAATCAATCATGAGTGAGGAGGTTGAAGCAACATGAAGGTCGTGTATATTTTCTCAACAACAAACGCACAGCGCATTCTGGACAAGATGATTATTCCGCAGATGCTTGAGGAGCGTCACGGCGTTGAGGTCGCGGGAATGATGTTCTTTTTCGACAACACGTTCCTGCTCACGCGCGGCAGTAGCACTGGCGATCGTCTAGAGAAGATTCACAAGAAATATGGAACGATCTTGATGGCCTGCGACCTGTGCGCGATCGAGCGCGGGATTGACGACAAACTGGTCGACGGCGCGGCGATCGGCTGTTTCCCCAACCTGTACGCCACGCTCGCCTCAGCAGGAGTCGACCAGATCATCACGCTTTAAGCGCTCGCCTGAGCCTAGGCTCATTCATTATCACTCAAGAAAGGGTGTTGGTATCATAGCAAACTTTAGGGACTCGCTGACTTTCAAGAATTACGACAGGGACCGTATCATCATTGACAGCATCGCTGCGCGCTTAACCGCCGAGGAAAACGCGTTCCGCAACCGGATCATCAATTCCATTGCGGACACTCACAAACCGTTTTTCGCCGCGAACGACGCCGAAAAAGCGATGGTTAAAACGCTCCAGTCCAAAAACGCTCTGGCAATCGAAGAAGACGGCAGCGTTTCTTCTATCTACCCTGTCTCAGCCAAGCCGTCCCACCACCTGGTGACGTTGGCCGACGGCCGCGCGGTTTACTGCATGTGCGCCATCGACGCCCTCGGCTGCGCCTTCACCTTCGATCAAGACATCGTCGTCACATCGTCCTGCAGCAACAGCGGCGTCGCGATCCGCATCGCGATCAAGGATAAAAAGATATGCTGCGCTCTGCCGGACCGAGAGGCTATCCGCGTGCTGCACTCCGACTTGAAAGCCAGCGACAACTGGGCTTCATGTTGCTGCTGCTCCATGCTCTTTTTCAAGTCCCAGCAGGATTATGACGAGTTCGCCAAGGAAAATGAAATATGCCCCTGCTGCTCCTTCTGCCTTGATCTGGAAGAAGCCTTCTCCGTCGGCCGAATGCTGTTCAGCGACAAAGAATAGCGGGCGTTGCGTCAATAAAAAGAGGTTGTCTCAGCTGGCCTGAGACAACCTCTTTTCTATTCTCTCTGCTTCGTAAGAAGAAATCGACCTATTTTGTGGAGTCGCCTCAAAACGGGCACATGCTCTGCGCTGCGTTCTTTCTTTGACAACTTGGCGCTCTGCGTAACGATTAGACAGACACAAGAGCTTTCCTCCGCTTGCTCTTTGGCAAGTAAAGACACCGTATCAAGTTCGCGCTCAGCATAGTAAAAAACATTCTGCCGCAAATGATGGCGCGTCCCGTGAAAGAGAAGGTTTAATTCATGCCAGTTATTCCAGCTTCGAGCCTCTTTCCCTGTTCCTTTCTCTATCTGATTCAACATATGCATACACGCGTGGCCTCAACGGCACGAGCTATGCGCGGCCGTCGGGTCAGCAACATACACCTTTATTGTTCAGCTTGATAAATTAGAATTACAGTTCCATCTTTTTCCATTTTCTGATTTGAGTTCTAAAAGTTCCAAAAGGAGCGACAGTATTCACGTGAATAAACTTATATACTTCCCATACTGCCGTTTTTGTAGCCTCGTCAGCCCATTTTCTCATGTGCGGTTCAAATAATTCTTCATCACTCATCCTATCAATCATTGCATTAATATAAGTGATATTCTTCTTTAATCTATCTTTCAAATCTTCTAACGATAAATGGGCGTAGGTGTCTGTAAACCACTGATATAATTCGCCAAGTTGATTCCATTTAAATTTATCCGATGGAGTTTTTACTTGAAGTCCTTTTTTCTCATCATCTTCCCACTGAATAAGTAACGTTGTCCAGCCAACTTGGTACGCAAGATTTTCAGCTGGTGTCCTATTGACGGGGAGCAGACCAATATTCCGAGAATTATCATCTTACAAAAGAATCATTATAAATAAGCTCTTGCTGTAATTATCAGCTCCGCGTGCCCTAGCGGCTGAGCATCGCCACCGTCTCAACCCCTATGGTTATGGGGAACATATCCACGCTCGTAGATGGAAACATATCAAAGATTGGCTCTCGTTTGTAGGAACATATCGACTGTAATTATTTCATTTTCAAGCCTTTATCGATAGCTTCCTGAATAATCTTATGACAACAAACTCCCAACGGATTGTTTTCTTTACAATTAGAATTTTTCATTGCCCCAGTGATGGCATTTACTTCTTTTACGGATTTCGCGCCATGCTTTACAACTGCTTCAATTACCTGATTTTCTGTGACTTCGCTACAATAACAAGCATACTTAGGATCTGCATCTTTCTTAAACCAGATAGGAACTCTAACTTGGTCTTTCAAGAATTTTATTTCATTATCTAAGTTATAGTAAACAACGTCGCAGTCCTCGTTCATGCAAATCTTATATTGATCTCCGTTAACAGCATTACGATAATCATCTACCACTAGATGTTCAACAGTTACTTTACTAACGGAAATCCCTTCATTATTACATACAGGACAATTGTCTTTAATTTGATCCGGCTTTTCTGTTTTGCATCCACAACAACATTCATTATTAATCTTCATATTCTTAGCCTCCATATTTTCATTATAATTTCTTTTTTAAACTAGGTAAAACCAATTTCATATACTTGTCATTTATTAATAGCGTCAAACATTTTAGCTGGTGTTAATTTACTTAGCTCCCTGTTGTCAGCCAACGCACGTGTAGCTTTTTTGTGTATAAACACATCAGCGTCATGTTACCCATTGCTCGGCATTCTTCTAATGAACCCAAATACATGGAATGGCAACCCTTTTTTAGACAATTTATAACCGAACATTATCAAGCTTGAAAGTTTCTTTAGATTATAAAATATATTCTCAGACAATCAAGGGTAAAGGCTTCGCCCAAATTTCGTTGAAATTTGCCCTTGACAGTCTGTTCATATATTTTATTTAATTTATGAAACTTCCAGAGCTTTTTATTCTGCTTTTCTATATTCTACTGGTGTTTTATATCCTAAAGATCCATGAATCCTTAGGTTATTATACCAATATACGTATTCTGCTAATTTTAGATTAAGTTCTTGGAAATTAGTAAAGTTCTCCTGATATATGAATTCTGTCTTCATTACTTTATTGACTGCTTCGCTTACTGCGTTATCATATGGGCTTCCTTTTTTACTTAGCGATCTTTTTATCCCAAATACCTTTAATATTTCTTCTATTTTTATATTTTTAAATTCTCTTCCTCTGTCTGTGTGAAATATTTTTATACGATTTAGTGGCTGCCTTATTGAGTAAAATGCTTCTGCTACTAGATTTGCATCTTTGTTTTTACCTGATGAGTATCCTATTATTTCACGGCTGTTTAAGTCTATTATTAAACATATATAATTCCATGTTTTTCCTACTCTTACATATGTTAGGTCGCTTACTATTGCTTCTAAATAGTCTCTATTGTCAAATTATCTATTTAAAAGGTTAGGGATGTCTTCTTCGTTGCATTTGGATCTTATTACTTTATATTGTGCTACTGTATAGTTTGAGACTAGGCCATTTTTCTTCATTATTCGGCCTATTTTTCTTCTCGATATTTTATATCCAATTTTCCCTAGTTCTTTTTTTATTTTGCGTGTTCCATAGTTGTTTCTACTTCTTCTGAATATTTCTTTTATTTCTTCTATTAGTTTTTCATCTTCATCTAATTTCACATCTTTTTCTTTGTTCAAATGATAATAGACTAAACTTCTTGTGACCCCAAGTAGTCTACACATTGCACTAATGCTATATTTATCTCGGTTCGAGATAATGAGGTCTATTTTTTGCCTAACAGTAGTGCAGCTTGCTTTAAAATATCATTCTCCATTTCAACCTGTTTCAATTTTTTACGAAGTCTGATTATCTCTTTTTGTTTCGCATCCACATTATCAAAATGGTTACTCTAAGCAGCACACCAACTATTTATTTTTTGAGTTTTAAACTTTGGTAGAAGTCTTGAACTCTTTATATTTACATAACTATTTGCCTCTATCACTATTATGACACGAAACCCTGCACAATGATCTAAAATTTTCAATTCTAACAAGTCTTTTTCAGTATTTTTAACTTCATAAAAACCTCTTTGGCAATAATGCCTAATTCTTCTTTAGTTGTTAAAATTTTTTATTTTACCATCATCGTTCCCCTGATTTTCAATTAATCTTCTTAGGTTATATAAGAAGTACATATCTTTTTAATCTTAAAGTTTTTAAGTCTTAATTTTAAAATTTTCAATCTTAGATATTATTTAAATCATTCCAAAATGCTCTAAAGCATCTTCGATTGCTTTTTCTTTTTCTTCTGGGCAATTTGGCACTCTTTGATTTTCTTTCTTACTAAAATTATAATTTTCTCTCTCTATTAGACCATGTTTCCTTTTTATTTGTGCAATATATAGGCTTGAAACTTTTAGTCCGTATTTATCTAACACATACTTTTTAATTTCTCCATAAGTTGCGTCTTTTGAAAAGTCAATTTCAGATAATTCATCTTCCCCTATTTCTATATCTAAATGATGTTCTGTATTTAGTTTGGACAACAGAGCTACCGTCTCCACATGGCTGGTTTGGGGGAACATGTCAAAGGCTCTGACCGATGAGGTGACAAGCTGATATCCGGCACTTTGCAGGCGAGCTGCGTCACGGGCCAGCGTGGCAGGGTTGCAGGAGACGTAGACGATCGACTTGATCGACGTCCCGGCGAGCCGGGCGAGCATTTCGCCGTCGCAGCCGGTACGCGGCGGGTCGACGACGAGACAGTCCTGACCTTCGAACGGATCGGACGGCAGTTTTTCCGCCGGAGAAAGGCGAAGCTCGACGTTCGTTAAGTTGTTGCCGCTCATGTTTTTCCGCGCCATTTCAACGGCAGGAGGCCATATTTCAGCGGCGGTGACGGCTCTGCTTTTTCGGGCGAGAAACGCTGTGAGCGATCCAACGCCACAGTACAGTTCAAGCGTTCGGCTTCCGTCTGGAACAAGAGACGAGGCGTAGTCGAATAGCCGAGCGGCCTGAGCGGTGTTGACCTGAAAGAACGAGGTGCCGTCGTACTCGAGCCGAAAGGGGCCAAGGCATTCATGAACTCGATCGGTTCCGGCGACTGGGACCGTTTCGTCTCCGATGATTCGGTTGCCCCGGCTCGGGTTGATCGAGAGGGCAAGACCGGAGAGCGCTGGCTGGCGGCTCTGAAGGTAGCGCCACAGGTCCCGCAAGCTCGCCATCCCCTCTTGGTCGGGTTTGGAGGTGACGACGAGCAGGGCGAGCAGGCCGCTGCCGTACGTTGAAGCCCGGACGACTATGTGGCGCAGCCAGCCTCGGCCGGTCTTTTCGTCGTAGGCTGAAAACCCGCCGTCCTGCACGAGGCCGCGCAGAGTGCCATAGAGCTGAGCCGCTTGGTCGCAGACTAACGGGCAGGTTTCAATGGGAACGATATCGTGAGTTCCCATTTTGAAGAAGCCTGTCGTTTCGCCGCTGGCCGTCCTGCGAACCGGGAAGGAGGCTTTGTTCCGGTAGCCCCACTGAACTGGCGACGGAAGGCAGGAGATTTTTTCCGGCAGGTCGAAGCCGCCGAGCCTTCTCAAGCTGTCTTCGACGATGAGGCTTTTCAGTTCAAGCTGAAGGGAGCGGCTGGCGTGCTGGAGTTGGCAGCCGCCGCAGGTTTCGTACCACCGGCAGGACGGTTTGACCCGCTGAGGGTGAGGGACGGCGACGGTTTCAATTTCAGCGACGGCGTAGGCTTTCTTCTCCATCGTCAACCGGGCGACCACAGTTTCGCCGGGCAGAGCGCCGGTGCAGAAGACGACCCGGCCGTCGGGAAGGTGTGACAGTCCCTGTCCCAACGAGTTGACGCCTTCAATTTCAAGTTTCATAGTTTCCTCCGAAAAAGCCGTGCGAGAACAGGCCTCTGGCTTGTCCCGCGCGGCGGTTTGTTAAGAGCTTACTGGAAGTGGTGCGACTGGCTGGCCTTGAAGATTTTGTAGCCTTCGTCAAACGCTTTGGCGTTCAGCTCTTCGGTCCCCTTGGGAACCCGGTCGAGCATGGCTTTGCGGATGGCGTCGGGCGTCATGACCTGCTCAAGTTCCAGCACGCGGGCGACCATGCCCAGCGCAACCATGTTGGTGACGATCTCCCGGCCGATGACGTCCCGAGCGGTGGTGACAACCGGCAGGCTGTAGATGTTGGCTTCCACGTCCGGGATTTCCTGAACCATGAAATCGTCCAAAATCAGCCGTCCGGACGGTTTGACGAAGTGTCCGTACTTCTCCGCCGCCTGCCCGCTGAGGCAAATGGTCAGGTCAGGGCTCATGGGCTTGGGGTAGTCGATAGGTTCGGTGGAGAGAACCACTTCAGCCTTGGCGCTGCCGCCTCGGGCCGCGGGGCCGTAGCTCTGGGTCTGCACGGCGTAAAGGCCGTCGGTAAATTCGGCGGCGGCTTCGCCGATCATGACTGCCGCGGTGATGACGCCCTGCCCGCCGGATCCGGCCAAGCAGATTTCAAAACGTTTCGACATGGCTAGGCCTCCTTCGAGCGGACGCTCGCGACCTTGGCGTAGTACTGTTCAGAGTACTCCGGCCGGTCGATGTTGACAAATTCGCCGGTAACGATTTTGCCGGTCAGCTCTTCCGGCGTCATGGTTTCAGCCTTACGAACCGGGACGATGCGCTCTTTGAAGAACGCCATGTTAGCCTGCGGCGTGCGGAGTTTGTTGTACCGGCCGTACTGGGTGTGGCAGTGGGTGACGATTTCGACGACCGAGAAGCCTTTGTGCTTGATGCCGGCGGCTAAGAACTTTTCGATTTCCCGCGGGTTAGCGACGCAGCTTCTGGCAACGTAGCTGGCCCCTGCGCCGGCAGCCAGTTTGCAGATGTCAAACGCCGGGTCAATGGCGCCGTACGGCGCGGTCTTGGCGATGGACCCCACCGGCGTCGTGGGCGATATCTGTCCGCCGGTCATGCCGTAAATGTTGTTGTTCATGACGACGGCGGTGATGTCGATATTGCGGCGGCAGGCGTGAATGAAGTGGTTGCCGCCGATGGCGCTGCAGTCGCCGTCACCCATGACGTCGATGCAGGTGAGTTTGGGGTTGGCCATTTTGATGCCGGTGACGAACGCGAGCGAACGGCCGTGGGTCGTGTGGAGCGTGCAGGCGTTGACGTAGCCGGGCATACGGCTGGAGCAGCCGATTCCGGAGCCCAGTACGGTCTGAGTTGGGTCAAGCCCCAAGGTAGCGAACGTGCGCAGCAGCGCGTTCAGGATAATGCCGTGACCGCACCCGGGACACCAGATGTGCGGGAAAAAACGAGGACGAATCCAATCAAATACTTCTTTCGACGGCATTCTACTTCGCCTCCTCCACGATCTTTTCAAGGATCTCTGACGGCTGGAACAGCTCGCCGTTGATCAAGCTCATTGGCACAACTCTCGCTTTGCCGTGGATAGCCCGTTCAATTTCCAGGACGAACTGGCCGCAGTTCAGCTCAGGAACGATGACGACTTTAGCTTTTCTCGCCAGGCGTTCAAGTTCCTTGTCGGCAAAAGGCCACAGCGTGATCGGGCGGAAGTGTCCGGCCCGAATGCCCTTGGCGCGGGCGTCGAGGACGGCGCGGATGCTGGAACGCGACACCGAGCCGTAGGAGACGACAAGTATTTCGGCGTCTTCGGCGTGAACAAGGTCATACTTGACGATGTCGTTGCGGAATCGGTCGATCTTGTTCATGAGCCGCTTCATTTTCTTTTCAATTTCCACTAGGTCGCCGGTGGGGAATCCCCACTCGTTGTGGGTGAGGCCGGTGACGTGCCAGCGGTAGCCGTCGCCAAACGCGGCCATGGGCGGCACTTCGTCGCACACGTCCGGACGGTACGGCACAAACTCATCAGGACTGCAGGTGGGACGCTTGCGGTTCACGATGGTGAAATCCTTCATGTCCGGGACGATGAACTTCTCGCGCATGTGTCCGATTTCGGCGTCGCTCATGATGAGCACCGGCTGACGGTACCTCTCCGCGTCGTTAAACGCCTGGACGGTCAGGGAGAAGCATTCGGCAACCGACGCCGGAGCGTAGGCGATAGTGCCGTGGTCGCCGTGGCTTCCCCACCGGGCCTGCATAACGTCCTGCTGGGACGCCTGAGTGGGAAGCCCAGTAGACGGGCCGCCGCGCATGACGTCGACCACAACCAGCGGAATTTCCGCTTCGTAGGCCAAGCCGAGGTTTTCCTGCTTCAGCGTAAAACCGGGGCCAGAGCTGGCGGTCATGGACTTGAGGCCGGCGATGGACGCGCCGATGGAACTCGCTATGGCCGACAGTTCGTCTTCCATCTGCATGAACGCGCCGCCGACTTTGGGCAGCTCGACGGCCATTGTTTCCATAATCTCGGTAGACGGAGTGATGGGGTACCCTCCGAAGAACCGGCATCCGGCGGCTAACGCGCCGTACGCCACCGCTTCGTTCCCTTGCCAGAACTTGACATTAGCCATTCGAGCTTTCCCCCTCGTCGTTCTGAACGGTAATCGCCAGGTCTGGGCAGATGAAGTCGCACTGATGACAGCCGATGCAGTCGTCCTGATTGACCGGCTCGCTCTTCACCCGCTCGTTGAGCGCCAGCACCTTTTTGGGGCAGACGCTGACGCACAGGCCGCAGCCTTTGCACCATCCGGCGTTGACCAGAACCTTAAAGTGTTTCTTCTCCAAAACCATTCACCTCCAGGATTTCTTACACGCTCCGTCCCAGTCCGGGTTCCCTCAAATAGCGAGCCCGAATCCCCCCAGGAGAAACAGCTTCCTCCCGACGTTCAAATCCCAAACCGGCCGCTGCAGTGCCGCTGGCAGAAGGAATGACCGTTATTCCCCCGCTGTCACCTTCGGAAAACAGCCGCTCGTCAGCTGCTGCGACCAGATATTTGGCTTCTTTAAAACCGCTCAGCGCCGCGTCCAGATCTTCTCTGGAGCGCTCCGCTTCTTCAAGGACTTGCCGCCCGTGGAGCCACGCGCCGGAAAACGCCCGACTCCGAGAGGCGGCGATGAGTGGCACGACGAGACCATCGGCCGGAAACGACCGGGCCAGCACTTCAAGCGACGACAGCGGAACCACTGGCACTCCGAGAGCAAACGCCAGCGCGCTCCCGTAGGCCAAGCCGATTCGCAGGGCCGTGAAGTAACCGGGGCCAACCGTCAGGGCCACAGCAGTCACGCCGGATAGCTGAAATTCGGCCAGATTCATCAGCGCCTCAACCGCCAGAGGCAACTGAGCCGCCTGACGGCGTCCCAAGTTCAGCTCCATCTGGCCAACCGGACCGTTCCGCCACAGGCCGAGGCAAGTCCACCGATTTGCACAGTCGATTGAAAGAATCGTCTCAGTCGCCACGGCAGACCTCCGCTCGAAGTTTTTCCAACGCTTCGCAGGCCAAGCGTCCTGAAGAGCTCAGACGAACGTTCCGCCCCGAATCGGCGCAGGTCAGCTGAATGCGCCACCACTCGGGAAACTCAGCCGCCCTCAGCCGGTCGGGCCACTCGATCGCCAAGATCCAACCGTCGGAAAGGTAATCGCTCAGCCCGAAGTCCCGCTCGTCCACGTCCTCCAGCCGGTACAGGTCAACGTGCGCCAAAGGCTGGCGAGCCGGATACTCGTTGACGATCGCAAAGGTCGGACTGGACGGTCTGTCCCAGCCCAAGGCCCGACACATCCCCGTCACAAGGGTCGTCTTGCCTGCCCCGAGATCGCCTTCAAGGAAAATAGCCAGCCCCGGGAACGCGCAGCGGGCGAGCATCTCGCCGAGACGAACCGTCTCGTCCGGCGTAGCCAGAAAGAGAGAAAAACTTTCTCCGCCGGTCATGAGCAGACCTCGTTCAGGCACTGGGGCAGCTCGTCGGCAATTTCCTGAGCCAGACGTCCGTCAGCTCCGAGCCGCTCTGTCAGCCGGTCGCCGGCTCGTCCGTGACACCAGCCCGCGACGACAAGGGCCGCTTCGCAGTCCAGACCGGCGGCCAGCATGGCGCCGACAGCGCCGCTCAGCACGTCGCCCGAACCGGGGACGGCCAGCACCCGACCGCCCGCCTCGATAACCGATATCTTTTCTCCGGCGACCAGCGAGCCAGGGCCCTTCAAAAGCGTCGGCCCAAACAGTCCGGCCAGCCGGCGGGCGCCTTCGGCCCGACGATCGGGAGCGCTTTCAAAATCCCAGCCGCCGAGAAGCCGCGCCGCCTCCCCTTCGTGAGGCGTCAGGCACCGTCTCCCAGAAGATGTGCCCAGCCGAGGAAGGAAGCTGAGCCCGTCGCCGTCCCAGACGCTTGAGCCGTCAAAGCCGGCCGCCGCCGCGGCTACCTCCTCGGCTCGGCCATCCCGGCCAAGCCCGGGGCCCACGATCATCGCCCGACAGCGATCTTTCCAGCGGCTCAGGACTGACGCCGCGTCGCTTCCATCGTCAAGCCGCTCGAGGATGGCATCCGGCAGGGACGCCGCAGCCGCGTCGAGCACCGAAGAGCTGGACGCCAAAACGACCAGCCCCGCCCCAGCGCGGAGCGCCCCGCGGGCAGAAAGCAGAGCCGCGCCGCGGTATCGATCGCTCCCGGCAAAAATCAGCACGCCGCCGCGGGTTCCCTTGTGCGCCCAGTTAGGACAGCGCGGAGCCAAAGCGGCCACGTCAGAGCGTTCAAGCCCACACAGCGCCGGCTCTTCTAACTGATCGGCCTCGCCAAAACAAAGGGCATGAAGTTTCACCCGGCCGCAGGCCGTCCGACGGGAACCGCTAGCGCAGGAAGCCTTGTACGCCGCTATAGACGACGTGAAAGCCGCCTGAACCCAAGGGCCGCCGCTCTCGATCCCCGACGGCAGGTCTATTGAAAGACACGGCGCGGCCGAGCGGTTCAGCAGGCCGATCAGCCGACGTATCTCGCCGCGAGGCTCACCGGTTGTCCCAGTGCCGAGCAGCCCGTCAAGGACCACGTCAGAGGCGTCAAACGCCCGAAGAACCTCTTCATCGCTTAAACGGCCGGACGCTTCCCATCTGACAGAGGACGGAACAAACCGGGCAAAGACTGCCCCGTCGCCTTTCAGCGCCTCCCGATCGCGAGTCAGAAGAATTGTCACAGCCCAACCGGAAAGGGCCAGCCGCCGGGCGACCACAATACCGTCGCCGCCGTTGTTGCCAGCCCCAACGCAGATGACTGCCCTGCGCGGCAAGCCATTCGCCGGGAAAAGCTCCAAAACGTCGCGAGCTATTGCGCCGCCGGCGTTTTCCATCAGCACGGCGCTGGGAATCCCCGATGAAATCAACCCCGCGTCGAGCTTCGCGACCGAAGCCGAATCGTAATATTTTTTCATCGGTTCACCTCTCAATCACCACAAATGCTATCGCCTGCCCGCCATCGTGGGACAGCGACAGATGAACTGTCCCCCCGCGGCAGACTTCCTCCGCCCGTCCGGACAGAAGAAGAGACGGCCGGCCGGCCGCGTCCCGGGCCACAGACACGTTATGAAAGCCTATCTCAAGCAGGCCGAGCCCGGCCGCCTTGACAAACGCCTCCCGAGCGGCAAAACGCGCGGCGAAATGGCGGGCCGGGGCAGCCTGACGGAGGCAGTACGCCGCCTCATCAGGCGTGAATACCCGGCGAATAAAAAAATCGTCGGCACAGCATCGCTCCATGCGCACAATTGAGCACAGATCAACGCCTATACCGACGATCATCGCCTCGCTCCCCCCTCGAGAGTCTTTCAGCTTTGTTGCAGTATACCGCTTTTATCTCCAAACAGAAAGGGGTATTTCCAAGTTATTTTTTATTTCATTTATTTTGTCTTTAAAACTACACCATATTCTACTTATAGATTATTCTAACACTTTTTATCGCTGATGACAGCGAACTCAGGTTGTCACGCGACGCCAGTTTGCCCGAGCCAGGACCAGCGGAAAATAATGCTGTTCCTTAGGCCGACGGAGACTAAGTGCTGACGTTACAACGCCTCTTGACGCTTTAAGCTGACACATTTTGTTATCTGCCCGACAAATTGCCGGGTGTTCCACTATTTCAATACCATGAAGCTCCGACCTCATCGCTGAGGTAAACACTAATAACAGCCTGCAAGACAAGATGTAGCGTTTGTGGAAATCAGGGAAGAATCGCTCAGTAGATGGCCTTTGAGTCCATCTGGAGCCCCTCAGCCGCCCGTTCAAGCCGCCCATGCTGCCTCGCTGTTTAGCGGTGCATTTGTTACGCCCCAAACACTGCGCCTGCTCATCAGCATTCAAATCGGTCATCAGTTCGGCTGCCGAGCAAAACGGACGGCTGGTTTTTTCCGCGTTGAACCTCTTCGACTGCCCGCAGCGGCCGCTCGTTATGTTGCCGACGTCCAATAGAAAAGGAATCCTCCGCTCTTTTAGCGACTGACGCAGAAATATCCTCAAAGCATGGGCAAGCGTCAGCCAAAGGCCAGAAAAGGGCTCTTCGGCATCACTACAGCTGTTTGTCAAAGAGAATGGTTCCAACCGTCGTGCCCGCCACCTTGCCCCTTCCTTGTCTCTGCCGGCCGTCCGCCGCATGTACGGTGATTTTTATTTTTCATCAGCGGACAAGCCACCGTCCTATGCACGAAAGCAAGTATTTTTGTGAGAGTACGCAGGCGATCCTCTGAGACTTTCGCTCCATATTTGTTCCCAAAACAAAAAAGCCCCGCCGGAAATAATCCGGCGGGGCTCCTATTCGCAATGGTGGGCGATACAAGACTCGAACTTGTGACCTCTTCCGTGTCAGGGAAGCGCTCTTCCTCTGAGCTAATCGCCCGTACCGGAGCATTTTACCCGACGAGTTCAACGAAGTCAAGCGGCGAAAAACAAGCCGTCCCTATCAAGGGCAAAGGGCCGGGCTCAGCGAGCCCGACCCAGCTGATTACAGGTTATTCAGCCTCTTCGGATTCGGCGGCGGCGGCAGCTTTGTCAGCTGCGACGGTCATGACCTTACGGCCTTTGTAATATCCGCAGGCCGGGCATACCGTGTAGTTTGCCACGGGTTCGCCGCAGTGAGAGCAGGCCGTCGTCTCAGGGCTGTTCAGAGCTCCGAGCCAGTGGGCTTTGCGCAGGTGTGTTCTGCGGTGGGATGTTTTACCCTTCGGGGTTGCCATTACTCGTTCCCTCCTTTTCCGCTTTGAAAAGATCGGCGAAGACCTGCATTCTGGGGTCGGCCGTGGAGCCGTAGCGCTCAACCGCATCTTCACAGCCGCCTTCACACGAAACGTAGGGCGGCAGCGAGCAGATGAAGCACTCCCATGCCAGATCGCCGAGGTCTATCGGGCCAGTTAGCCGAGCGACCGGGACGAGTACAGCCTCATCACCGGCCCCTGAGCCGGCGGAGCTTTCCTCTCCAAGTACGTCGGATCGCAAGATAAAAGAATACATGAAGTCGTCCTGAATTGCAACACCAACTTGACGGAGACATCTCCGGCATGGGGTGATAATTCGGCAGGACAGTGACAGGATCAAGAGAACCGAGCCGTTCTGACGGCTCATTTTGGCGGTGATTTGGGCCGGTTCGCTCAGCGAATACTCAGCGCCGCCAACCGTTATCGGCTCTGCCAAGCCGAGGTTCCACTGAAAAGAATTTTCGGATCCCGGCGCCTCGTCCGGAAAGAGGGCCGGCGCGTGCCAGGCTTCGTGCCGTTCCTCAGTCATGGCTTCTACCGTCCGGAGATGATCCGCAGGGTGTCCCGGGCAATGACCAGCTCTTCATTGGTGGGAACCACCATGACGGTCACAGGCGCGCCCTCGGGGCTGATGATCCGCTCTTTGCCGCGGAAGTCGTTCTTGGCCGCATCGACTTTGATTCCCAAAAATTCCAGCCCTTCGGCAACGGACGCGCGGACTTCCGGGCTGTTCTCGCCGATGCCGGCGGTGAACACCAGAACGTCAATGCCGCCCATGGCGGCCGCGTAGGCGCCGATGTACTTGCGGATGCCGTAGCAGAGCATGTTGTAAGCGAGCGTGCACCGAGCGTCGCCGGCCTTCATGCCCTCTTCGATGTCCCGCATGTCGCTGCTTTTGCCGGAAATGCCCTGCAGTCCGCTCTCTTTGTTGAGAATCTTGTCAGCCTTTTCGGCGCCTTCTTTGGCGGCAATGTAGGTGACGACGGACGGGTCAACGTCGCCGCAGCGGGTGCCCATGACGAGGCCGGCGACAGGGGTGAAGCCCATGGACGTGTCAACGCTCTTGCCGTTTTTGACCGCCGTGACCGAGCTGCCGTTGCCCAGATGGCAGGTGACGATTTTGAGGTCCTGGATCGGCTTGCCGAGAATCTCTGCGGCCCGATGGGACACAAACAGGTGGCTCGTGCCGTGGAAGCCGTAGCGGCGAACTTTCGCGTCTTTGTAATACCCGTAGGGAACGGCGTACATGTACGCGTAGTCGGGCATGGTCTGGTGGAACGCGGTGTCGAACACGCCGACCTGAGGCACGTTCGGCAGGGAGGCGCTGATGGCTTCGATGCCGATGATGTTGGCCGGGTTGTGAAGGGGCGCCAGGGGAATGCACTCTTTCAGGGCCGCCATGACGGCGTCGTCCAAGCGAACGGAGCAGGAGAATTTTTCTCCGGCGTGAACGACTCGGTGGCCGACTGCGCCCAGTTCGTCAAGGCTCTTGATCGCCCCGTGCTGTTTATCCAACAGGGCTTTGAGCACCAGCGAGACGGCGACTTTGTGATCCGGAATAGGCTGTTCAACCAGAACGGCTTCCTGCCCCGTCCGGGTGTGCTTGAGCCGTGAACCGTCGATACCGATTCGCTCAACGAGCCCTTTGGCCAGCACGCTTTCGTCGGCCATGTCGAAAAGCTGGTACTTCAGAGACGAGCTGCCGCAGTTGATAACCAAAATCTTCATGACAGAACCTCCTCGACTGTATGTCCCGATTCTCTCGGTGGGGTACAATTAAGCGACGAAACAGAGTTCTTCCCGAAGGGAGTTTCGCCTATGGAACCTGTGGTAGGCATTGTGGCCGAGTACAACCCGTTTCATTTCGGGCACGCCCGGCAAATCGAACAGTTAAAGCGTCAAACCGTCGTCAACGCGACGATCGCGGTGATGTCAGGCTATTTTACCCAGCGAGGACTCCCGGCGGTGGCCGCCCCTCACAAGCGCGCCGAAGCGGCAGTCCGCTGCGGGATAGACCTTGTTATTGAGCTTCCGCTGCCGTTTTGCTCGTTCAACGCGGGCGTCTTCGCCGCCGGGGCGGTGAAACTGCTTCAGGCGACTGGCGTGGTGACGGCGCTCAGCTTTGGCATGGAAACTCCCGGCGAGCCGCTGAGGGAAACGGCTTCTATTTTAGTTCACGAAAGTGCCGCTTTCAAGGCGGCTCTTCGGCAAAACTTGGACAGCGGCGCTTCTTACGCCGTGTCCCGAGCCCAAGCGGCGCAAGCCGAGCTCGGCCGCCCCAGCCCGCTTTTTTCCTCTCCCAACAACCTTCTCGCCTTGTCGTACGTCGAGGCGGCGCTGCGTCAGGGCTGGAATCCAGATCTGTTCCCAATTCAGCGGGAAGGCGCCGGGTATTCGGACAGCCGGCCGTGCGGCCGCCTTTCGAGCGCGGCGGCCGTGCGCGCGCTGCTCGCCGAGAACCGGACCGATGAGGCTCTGGTCTGCGTACCCGCCCCGTCGGCCGAAATTTTAAAATGTTGTCTCAGGGGCGGAAGGGCTGTGACGGACACGAAGCGTTATTGGACGGCGCTGAAAGTCCTCCTCCACCGGGAGACGAGCGAGTCGCTGCAAAGCTACGCCGAGTTCGGCGAGGGAATAGAAAACGCCCTGCTGGACGCCTACGAGGACGCCCCGACCGTCGAAGAGCTGGTGGAGCGGCTATCCACCCGCCGATACCCGAGGACGCGGCTTTTCCGTCAGCTGCTGTACGTCTTTTTAGGGCTGAAGCAGCCGGAAAACAAAGCGTTCCAGTCCGCCGGGCCGCAGTGGATTCGGCCGTTGGCCGCTTCCCCAAACGGAAGGCGTCTTTTGGCTCAAATGAGAGACGCGGCGCACCTGCCGGTCGTTTCCCGGCTGGGCGACGTTCCTCACAGCGACATTGCCCAGAGCATGGCGCTTCTTGGCCTCAGGGGCGCGAAACTTTGGGAAGAGCTGACCGACGCCCCGCGCAGCAGGGACGTGCTGAAAGAGCACTTTATTCTTGCCGATCCGTGCCCCTGAACGGCAGAAACCTCTCGCGAAGACGGCGGTAAACGCCCGGAGGAACCATGTTCTGCACGGCGCCGCCGAACCGAAACACGTCCTTGACGGCGTGACTGGACAGGTAGGAGTAACGGGCCTCGGTGACGATAAAGAGCGTTTCAATTTCAGGCGCCAGCTGGCGGTTCATCTGGGCCATCTGAAACTCGTACTCGAAGTCGGATAGAGCCCGCAAGCCTCGGACGACAACCCGGCACTGAATTTGACGCATGAAGTCGACAAGCAGCCCTTCAAAGGCGTTCACCCTCACGTTCGGCAGGTGGCTCAGCGCTTCTTGAGCCATTTCCTGCCGCTCCTCGATGCTGAACGCCGATTTTTTCTGCGGGTTGACCAGAATCGACACGTACAGTTCTTCAAACAAGGCGGCGGCGCGCTCGGCAATGAACACGTGGCCGTTGGTAATCGGGTCGAACGAGCCCGGATAGATGGCCCTCAGCTGACTGGACACGTCACTCCCCCTCTCCGCGGCGGCGCAGGAACGTCAGACAGCTGATCCCGTACCGACGCTCGTCGGTCTGTACCCATGCCGTTTTCTCTAAGTGAACGCTTTCGTCGGCTTGATGTTCCAAAATGACGCACCCGCCGTCGCGAAGGAGCTCCGGATACCCGGCCAGAATGCCCGGCAGCGTCTCCATCCACCCGGCGTTGTAGGGCGGATCGGCGAAGATGACGTCAAACGTCTGTGCGTGTTTTGAGAGCCACTTGAGCGCCCGACGGACGTCGAGAGCTAAGCAGAGGTGGCTGTTGTTCCCCAGCCGCGCCTGTATCGCCGCCGCCCGGCTCCGAACGGTTTCCACCGTCACGACGTCGGCACCTCGGTCCCTCATGGTCTCGGCGACGCGGCCTGATCCGGAAAACAGGTCGAGGAAACGGCGACCGCTCATAGGCCCTAAAATGCTGGCAAGAGCCAAAAGCGTTTTGCCCGTCGTGGGCCTCATCTCTTTCATGATTTACGACACCAGACCGGCTAGATCGGCCAAGGCTCCTCTCACGGACGGCGTCAAGTACGGCAGGTGTATCCCGTCGAGCTTCACCAGCAGGCCGTCGTCCCGACGAACGACTTTAAAGTAAAATTTCTGCTCAAACCCGTCGTCGGTGCAGATCGCCTCGACCAGCGCGGCGTCCTCTCCCGTCCAGACGGAATGGAACGCCCAAAAGCCGGACTGTTCCCCGCCGGCTTCGCCTGTGCGGCCTACCCGACCGCGGACTGCCTGAGCCAACGCGTCCGGATCGAACGAGCTTCCGGGAACGTGAACGTGCATCGCGTCTTCTCCTTTCGGCCCTGTCAGCCGCTGAACCGTCCAGGGAGCTTTTTTGACGAAATACAGATGGTGAATGTCCTTGCCCTCTTCCAGCCAGCGCTTCTCGTATTTTGTGGTGATTTCCCGCCGGTGGTTCAGAAGGCGTTTTTCAAGCGACAGCGCCGGGTGAGAGCCCAAGACGGACGCCACTTCGTCGGCGTACCAGCCTTCGTCGGTGGCCAGCTCAAAGACGCCGCCTAAAGCGAGAACCGCCGCCAGCGTGGAAGAGAAACCTTCCGCCGTGACGCGGCGTTTGGCGTGCCGTTCTTTTGGCCACGGGCACGGGAAGCTCATGTAAATTCTCTCGAACGTCCCGTCGGGAAAGCACTCCCGAAGGAGAAACCGGGCGTCCCCTAAAAGAATACGAACGTTTGGCAAGCCCTGACGCCGCACCCGCGTCAGGGCTTTTTCGACGCAGGTCATGGAAACTTCCAAGCCCACCACCGTCGCGTCCGGGCGGCGGGAAGCGAGGTGGGTCATAAACTCACCGTTGCCGAAGCCAATCTCAGCGATGACCGGCGGCGTCAGCTCGGGCAGCTGGGCTCCAGCGTCCGGCGACAGGAGAATTTCTCCCCGTCTCACAGGCCAAACGCCTCCCGCAGCTGAGCTTCAAGGTCGCCGTTCTGGTACTCTTCCAGCCGGCCGGCGTCGCTTAACGCGGTCAGTTTCGGGTCCATCGGGACGCGGGCAACCGTCTTGACGCCGTAGTTCTTTTCAATAGCCTCCCTGTGGCTGCTCCCCAGCGGCTCCCAGACCTCGCCGCAGTGCGGACAGACCGTGTAGCTCATGTTCTCCACCAGCCCGAGAAGCGGCACTTGCAGCATCTGGGCCAAGGCGATCTGCTTTTGAACGATAGTCGCCGCCAAGCTCTGCGGGGTCGTGACGGCCAGCAGGCCGTCAACCGGAATCATTTGGAGAACCGTGATCGGCGCGTCGGCCGTTCCGGGCGGCAGGTCGATCAGCAGGCAGTCCAGTCCCTGCCATACCACGTCCTGCCAGAACTGTTTTATGACGCCGGTAATCATCGGCCCGCGCCATACCACCGGCTGCCGGTTGTCTTCCAGAACTAAACTGGCTGACATCACGCCGATGCCGGTTGAGCTGACCGACGGGATAATTTTTTCGTTTTCGTCCACCAGCGGGCGAGCCGTGACGCCCAGCAGATTGGGAATCGACGGGCCGGTCAAGTCGGCGTCAAGAACGCCGACCGAAAGGCCCTGACGGCGCAGGGCTACCGCACAGAGCGCCGTTACAGTGCTCTTGCCGACGCCGCCTTTGCCGCTCCCCACGGCAATGATCCGTTTGACGCCCCGCCGGTCCTTGACGAACCCGGCGCACCCGGCATGGGAACAAGAACTGCACGAACCCGAACAACCTGACATCTACCCCACATCTCCTTCCGCCTCGCTTGTCCCCACGCGGGAGACCAAGTTGGGCCGAACCGAAACTTTCGCCGGCCTGCAGCCCCGGCCGAAGACGCAGTTCAGCAGCAGCCGGCCGGACAGCACGCCAAGCTCCGCGGCGGGCAGCTCGACACGCCATGGAGCGTTCCAATCCCAAGCTCCCTGAGGAACGCAAGCCAGCTCTGGCCGTTCGCCTTCGATCGGGCTGGACAGCCCATCCCAAATGACAAGAGGAGCCCCCTCTGCAGCGCCGTCGGCCGCAGCAAGTTCCTCAAGAAAACAGAACGAAGCGTTCGGCCCCTGTCGGTACAGGATCGGCCGTCCGTTGGCCAGCGTCCGCACCTGCCGGAGCAGTTCTTCCCTGTCGGTGCCGATCTGACAGCCGCCAAGCGGAGCGCCGTCGCCCAGGAACACCGCCGGAACGTCAACGGTTTCGCCGTCAGCCCAAGGGCCGAGCCAGATCAGGCCATCAACCCGGCGGGACGTCATGCGGCGCAGGACCGTCGAAGCCCCTCGCCCGTTGCCGTCTATGGAGCTGATCAGCAGGTCAACGCGGGCGCGAGCCAGCACTCGCGAGACGCCGGAAATCAGAGCGCCAGTCCATGACGGACGAAGCGACGCCAAAACAAGCCCAACGACGCCGCTGTGCCGACTGGACAGACCGCTGGCCAAGGCGTTTCTCTCGTAGCCGAGGCGGCGGGCCGCCGCCCAGACGCGAGCGTGAGTCGCCTCGGAAATGCGCCGGTCGCCCCGCAGAGCGCGGCTGACTGTCGCCTTGTTGACCCCAGCCGCTTCGGCAACCTGAGACATGGTCACCTTATCCACGGCGACACCTCCAAACTAAATGGCGACGACGCTGCCGCCGATGAACTCGCGCAGCACCGAGTTGTTGGGCACCAGATGAGCCGACAGCACGGGGACAAAGCGCAGAATGCCCAGCAGGCGCTGGGCTTCGCCGTAGACCGGCGAGCTGTCCTCGATGCGGCGAAGCAGGGGCTCAACCAGCGATTTCAGCACCGCCAATTCGTAGAACAGCACGGAGTTGAACATAGCGTCGGCGTTCTGCTGGTACGGGAAGATGTACTTGTTGCCGCCCCGAATAACCGACGGCCACACTTTGAGCGTTTCCTCCGGCGAGTAGCCGCGCGTCATGTAGTCGCGCACCATTCGGCGCAGTAGCCGGTTGTCGGTCGTGCTCGTCCGGTTGTGCCCGTCAAGGCTGACCCCGGTCATGGGGGCCACAAACAGCCCAAAACGCTGTTCGGCCTTGATCATGCCAACTAACCGATCGTTCAGCGCGTGGAGGCCTTCCATCACGAGAATGCCTTTGTCGCCCAACGAGACGGTCCGCTCGCCGCTTCGGCGGTGACGGGTAAAGTCGAAAATCGGAACTTTCGTGGGACGGCCCTCGACCAGCGACTGGAGGTCCTTTTCCAGCCGCTCCAAGTCCAGAGCCTCGATGGACTCAAAGTCGGGCTCGCCGTGCTCGTCCACCGTGGTGATCTCGTCCAAGTAATAGTCGTCCAAAGACAGCGTAACCGGCAGAGCGCCGGTGATTCGGAGCTGAATTTTGAGGCGTTGAGCCGACGTCGTTTTGCCGGCGCTGGAAGGCCCGGCGATGGCTACCATACGCCTTTCAGGGTCTTTGACGATCTCCTCGGCCAGCTGAGCGAACCGCTGAGAGTGGAGCGCCTCGGCCAACAGAACCACGTCCGCGTCGCCGCCCGAATTAACCACGTCGAACAGATCGGCCATGGTCGTAACGCCGATGGTTTTCAGCCAGTTGCCGAACTCGCTGAACACCCGGCTGACCTTGGGAAGCGGCGTATACGCCGGCAGACCGTCGGGCGAGGCGACCGTCGGGAACCGAAGCGCCAGGCCGTCCTCCAGCGGCTCAACGGAAAAACGGTCCAGCTCACCCATCGAGGGCATCAGGGGGCCGTAGAAACAACAGTACAGGTCGGCGCTGCGGTAAACTTCGACCGGATCGACGGCCGTCAGGGCCAAAAGCTTGGCCGTGTCCTGCTTTCCTTGGGCGTTGAAGATGCGGACGACCTTGTCGAGCGAAAGGATCTCGCGCTGAATCGGCATATCGGCGGCGACAAGCCGTCTGAGTTCCGCGTCAATCGAGGCGACGTCCGACGGGGTCATCGCCGTGCCGTCGTTAAAGACCCAGTACAGCGCGTCGCTGATCGAGTGCCGCACGGTCAGCCCTTTGCCGAGAGCGCGGTGACAGGCCATAATCAGCGCGAAGCTCAAAGTGTTTCGGTACACCCAAACGCCCTCAAACGTGCTGGTGTCCACTGGCGTCACAGCGGCGTCAGCGTCTATCTGCCAGCTGAGAGGCCTCAGATAATGGTTGACCCGCATCGCGACAGCCGGACGAGCCGGTGGGTACAGCGCGAACAACTCCGTCCCCAAGATCGGTTGGTTGAGCTGAACGCTGTTCTGCGACGGAAATTCTACTGTGATGGGCATCAGGTCACCTCTTCGTCAGAGAGTCGGGAGCGGGAGAACAGCCCCGTTTGTTCATTATACTCTATCGGCTCCGCTCTCCGCTGGGGCGCAGGGCGCACAAAAAAAAGCGGCGCTTGGCAGCGCCGCTTCGTTTCATTTCTCTACTGCTCTTCAAACATATCCTTGCCCACGCCGCACTCCGGGCAGACCCAATCGTCCGGAATATCCTCAAACGCCGTGCCGGGAGCAATCCCGCTGTCCGGATCCCCCACTTCCGGGTCGTACACAAAGCCGCATACGGTGCAAACGTACTTCTTCACTGTTTTTCCCCCTCTCAGTTTTCCTGCCTTTTCGATTCCTTACAAGAACAGTTCTTATTATATCACGAGACTTCGTCTTCTCTGCCGCAAGACTGCTGACGGCCCCCTCAGAACCTCTGACATCAGCGCGGCACAAGCTCCGAAACTACAGGCTCAGGTGAATAAATTCCTGCGGCAGAGCGCTGCTGAGCCGTTCGGCCCCGCTCGCCGTGATCAGGTAGTCGTCTTCCAGCCTCAGGCCGCCCCGACCGGGGATATAAATGCCCGGCTCGACGGTGATCACGTCGCCTTCCCGCAGCTCTTCCCCGTAAGCAGGGGACAGGCGTGGGTTCTCGTGAATTTCCAGCCCGAAGCTGTGCCCCAGTCCGTGCCCGAAGTACTGGCCGTACCCGGCCCGGGCGATGATGTTCCGGGCGATCGCGTCAATATCCCGGCCGATGACGCCGGGCTTCAATGCCGCAGCCGCGGTGTTGTGCGCTTCCAACAGCACATCGTGAATCTTGAGGAACTCGGCGTCGGCCACAGGGCCGAGCGAGAAGTTGCGGGTGATGTCGCTTTGATACGCGCCGTATATCGAGCCGTAGTCAACTGTTACCTGCTCGCCCAACTGCATCGTTTTTTTCGACGCTCTGCCGTGAGGCAGGGCACTCCGCACGCCCGAAGCCACGATCATGCCGCCGTCGTGCCAGACGCCTTCGCCGTCCAGCTTCGCGATTTCCAATTCGATAATTTTAGCCAGCTCAGCCTCCTTCATGCCCGGACGGACGGTTTTAAGCGCCGCCAGATACGCGCCGGCCGCGATGTCAGCGGCCCGACGAATCAGGGCAATTTCGCCGGCGTCCTTGTGGCGCCGCTGGGCGGTAATCATGCTGCTGCAGTCTTCCCACTGAACGGGAAGCTCGGAGAGTTGAATGAAGGTCGACGCGGACAGGGCGGCTCCGTCAAAACCACAGCGCTTCAGCCCGAGCTCGCCGACCAAACGCTTGACGGTAACGGCGTGGTTTTCGCCTGTTTTTTGGGTCTGAAGCTCCAGAGGCGACGTCTCGCTGGCCTGAAGGGTGTATCGGGAGTCGGTCGCCAAAATTGCCCGATCATGAGTGATGACGACTGTCGCGCTGGTGCCCTGATATCCGCTGTAGTAGAAAGCGTTCACCCACCCCAGCTTTTCCGCGTCAATCAGTACCAGCGCGTCCAGCTTCCGTTCAGCCAAGTTCCGGCGCAGTTCGCCGATCCGTGCCCAAATGTGTTCCAAGTTGAACCTCCCCTTTCTCCTTCAGTCCGTCAGGCTCTGACCAACAGCCCCCAGAGTTCTTCATCCGCCGACGGCTCCCAGTTGTTCGTCCCTTCGGTGACCTCGCCCACGAGGGCAGCTTCAATGCCCGACCGCTTCAGTTCACCCATCAGCTCAGCGGCGTCGTTTTCCGGAACCACGGCCAGCAGCGCACCCGACGAGATGAGCTTGAGCGGGTCAAACCCCAGAGCGTCCGCCGCCCGCCGGGTCAGCGGGTGAAGCGGCAGAGCGTCCCAGTCCAGATGAACTGCCAGCCCGCCGAGGCGGCTGATTTCCGTCAGGCCGCCCAAGAAACCGCCTTCGGTCGGATCGTGCATAAAATGCGCCCGAGAGCGCAGGATTTTGGACTCGGGCAGCACGGAAAGACGGCCGCGCCAGTCTGCTGTCTGAGCGATTTCCTCTGACGTCATCGACGGTTTTAACAGATCCGGCCGATCGGACGCGAGAATCGCCATTCCCTCAAGTCCCAAGTGCTTGGTGATGATCAGCCTGTCGCCGGGCCGAATCCGGCCCGCCTGAAGGTCCCACTCGGTTGTCCCGATCATGGTTCCGACGATCACCGGCCAGTCATATCGGTCTGTCAGCTCGGTGTGTCCGCCCACCACCGCCACGTTGAGCTCCCGGCAGGCCTGATCGACCTGCTCCATGACCTCCGACGCCCAGTTCCGCCCCAGTTTGACCGGGACGATCAGCGTGACGACCAAAAAGGCCGGATCCCCGCCTTTGCAGGCGATATCATTGGCGTTGACTTGGACGAGATACCGCCCGGCGCCGTTTGACGCGCCCACAATAGGGTCGCTAGTCACGACGAGCCGGCGGCCCGCCGGCCAGTCGATAACCGCCGCGTCCTCTCCAAGCCCCGGACCAACGCGAACCTCGGGCCGAGGCGCGCCAGTCCAGCGAAGAACGGACTGTTGGAGGACGTCCGGCGGCAGCTTGCCAACCCGATCCACTATCCCGCTCATGCGATTTTCCCTTCTCTCCGCCGGGACGCCAGACTGAAAAGACAGCCGCAGTAATCCTGCCGGTACAGACCTAATCGGCGGCAGATTTCGGCCGAACGGGCCGCGCCGTTGTTCCGGCGCCAAATACGCTCTTCCCAATAAAGACCCTGCCGCTCGGCAATACTTCTCCCCAGTCGGTTAATCAGCTCCGGCGACTTCTGCCGGCTTGACGTCAGCGACGTGCAGAGCGCGTCAAAGCCGCCCTGGCGGGCCGCGTCAGCCGCCGCTTGAAGTTGCAGGGCAAAACACTTTTCACACCGGGCGCCGCCTTCCGGTTCCCGCTCCAACCCGCGGACTGCCGCAAACCACCCTTCAGGCGCCCACGGGCGCAGCAGAGCCGGACCGTCTAGCGCTTTGGACAGCTGGACGACCGCTTCCCGGCGGCGAACCCATTCGCCGTACGGGTGAATGTTCGCCCCCCAGAAGAACGCCGTCACGTCCCAGCCCTCTGCCAAGAGGTCGGTCCAGCCGACTGTTCCGCAGGGCGCACAGCACAGGTGAAGCAGAAGTCTCCCTTTTGCCGCTTTAATCATCGAATCAGCCGGGCGAACCTTTCGGCGACGGACTGCCCGTCAAGTTCCATCTGAGCGTACACGTCCGAACTGGGACCCGACATGCCGTAGTGGGTCACACCAAGCCGAAGGGCTCGGCCGGTCAGCCCCAGCTCGCTCGCCCGAGCCAGCCACAAGCTTCCCATGCCGGTTCGGGCGTTGTGGTCTTCAAGCGTCAGCACCGCCCCGGTCTCGAACGCCTCTTTCAGCGTTTCGTCACAGCAGACCAACGGGCAGCTCACCGAGTAGACCGACACCTGAATCCCTTTTTGAGCCAGCAGCGCCGCCGCCTCGAGAGCCTGATTCGCCATGGCGCCGAGCGCGAGAATCGCCCCGTTTTTCCCCTCTCGCAGACGGACGACGTCGCCGTAAACGAACGGCTTCTCAAATGCCGGTCGGCCGTCCAACTCCAGGACCGGCAGTTTGCTCCGTCCCATAGCCAAGCAGACGTTGCCGCCTTCCTGAACGGCCCAGCGCAGCGCCCGGTCGGTCTGGTTCGCGTCCGCTGGGACGATCAGCTTCCAGCCGAAGCAGTTCGCCGCCAGAGCCACGTAGTCGATGCACTGGTGCGTCTTTCCGTCTTCGCCCACGTCCAGCCCCACGTGAGTCAGCGCCAAGGTCAGGTTCGTCTCGTTGATGTCGTTGAGCCGCTGCTGGTTATAGGCTTCCACAAGGGCGAACATGCCAAACCCGGCGAACACAGAGGCCGCCCCGGCAATCGACGACGAGCCCGCGGCCGTCGCGGTCGAGTGCTCCTGAATGCCGCCCTGGACGAACCACTCGGGAAATTTTTTGGAGAAGTCGGCGGTTTTCACCGAGCCGGCCAGATCACAGTCGAACACGAGAAGCGGACCGCCGCCGTTTTCCTTCGTCGCCGCGCCGACGTCGCTCAGCGCGTTGCCGAACCCGGAACGGCAGTCGACCTTTTCACCCAGCTTGTAGACCCGCGGCGCCCCCACGTTCAAAGCCGGGCGAGGCCTGTCCATTTTCGCCCCAGCCGTCCGGACGGACGAGCTGTTCGCCATGGCGACCAAGTCAGGCGCTTTCAGTTCGTCCATCGCTTGGCGGTACAGATCTCCGGTAGCCGCCTTGCCGTGGTAATCCGGCCGGTCTTCCATGAACGACACGCCCTGTCCCATGGTGGTGCGACAGATTAAAACCGTCGGCCGATCGGACAGCGACGCCTGGCGAAGCCCAGCGTACAGGGACGGGAAATTATCACCGTCGCACTCGATGACCTGCCAGCCGTCGGCCTCCCAGATCTGCCGCAGGTGAATCGGCATTACGTCTTCCACCCGACCGGAAATTTGAATGTCGTTGGCGTCGACCAGCGCCGTCACGGGCAGATTTCTTGCCGCGATCAGCCGACGGGCCTCAGCCAGCTGGCCTTTGCCCTGCTCGCCGTCGCCCATGAGGACGTACACTCTTGACTTGTTTTTCCGCGCCGTTTGAGCCAAGGCGAACCCGGCCCCGGCCGAAAGGCCTTGGCCAAGGTCGCCGGAACTCCAGTCTATTCCGGGGACGTCCCGCTCCACGTGCCCCTGAAAGAGTGATCCGCAGCGCCGGAACTCCCGCACGGCGTCCAAACCGTCAACAAACCCGTAGTACGCCAGCGTCGCGTACGCGGCCGGGGACGTGTGGCCGTGACTGATCGCGATGTAATCCCGATCAAGGTCCGCCGCGTTGTCCGGCGTCAAGTTCGCGACGCCGTACGCGGCCATATACATTTTCATGCTGGACAGGGACCCGGCCGGGTGTCCGCTGTTCGCCCGCGTCGTCATCGCCACCGCGAGCGCCCGGCAGACCCGAGCCGCGTTTTCCAGATCAGCCACCACGTCAGCCGGCAGGCTTTCGTAAGGGAACCCTCTCATGTTGACTCTGCGCCCGAACAAATCGCTCATCGCCGTCTCGCTCCTCGCTTTATAAAATTCTGACGCCCCAAAAGGTAGGTGCCGCCGCGTCACTTCACGTCTGAAGCCCCCAGCGCCTTCAGTTCGGCCCGGAGTCGCTCCCTTTGGTCTCCCTGCAGAATCAGCTCGCCGTCTTGGAACGACGCGCCGCACCCCAGCTGTTTTTTCAGCAGCTTCGCCGCTTTCTGCCCGGCGTCGCCGTCAGGCAGACCACAAACGACAGTCACCGTTTTGCCGGCCCGACCAACTCGCTGAATCCCCAGACGGATACGCCGCCCCGCAAGGTTCAGCGTCTCCCCCTGTCCCGTCGGAGACTCCGGCTCAAAAGATATGTCCTCGGCCGAACTGACCTGCTCGCCGTCCGGGAAAAGTTGGCCGAAGGCCGCTCCTAATGAAAGGTCTTCAGCTCCGGCCTGAGAACAGTCCTGACGCTTCTTCGTCATTCGAGCTCATAACCCTCTTGACAGCAGGTGATCAGGAACTCCTCGCCGGGCTCGAACGAAACCTTGACGGTTTCGCCGACCTGCAGGTCAAGCAGCTGCCGACAGATTTGAGCCGCCCAAGCGGACTCGGCCGAAGAGCCGGCCTCAGCGGCTTTGCACATGTCCTCAATCGTTCGCCGGTTCAGCATCGCCCCTTAGTCCTCCAGCTCGTGCCAGCCCGCCACGTCGATCTGGTAGCGGGAGCAGACGTCCTTCACGTCCGACTCTTTATCGCAGGGCCAACTGCACGCCAGCCCACAGCTGGCTGAAATCTGCCGCGGCACTGGAATAACTCGGACTGACAGCCCCTCGGCGCGGCACGCTTTTTCAAACATCAGCGCCATACTCGTCACGTCGAACGTCGCAATGCACCGCAATTTCCATCTCCCTTTCCGTCTCAACAGAGTCCGCCGCTCTTGACGGGAACAGAATGCAACTTATAATATTGATGAAATGTTTTTATACTTAATTGGAGGTCGTTAGAATGAATGAGAAACCGTCGTTTCTGTCGTCGTGGGCCGGCCCAATTATAACAGGTCTGGCAATCGGTATCCTCGCTCCTCTGCTGGTTCTTTGGGGCAACCCGGGCAACATGGGGTTCTGCATCGCCTGCTTTGAACGGGATATCGCTGGCGCTCTGGGCTTCCACCGCGCCGCGGTTGTTCAGTACATTCGACCTGAGGTCATCGGGCTGATTCTGGGCGCGTTGGTTGCCGCTCTGGCCGCCGGAGAGTTCAAACCCCGCGCCGGTTCGTCGCCTGTTGTTCGGTTCTTCTTAGGGTTCTTCGCCATGATCGGCGCCCTGATCTTCCTCGGCTGCCCGTGGCGCGCTATGCTTCGCTTGGCCGGCGGCGACTGGAACGCGATCGTCGGCATAGCCGGCTTAGTGGTCGGCATTCTGGTCGGTATCCAGTGCCTGAACGGCGGGTTCAGCCTCGGCCGTTCCTACCCAGCGCCTCAGGAAGCGAAAATCGGCGGGTTCGTCCTGCCGGTCGTCGCCCTCGGTCTGCTGGCGCTTCTCCTTATTGCGCCCAAGTTCGGCCCTGAGGGGGCCGGCCCGATCTTCTTCTCCGAAAAGGGCCCCGGCTCCATGCACGCGCCTATAGTTTACTCTCTGATTGTGGCTCTTGTCGTTGGTTTCCTCTGCCAGAAGAGCCGGTTCTGCACCATCGGAGCCATTCGTGACCTCGTCATCGCGCGGGATCCTCACCTATTCTGGGGGCTGGTGACCCTGATCGTCGTCGCCATGGGTACCAACATGTACTTGGGCATGTTCAAGCCCGGATTTTCCGGACAGCCCATCGCCCACACTGACGGCGTGTGGAACTTCCTCGGCATGGTGTTGGCCGGTCTGGCCTTCACACTGGCCGGCGGGTGCCCGGGCCGGCAGCTCATCATGGCCGGCGAGGGCGACGGCGACGCCGCCGCGTTCGTCATTGGCATGGTCTTCGGCGCGGCCGCGAGCCACAACTTCGGTCTGGCTTCCAGCGGCGCCGGCATTGGCGCTCACGCGCCCTATGCGTTCGGCATCGGTCTTCTGTTCTGCCTCATCGTGGGCTTCGCTATGCGCCGTCAGCTCCGCATTGAAGGAGGGAAGCAATAATGACTATCGACGCCAGAGGTCTTTCCTGCCCTGAACCGGTCGTCCTCACCCGCCGTGCCGTCGTCTCCGCGCCGGCGGAGTTTCAGGTCATCGTTGACAACGAGACCGCCCGCGGCAACGTGATTCGCTTTGCCACCCACAGCGGCTACAAACTGGCCGACGAGCGCCAGGAGTCCGGCGACTGGTTCCTCGCCTTCCGCAAATAATTTTTAGCAGGCACAAAGGAGCGGGCTGGCAAATGCCAGCCCGCTCCTTCTATTTCCTCTGGTTCCCTGTCCCCCCGACAGCCGCACAGCGGCGTTAGCCCACTCATACGCGGCCAGCCGATACTTCGCGCAGAGCGCAGGAGGGCCATATGCTTCGCGTCAGTTTGGTTGGTTATTTATTTTGGGGATTCTTCTTAAGCTTTTTCGCTTCTGGGTGGTGAGCGTAATAAATATCTTCGTCAATAGGCTCCCAGCGTGGGTCATCGGGTGTGAGATTAATTATCTTATGGCCGTCTAAAATTTTCTGCTCACCTGTTTTGGGGTCATTAAACTAGAAAAAAGGATGCTTTGAGTCCTCCAGCCAGCGGTCAATTAAAGACATTCGGATTACCCCCTTATTTTTATTTTACTGCGCCCAGCGTTTCAGCTGCGGCCGCGTGTCCTTATTCATCCGCGGCAGAACACGCGACAGGGCGTTATGGACGAATCCGAGAAAAGAAATTATAAAACTCCTTGAAGAACATGGCCTTGACTTTAACTAAACGGCTCCAGCCATGATATCAATTACAACGCCTGCTCACCCTATATGATTCCCGTGAAGCGATATGATTTCGATGAAGATGATATGAGATACATTTTTAAAGGGGCTAGCATTGCCAACGGGGAGGGGGGACAAAGATGTGTCTATTTTCGAAAAGAATGACCTCTCTGGATACAGCGCCCGCGTCCCAAAGCTCTTGGATTTTCGCAGCCCTAGAGTCTCCGGCGAATAAGTTTTCAATAAGGCACTTCGCTTTAACTGGCAAGCGTTTGACCTCCCATTGAAAAGCTTACTCCCCTGCAGCCTTTCTTCAGTACCATTCTTTGACGGCTTCATCAAAGGGAATATATTCTTTGTCCTTCAGGGCAAGATATTCTTGGTAAACGGCGAGACCATACTCGTCTTCAATCCGATCCAAAGTGCTCTGGCGCAACAGCTGCGACACGGTGAGCCGCCGCTCGGCCGCAAAGCTCTCAAGGACGGCCTTTTCGCTTTCGGTTACACGGATTGTAATACTCGACATCAATTCAGCTCTCCTCCTCCGTTTGTATTCATTATAAGACAAAGGTGAAAAGCAGCGTCAAGAGCCTCTTCCCTTCCATGAGGCGGGCCTTATAAACTAAGACCTTATTTTCAGTAAAAAGATCTTATTTTTATTATTGCATCCGCTTGATCGATCAATCATTAATTTTGTCAGCATAGGTGACGGCTCCTTTTGCAAAAAGTCCCAAATGAAATACCGGCAATAGCAAGGGGTTGAAAGAAAAACCGGGACTGTAAACGGGAACATCTTCAACCCGAAAAACACAGTCCCGGTTTAAGTCCCGGTTTTGCACCGGTAAAGACCGTTTGATTCCGATTAACCCCGATAAAATTATAGCGTGCCAACCCAGATGTTTTCAAGGTTAGCACGCTATTTTATTCATATTCCGATTGATGGCAAAACATGCCGAAAAAAAGCCCAAATGGCGACCCCGGCGGGACTCGAACCCTCGACCTGCTGCTTAGGAGGCAGCCGCTCTATCCGCTGAGCTACGGGGCCGCGCGGCGCTCATCATATCACGTGTTTTAACAAGCCGCAACAGGCACAGGAAGCGCCGGCCACAGCCGCGCGAAGAGTTCTCTGGATCGATCGGCGTCGCGGCCAATTTGAAGCGACAGCTCGTCGGAGTTTTGAAACCGAATCATCGGGCGAAGGCGTTGGAGGAAAAACAGGTCAACCGGCCGTCGGTACAGGTCCCCTTCCATGTCCAGCAGAAACGCCTCGACTCGCCGCTCCGTCACGTCCCCAAAGGTGGGGTTTATTCCCACCGAGATGGCAGCCGCGTAGGCGTGCCCGTCAACCAACGCCGCGCCGGCGTAAACGCCGTCAGCCGGTCTGAGCTTCGTTCCCGGCAGGCTCATGTTCGCCGTCGGGAAGCCGAGCGTTTTCCCTCGGCCTTGGCCGTTTTCGACGGTCCCGGACGCGAACCACCCATACCCAAGCAGCCGTCGGGCTCCGGTCACGTCGCCTGAGGCGACGATCTTCCGCAGGCGGGTGCTGCTGACGGTCTGCCCTTCGGGATCCTGAACCGACGGCACAATGTCAAGCCAAACCCGGTGAGCGCTGCACCACCGAGACAGCTCGGCTTCACCGCCGCTGCGGCGGTAGCCGAACCGAAAATCCTGCCCCACCACAACCCCGTCAAGGTGAACCGACCGCAGAAGTTCTTCCAAAAACGCTTCCGGCGGCAGCGAGCGAAGCCGCTCGTCAAACGAAAGCTTGACCGGCTCCAGAAGGCCGAACCACCGGTCTAGCTTGGTCATTTCCGCGTCGGTAAACAAGACCGTTTCGGCTCCGGCCAGCACGGTTCGAGGCCTCGGCTGGAAGGTGACGACGCGCCACGGTTTCTCAAGCTGCTGGCTCATCTTCGACGCGGCGGCAAAAAGGGCCTGATGTCCGCGATGATACCCGTCGAAGGCTCCAATGACGCCGATCATTCGACGACCTTCGCCAGCGGCACGTTGGCTAACGGGGACAACATAGGCATGCCGTCTCGCCGCTCGTTTCGGCACAGGGACAGCCAACTCGGCCCGATGACTGCCACAGGCCCTGTGACTGGACCGAATTTAATTTTGGGCAAAAAATCAAGCCGCTGGGGTAGCCCGCAAAGCAGCCGGCGTTCCACGTCTTGGGAAACGCACACTCTCGCGTAATGGCGGGCGACCGCCGTCACAGGGTGAAGCGCCCTTTGCACGGTTTGAGGGGAAAATTCGTCCGGCGGCAACCCGCCCTCCGCACAAAAGTTTCCCACAGAAACCCGCTCCAATCCGTTTAGGTGCGCCTTCCACCCGGTAACGCGCCCCAAATCGCGCGCCAAGCTTCGCACGTAGGTGCCCCGATGACACCGCACGTCAAGAACTCGGCAGCTTTTCTCCAACGAGCCGATAACGCGAATTGACGTGACGGTGACAGGACGGGGAGCGTTTTCGACTTGGTAGCCTCCGCGGGCGAGCCGATGGGACCGTTCGCCGGCAACTTTGACCGCCGATACCGCCGGGGGAACCTGAAGTCTGGTGCCAAGGAGCGACAGCAGGGCGCAGCTCAGCTTTTCATCGTCCAGAAACGGGACGGTCTCAGGGCCTAACGGCCGGCCTTCCCGGTCGTCCGTGTCGGTCTCCCAGCCAAATTGGACCGAAGCGACGTATCGCTTCGGCAGGTCCATGACAAAATTGCTCAGCCGGGTTGCCCGACCGAGCATGACGATCAGCGCGCCGCTGGCTGTTGAGTCGAGCGTCCCAGCATGGCCGATTTTCTGTTGGCGGCCGAGGACGCGGGACAGGTGACGCAGGCAGTCGGTGCTTCGCAGTCCCAAAGGCTTACGGACGACCAGCACTCCGTTCAGCATCGTCCAAAGCCTCCTTCAATTTTTGCAGTGCGCCGTCAAAGGGCAGGGGCAGCCGGCAGCCGGCTGCGTTGTGATGTCCACCGCCGCCCCATCGGCCGGCAAACTCTCTGGCCGACCAATCGCCCCGACTTCTGACGCTGCACCGAACGGTGTCCCGCTGCTCGTAGGCCAAGACGACGAGGTCGGCGTTCTTGAGCCGGGTCAGCTGATTGACCAGCTCGTCAGTCTCGTCCTCACTGGCGCCCGTCTCGGCAAAATCGCGGGCGTCAAGCCAGCTTAAGACGCAGTGGTTTCCAAGCGTTTCAGCCCGGCTCATGCATCGGCCCCAGAGGTGAAGTTTTTCCAGCCTGTCCTGTCCGTTCAGCTGCAGATCGACCCACCCGGGCTGGGCGCCTGAAGCGATCAGTTCGGAGCCGACCGATAGCGTTCTGGCCGTCACGCTGGAAAATCGGAAGTTCCCCGTGTCCGTCACAAGCGCTGTTAAGAGAGCCTGAGCGGCCTCCTGCGGGACGGGGTGAATGAGTTCTTTCACGATCTGCCAGACCAGTTCAGCCGCGGCAGACGCCGTCGGGTCAACCCAATTCAGCCCGGCGAAGTTCCCGTTGTCCGGATGGTGGTCGACGTTCACGTCAACTCGCCCGGGAAGGCCTCTGTCGGCACAGCTCACGTCAATAAAAACGTTTAGCGCGCCGTCGTCGGGCAAACGGTTTGCCTGATGGTACTCCGACGCGTGAGGCAAGAAAGCGTACCTGGCTGGCACGGCGCTTTGGCCGCACCATTCGACGGTCTTGCCGAGGGCAAGACCGACCGAAAAGAGCGCGCTGCAGCACCCCAGCGTGTCACCGTCGGGGTTAAAGTGAGACACTAAACGCCAATGCCCCGAGCCGGCCAAGGCATCGACGATCCGGCGGAGGGTCATTTCCCCTCGCCATTCGAACCGTCAGGCGCTTCCGCCTCAGGTTCCGGCGGCAGATCTGTGACAACCTGATCGAGCAAAGTATCCATCTGGCGGGCTTTCTCCTCGGTCTCGTCAAAGACGAACGTAAGGAGCGGAACCGTCCGATAGCGCAGCCGACTGCCCAGCGTCTTTCGGACAAAGCCGGCGACTTTTTCGAGCGCCTCTGCCAGACTTTTGCGGCGAGCGGTCAGAGCCGTGTAATACACCTTGGCGTACTTCAGGTCCTTGGAACAGTCGACTGACGTGACGATCGCCTGAGAGGCCACTTCGTCCTTAACGTCGCTCATCAAAATCCGCGATATTTCTCTCATCAGCTGACTGTTTATCCGGTCCATGCGAAAGCCGCTCATTTTCGTTTCCTTTCCCGGTACGCTCCTTTTAGCACCGTTCGCTAGAGCGTGCGTTTTTCCTCAAGAACTTCGTAGCACTCCACGACGTCGTTCACGTGGAAGTCTTGGAAGTTCGTAAAGGTCATGCCGCACTCAAATCCTGCCTTGACCTCTGACGCCTCGTCTTTGACCCGCCGCAGCGACGCGATCGCCCCGGTCCAGACGACGACGCCATCGCGGATGAGCCGAACGCTGGCGTTCTTTTTGATTGTCCCGTCGGTCACCATGCAGCCGGCCACCCGGCCGACCTTGGGCACGCGGAAATCGGCTCTGATCTCGGCCTCGCCGAGCCGGTTCTCGGTGATCTTCGGCTTCAGTAGACCTTCCATGGCGGCTTTCACGTCGTCCATGATGTCGTAAATGACCTGATAAAGTCGTATCTGCACGTTTTCCCGCTCGGCCACTTTTTCGACGTTGGTGTCAGGTCTGACGTTAAATCCGATGATGACGGCATTTGAAGCCGACGCCAGCATGACGTCCGACTCGGAAATCCGCCCGACGCCGGTATGAACCAGCGCCACAGAAACTTCGTTGGTCGAAAGTTTTTCCAGCGCCCCGACGATGGCTTCGGTCGTCCCCTGCACGTCGCACTTGAGCACTATCGACAGGACAGGCTTTTCGCCTTCGCCCATCTGGCTGTACAGGTCTTCGAGGGTCATGCGCTTGACCGGCTCGTTCTGAACGTTTCTCCGCTGCTCTTCCTGAGCTGAGAAGATGTCCCGGACCTTTTTCTCGGACTCGACGCGGTAGAACTTCTCTCCCGGCTGAGGCACCGCGCTCATGCCCAGCACCTCAACGGCCGTGGAGGGACCGGCCGAGCGAACCGACTTGCCCGCGTCGTTGAACATGGCGCGGACCTTGCCCCAGCACGATTCCATGACGATCACGTCGCCTTGGTGCAGGGTTCCCTGCTGGACGATCACCGATGCCATAGCCCCTTTGCCGCGGTCGAGCCGAGACTCGATAACCACGCCTTCAGGGCTGACGGTCGGATCCGCCTTGAGCTCTTCCATTTCGGCGACGAGAAGGATCATCTCTAGCAGTTCGTCGATGTTCTTGCCGGACTTGGCGGAAATCTGAACCATCGGCGTGTCGCCGCCCCAGTCCTCCGCCACAAGGCCGTAGCCGCCCAGCTGCTGCTTCACCTGATCCGGGTTGGCGCTCGGCTTGTCCATCTTGTTGATAGCCACGATGATCGGCACGCCGGCCGCTTTCGCGTGGTTGATCGCTTCGACGGTCTGGGGCATGACGCCGTCGTCGGCCGCCACGACCAGAACGGCGATGTCGGTCACCTGAGCGCCCCGGGCCCGCATGGACGTGAAGGCCGCGTGTCCCGGCGTGTCCAAAAAGACGATGGTCTTTCCGTTGTGGGTGACGTGCGACGCCCCGATATGCTGGGTAATGCCGCCAGCCTCCCGCTCGGTGACCCGGGTCTTCCGGATGGCATCCAGCGTGGACGTCTTGCCGTGGTCAACGTGCCCCATCACGGTGACGATCGGCGACCGCTCGACCTGCTTGTCGCCTTTGAGCGTCGGCCGCATGCTGGTGGTCTTCTTCTCTTCTTCCTTGGGCTTCGCCCAGTCCAAGTTCACGCCGAACGCCTCTCCGAGCACCAGAAGGACTTCGTCGTCAGCGGGCCGATCGGCCGGGAGCATGAGCCCTTCAGAGATCAGGCGCTTGACCGCCTCGCCGGCAGAGACGCCTAAAGCGGCAGCCACGTCTTCAATCGTGCTGCCCTTTTCAACAAACACGTCCCGAACAGGCGTGGATTCCTTTTTGGGCTTTTCAGTCGGCTGAGGGGCCGGCTGAGCCGGCTTCGGTTCAGCGGCCGGCTTTTGAGCCGCCGGCTTTGCTTCCTCGGCCGGAGCCTGTTTCTGAGAAATTTCTGCCTTGTGTTTTTCCGATTTCTTTTCTCCGGCCTTTTCCGCTTTTTCCTCCGCTTTGAGCTTAGAAGACTCATACGCGGCGATAACCCTTTCAGCCGTCGCCTCGTCCAACGAGCCCAGCTGATTTTTCACCTCAATACCCAACGACGCCAACAGCGCCAACAGTTCTTTTGTTGATATGCCCATCTGACGGGACAGTTCATATACTCGCATGTTCGATATGCACATCTCCTTCCTCCGGCAGGAAGTCTCCCGCCTTCCGAGCAAAACCCGAATCTTCTTCCAGAGCCACCGCCTGACAGCTTTGCAGTCCCAGAGCTTTCCCCAGCCGTTCCCGATCCGCTGAAACCGGAACGATCCGGCATCGGTCTCTGAGGCTTTCAATAAACCGGGCGGACGCGTCGCTGGCCGTAAAGACGGCGAGACGTTTGCCCGATTTGAGTTCTTCAATAATTTTATCCTGACCGATCGTCAGGTTTCCGCCGCTTCGCGCCAAGCCGAACAGGGAAAGCAGGTCCTCCGTCCGGCCTGCGCCCGCCGTTTTCGTCCCGGCTTCGGCCGCTAGAGAGACGTAAACGTCAGCTGGGACCGAACAGCGAAGCGCTTTGTCGAGCAACTTTTTCTTACAGGTCAGGACGATACAGCGCTCGTCTTTGCAGACGTAGGCACCCCGGCCCTGTCCTTTGCCGTCCCGGTCGATCCAGACGCTCCCATCGGGAGCGCGGACAACCCGAATCATGTTTTCCGGCTGGTCCGTTTTTCGGCAGGCGACGCAGCTGCGGGGGTTAATCGTCTGCTTCACCGAGTCTGCCCGGCGGGCTCGTCCAACTTCTCGGACGATTGAATATCCAGCTTCCATCCGGTGAGCCGGGCCGCCAGCCGAACGTTCTGCCCGGTCTTACCGATGGCCAGTGACAGCTGGTCGGGTTTGACAAATACCCGGACTGACCTTTCCGCGTCGGGAACCAGCTCAATTTTAACCGGCGTCGCCGGAGAAAGGGAGTTCTTGACGTATGTCAATGGGTCTTCGTCCCACAGGACGATGTCAATTTTCTCCTCGCAAAGTTCGCTGCTGATGGAACGGATTCTCGCGCCAGAAGCGCCGACGCAGGCGCCCAAAGGATCGACCGACGGATCTGTCGTCGCCACGGCGACTTTTGCCCGCGCGCCGGCTTCCCGGACGATGCCCTTGATTTCCACCGTTCCGTCGGCTATTTCAGGAATTTCCAGCTCCATCAGCCGGCGAAGGAGCCCCGGGTGCGTGCGGGACAGGACGATTCGCGGCCCTCGGGTCGTCTGGCGGACGTCCAGCAGGAAAAACCTGAGCCTCATGCCGATATCGTACTTTTCGTTAGGGATCCGCTCTTCCCTCTGTAAAAGCGCCTCGCTCCGCTCGCCGATGTGAATGAGCACCTGATCGTTTTCCGAGCGGATCACTTCGCCGAGCACTAAGTCGCCGATCTTCTCGGAGAACTCGTTGAACACGACTTCCCGCTCCGCGTCCTTCAGCCGCTGAATAATCACCTGACGGGCCGTTTGAGCGGCAATGCGGCCGAACTTCTCCGGGTGGACGTACACCGGCACGCGGACCAAATCGCCGGGCTGAACGTCCGAATATCCCATTTGAGCCGCTTCCGCTTGAGTGATCTCGCTGGTTCCGGCGACTGGGTTCTCCGTCGTCCGGCGAACGTCGTAAATTTCGACTTCGCCGGTCTCTCGGTTGAGGTGCACTTCCGGCTCGGTCGTGCCCTCCCGGTACTTTCGATACGCCGCGCCAAGCGCCGCTTCCAAGCTTGCTACGATGACGTCTTCCGACAGATTGCTCTCTTCGGCAAGGCTCTTCAGAGCCCTGATGCAGTCCAATCCCAATTCCATTTTAGCGGGAACCTCCCTTGCCAGCGCTTCGCTTGAACGTTTTCTTTTCGCCCTTCTGAGGTTTATAGACAAGCGATCCTTCAACGATATCCTCGAACGGAATCGCAGCAGTTTCTTCTTCCGTATGAATTGTGACGCGCCCTTCTTCGTCCACAGCTTCGACAACTCCAGTCAGGCGCTTGATGTGAGAACCTTCGCCGTGGAAACGAATCCGAGCGGTTTCGCCGATAAACCGGCGGTAGTCGTCCAGCTCGAAAAGGAACCGCTCCAATCCGGGGGAGCTCACTTCCAGATAATATCGATTGCTGTCCGCCATAGCTCCTTCCAACAGCGGGTCGATGGCCTTTGAGACAACTTCACAGTCGTCCGCCGTCACGCCGTTCGGCCCGTCGATGAAAACGCGAACTGTCATCGAACCAATTTCTTCCAGCTGAAGGCCTTCCCACCTGTAGCCGAGTTCCACAACGACCGGCTTCAGCAGAGCAGTCAGCTCTCCCCGGAGGGCCGGGAACGACGAACCCATCTCATCAACCCCTCTCACAAAAAACGAAGAGTGGGACACCCCACTCTCCACCGTTACGCCTACACCTCGTCACGTGAATGGTACCACAACAGACGGCGAAACACAATGAACCGACGGTCATTTTTCGGACCCGGCGTCCAGCTCTTGGACAAAACGGTTGAACAACGTCTCCAGCGATTCCCGCCGGGCCGATTCGACGCCGGTTTCTTCCATCAGCTTACGGAACACCTCCGTCGGAGACATCTCTTCCAGCTGCTGAGGACAAGAGGCCAACGTGGCGGCCGGATCGTCAGGAACGTGAACGCACAGTATCTCAACCGGACTGTCCTGAGCCGTCTGCTGGAACTCGCTCCACAAGTCCCTGCCCCGAGAAGGCTCGCTGAGCGTCAGCTCTACCCAAACCGGCTCTCCCTTTGCCGTCAGCTCGGCTAGGCGTTCTAAGATCTCCGCAAAAGAGCCGCTCAATCGGGCGAGTTTCACAAACGGCGGGACAGGAATTTCGCGAACGATCGGCGTTTCCCCAGCGCTGACGTCCACAATAGAGAGAGTCTTCACTGCTCCGGCGTCGCCGAAGCCGAGCGCCAGAGGCGAACCGGAGTAGCGAACCGCCTCTCCGACCACGTTCTGCGCCCGATGAACGTGACCGAGCGCCACGTAGTCGAAGCCCGCCAGCGCCCGGCAGTCGAACGCGTCAAGCCCGCCGATAGCCAAATCCCGCATGCCGTCTCCCTCGCCGACTTTTGCTCCCACGGCGAACAGATGAGCCATGCACACCACAGGAAGCCGCTCGGGGTTCAGCGCGCGGGAAGCGGCGTACAGTTCGGCGAAGCGGGACTGCGCGCAGCGGTACGTCTCTTCTCGGAGAGCCTCAATGTCTTCCAGCGATGAGCCGCGGTGAAGGTCCGACTCATGGAGAAATGGCTGAGCCGCCACGAGCCCAACCGGCTCGCTGGAAGCGTTTTGAACCATGACAACCTGCTCCGTCAGGTCTTCGGCGGGTCGCCCGAAAACGAAGATGCCAAGCTCCCGAAGCGGGATCCCTGTTATCTCCAAAAACTCCGCTGAGTCATGGTTCCCTGACGTGACAACTACGGCCCGGCAGAGTTCCCGGGCCTTCAACAGGACGTCAAAATAGCAGCGCTGCGCCCACAGCGGCGGCGTGGAGGAATCGAACACGTCGCCGCTCACCAACAGCGCGTCGACCCGTTCGGCTTCAAGCAGGCCGACGAGCCAAGAGCAAAAGCTCTCACTCGCTTCCCGAAGGTTGTGCCCGAACAGGCGTTTTCCTAAATGCCAGTCCGACGTGTGGAGAATTTTCAACGGCGGAACCTCCCGCAAAGAATGGAAACGCGGCGAAGGAGCCTTCGGCTTTTTCGCCGCTCGTCACATCAGTTAACGGACGCCGGCCGACGGTTCTTTACCAACCGCCACCGCCGCCACCGCCGCCACCGCCGCCGCTGCAGCCGCCACCGCCGCAGCCGCCACCGCCGAAGCCGCCGCCGCTGCCTGACGCCGCCGCCGCTCTCATCTCGCGGGCCACTTCTGAAGAGATGACGTCGCTCATGCTCGAAGAAATGTCGGAACAGAAGCTCGAGGCAGCAAACGCCAAGCCTTCTCCTTCATACCACGAGGGCGTCCACTGATTTTCAGCCTGCAGCTTTTTAAAGATCTCCGCAAAGCTCTCGGCCCACTGGTGTTCGACGCCAAGAGCCAGAGCGTACGGCAGAAGCTCTTCAAAGTGCTCCGGCGTCTTGTCCGGTGGGTCTATGAGCTTCATCCGCTCTTTCTCAGCCAAACAAATGTACTTTTTCAGTCCCAACAGCTGGTCTTTCAGCTGCCTGCCCTCAGGGGTTAACCGGCCTAAAAATCCCACCGCCCAGACGATGATATACGGCATGACGGCGAGCACGGTCATCCCCGGCCTGAGAGCTTCGGGCACGTCGGCGATATACCCAAAAAGTCCGCTGAGGACAACTCCAATGAAAAGGCTGATGAAGAGCAGGCGAAAACCGCCCTTCAGTAGCCTTCTGAGCCAGCCGCCGGGTATCTGACAGCTTCTCCGTATCCCACACGCGACTCCGCTAATAAAAACGCAGCCAAAGGCGTACATGAATACCGCCAAAATCCATTCGGTTCCGCCTGGACTTGCAAGCCAGCATCCCACTCCGACAAGCACAAATGTCAGCAGGACCAATCCTATGCGGATCAACATGTTGTCTTCAGCACAGTCAGAAAGTGCAACCTCCGTGTCGAGAGCCAGCTCTTGGTACGCGCCGTAAATTACGGATGAGTCCGATGTGTTTTTCCTGAGGGTCACCGGCAAATCGAGCTTGGCTAGGAAGTCCTTTTCGTCTCCTGTCAAAGGCCGGTTTTGATACTTCTTTTTGACATCTTCTCCGGCCTCGTTCAGAACGTACCCGTCCTTTTTGTTTCCCTCAATCGTGATCTGACCTTTCGTGGCTAGGGACAGAATGGCTGTGCCGACGATATGCCCCTCCATGCGCCCGCAAAACAAACGTTCTGCGACCGCCGCCGAAACGCCCTCCGGCGCGTGGAACAGCGGAATGATGACTCCCGGCCGAGGGTCCCTGCCAAAAATAAACCACGCGAGCAAGGCCAAAAAGGCAGAAATAATCCCCGTCAGGATCATCATGTTGTTCAGCCCAAACCGCACGAAGACCGTTTCTTTGTTGATTACGACGCCTTGGTTAAACTTCACGGCAACCGTCAGGCCCTCTTGGACGTCCAACGGGCGCGTCGTCTCGAACGTCCACGTCCGGTCGTCAACCTTTTGACTTGAGGCGTTCTTTTCTTTCGATTTGGTCGCGCCGGTCCAATAATCCGCCGCTTCAATAATCGCACCCTGCGGAAGCGCCAGCCGGGCTCTCGCCTTTTCGATGGGGAATTTCCAATAGTTCCCTGTGGCGTTCCAGTACAGCTCATCGTAGCCTTTGAAGCTGACGACCTGACGCTTGACCAGATAGACAAACTTGAAGGTATGCTCGCCGCGGGAAAGGTATTTGTCCGGGTCTCCGACCCGATACAGGACCACTTCGTCTTTTCCATCCTTGCTTTTCCAAGGCACAGGCTGACCATCCAGCGATATGGACTTCATTTTCAGGTCAGAAGAAAACTCGGTATGGTCAGGCGCGAGCCGCAGAGTCGGAATAACGCGGTCAATTCCCCGCTTGATCTGGTCTAAGCCGCTGACCCAGACCTTGATCTTTTCCGTGACCTGAGAAATCCCATCACGATCAACCTGAACCGTCACGTCATAATCCATGATCCGATCCCGGCTGTTTGAAAAGACCTGTTTTGCCGGCTGCGTTGGCTGTGCATGTTGTGCCGGATTTGTTGATTGTGTTGCCACTGCCGGCTGAATGACCTTCATGGCCGGTTTCTGAGCTTCCTGCGCGGTATGAGAAGCCAGCTCGGCGGCAGACGGGCCAGTTTCTTCCGCTCCGCCGGCGCGGGCAAAGACACATGGTGTCATGTCGACGGACAACGCCAGAGCGTCGCCGGCCGGCAAACCGCTCAGCGTTTGAAACTTTACCGACCTGTCCCCATCCTGCTCGGAGCGAAAGTCCTTTCCCCTTTCCTTGGCGTTGCCCGTCGCAGCGGCAAACCCCAACAGGTGAACCTGCTCGTCGGGCATGATGACCGTCGCAGAAACTCGGTCAATCGGCACGCTCCACTTGTTGCTTGTCACGTTCCAGCTGAGCCGCTCCGCCCCATCGTGAGGGAAGACCGCCCCGGCAACTCGATAACGAAGCGTCCACACCTGTTTTTTTTCGTCGCCGAATTTCACCGGCGGCGTGCTGATACGCCAAGAGCCTTCTCCGACCGATGTCAGCTTGGCCTTTTGGAGGTTCTCACCGCACGTTACCGACGCGAGGGCCAAGTCGCTTGGAACGCTGGCTAAGCCGTCCCGTCGATTTCGGGATATAGTTCGTTCCAACGCCCATTCGGTTTCGGCGTCGGCTGTCACAGTCAGTCTTTCGGAGATCTCGGTCCAGCCGTCTTTCTGCGGCCTCACCGTGGCGTCGTAATCGGATATCCGAACCGCGGCACTCGCCCCGACGGCGACGGTGCAAAGGACCACGAAGACCGAAAGTATTTTTCGCAACGTCAACTTCACTGCCTCTCATACCTCCCCTTGCCTCGCGAATCAACTCGCAGCTTTTTTGTCACGAGAAGAACTCAGCTTTTCCGCCCCACACTCACAGGGCGTGATTGGTCTCCGGTCTCCAACCGTCGGCAATACGCAACCATCACGAGAACAGAGAAGGCGGCGACAGCAATATGCCGCGCCGCCGAATCACTGCTCCGTTAGAACTGCACCTGAGGATTCTTGGCTTCTTCCGGGTTTTCCAACTCAAAGAAATCGTACTTGGAAAAGCCCAACATGCCGGCAAACAGATTAGCTGGGAACACCTGAATCGATGTGTTGAAGTCCCGGGCCGCCCCGTTGTAGTAACGCCGCGACATTTGAATGTCGTTTTCCAGTTCGGACAGGCTGCTCATCACGTTCATGAATCCCTGGTCCGCTTTAATCTGCGGGTAAGCCTCCACGGTGGCGACGAAACCGCGAAGCGCAGCGCTCAGCCCGGCTTCCGCCTTGTTGACTTCCGCGACGGTCTTCGCCGCGCGGGCCGCCGTGACGCTTTCCATCAGTGTCTTTTCGTGCTCTGACAGTCCCTTCGCCGTCGCCACAAGGTTAGGGATCAAATCATGACGGCGCTTGAGCTGAACAGAAATGCCGCTCCACGCCTCATCGGCAACGTTGCGTTTTCTCACAAGCCCGTTGAAAAGCAGAATGACCCAAAGGATCACTAGAACAACAATTCCTAAGATAACCCACAACGCGACCATCGTCTTTCCTCCTAATCAAAGTGTTTGGACCGCACCTTCAGTCCCGATATCACATCATCTATATACAAATATTCGGCGCGTGTCAAGGATGAACCTTTTCCGAGATGACGCCCGGTCCGCTCAGGACGCTGCTCCACCCTGAACTTCGGCTGACCTGTATTCGGCAGCTGATTCGGTCTTTGAGGGCGCTGACGTGCGAGATCACGCCCACCAGACCGCCGGCCCCTTTGAGGGCTTCCAACGCTGTTAGGACGCCGTCGAGACTTTCCTCGTCCAAGTTGCCGAACCCTTCATCGAGGAAGAGAACGCCCCCTGATCGGCGTCTGCCGAGAGCCAGCGCCAGCGAAAGGCTGACCAGAAAGCTTTCCCCGCCGGAAAGGCTCCGCGCCGATCGGACGGTTCCGCCCTGCCACCGATCCATGACGGCAAAGTCCATCGGCTCATTTTTGTCCGGCACGAGGGCGTACCGCCCAGACAATTCGTCCAGATGGACGTTCGCCTGACGGAGCAAAAAGTGAAACGTCAGGGTCTGAACGAACTTGCGGAACTTTGTCGCCGATCCGACCAAGCCGTACAGCTCTCTCAGAAGTTCAAGCTGTCCTTTCATTTCCTGAACCTCTTTTTGGAGCAGCCCTCGTTTTTCGGACAGTCTTTTTTCGGCGTTCATCCGCTCTTCCATCTGCCCCAGTTCACGGTCCAACGCGCCCATTTTCTCCCGCAGCGTTTCGCACTCTGCCGCTAAAGCCTCGGCGTCCTCGGCGGGACGTGAAGGAAGCCCCTCTGCCCGCTTTTTCACCTCGCCGCTTCGGCCTTCAAAAGACGCAGCCCGACGGCTCAGTTCTCCGGCAGTTTCTTTCAGCGCCGCCGCCTCGCCGTCCGAAAGCCGAAGTTCGCTCAGCGAAGTCGGCAGACCGCGTCTTTCGAGCTTGTTTTTTTCGGCGTCTCTCTCCCGAAGGGCTTCTTCTGCTGTTCGATCCGTCTCGGCGATGGTCTTTTTTATCCCTTCGATGAGACCTTCCAAGCGGTTTGTCCGTTCTTCCATGGACCTCATATCGCTTTTGGGGGCGTCGTTCGTTCCAGACTGAAGCTCGTCAATTTTGGCCGACAATTTCTCCATTTTTTCGGTCAGCGCGTCGTGCTGGGAGATCACAGCTTCAACGCGCCGACTCAGAGCGGAAATGAGAAGATCCGGCTCGCCGAACTTCCGTCGACGTTCCGACCAATCGGCCTGACGGCGGTGAATAGTCCCCAGCTCGTTCTCAAGCGTCTTGAGCCGCTCTTCCAGCCTGGCAAGCCGACGGCCGGCCTTCAAGACGGCGTTTCTGGCGGAAAGGACCGGTTCCTCGCCCGCTTGGACGTCTTGGGGCTGACCCGCAATAGGCTGATGATGAAGCGCCCCGCATAGCGGACAGGGAAGACCTTCAACAAGCGACGACCTCAGTTTGGACAGGCACGATGCCTCAAGGCCTTTTTCTGCTTGGGCCAACGCAGCTCTAACCCTCTCGTCTTCCGTCGCCGCTTCTTTTATCTCGTCGTTCGTCCCGGCTATTTTTTGAGCGGCCGTCTTTTCTGCCTCTGAGAGCTCTTTTTCTTCCAGCTCCAGTTGGCTCAGTTGAAAGAGCGTCCCCTCAAGAGCTGATCGATCCTCCAGCTCAGAAAGGGCTTCTCTGGTCTGCCGCCGCTCTTCCCGCAGTTCGTCAAGGGCCCTCTGCCGTTCGGCCTCTTGGGCTGAATATGCGGCGCGCTTTTCGTCTAAAGACAGCCGAGCTTCTTTCAGCTCTTTTTCTCGGGCCGCCAGCTCGTTTTTTAAACTGAGAACGGCGTCACGCTTTTTTTCGAGTTCCTTCTGGGCCAGAAAAAGCGGCTCCGCCGCCTCGTGCCGCTCGAGACGAAGCTGGTCGGCGGCAAACGCGCTCAGATCTGACTCAAACTTTTTTCTGTCGGCCTCCAATGCCGCCGAGTCCCGCTCGTACGCGGCCCAGAGCGCCGCGTTTTCCCGCTTTTTCTCGACCTTTTGAAGCTCCTCTGAGGATATTTTCCGACGGCTGCGGAGCTCTTCCACCTCAGCCAGCAGGGACTGAGCGTCCTCGCACGACGGGACGTTGAGGGCGTCAAGCTCGGCGTTTTTGGCGGCGAATAAGGTTTCGTCTATTTTCCAGCTTTCAGAAACCCGTTCGGATATTTTGCTGTACTTTTCAGCGCCTGTGAGCTTTTCCAGCAGCGCGGCGCGCTCTGACGGCGGAGCGGATAGGAACGACGCCCATTTTCCCTGTGGGATGAGGACCGACCGAGTGAACTGAACAAAATCCATGCCAAGCAGCTCGGTGATTTTCGCGCGGACGTCGTTTATTTTTTCTGCCACGAGCTCTACGGTATCGACGCCGTTTTCCCTTTTGACCCTGCCCAGCCGATGCCTCTGGGGCTGCAGGGCGCCGCTGGGATGATTCCCTGAACGGTGCTGAGACCAAACGGCCTGCCAAGTTTCACCGGCGGCGCAGAAGGTCACTGACGCTTTACAGCTGCCGGCGCCGTGCGTCATCAGCTCGTTGGTTCCCTGCGTTATCGCCCCGAGGCGCGGCGTCGCGCCGTAAAGCCCAAGGCAAATTGCGTCAAGCAGCGAGCTTTTTCCTGCGCCGGTCGGCCCCAAGATCGCGAAGAGTCCTCCGCTGTAAGCTAGCTCCTCAAAATTCACTGACCAAGATCCGGCCAAGGAGTTCAAGTTTTCCAGAGACACCCGGCAAAGCCGTTCCAGGCCAAAATTTTGCGTCATCGAGACCTCTCCGTTTCAGCGTTTTTTCCTGCTATTTTTTCTCACCGGCATGCGCGTCTGCGGGACCGCCGGTCCGCTTAACGCGGCGTCCGCAAAGCCTGACATGCTGGACAACGCCAGTACCTTTGCTCTATTATAATATGGTAAAAATACGTTCTAGTTAGAATCGTTTAACGCTTTTCTGCCGTGCGCCCTTCCTTTTTTCCTGCTGGCAAATCCCACCCGTAGAAAATGATTGGGGTAGTTGTTATTTCGTCAGGCCAGACTGATACTGACGACGAACGACGAACGCCAATCTGAAAGGAGGAATTGCTATGCTGCCTATGATCGCCGGCTCTGGGCGCCTGATTTGCGCCCTTACAGCAATAAACGCGTGGCTCTCTTTGGCTCCGGACGCCCTGATACCCACCAGCGTGGGAAGCAGCCTGGTGCTTCGGCTCTCTTTTGTGACGCTTTTGTGCTTCAGCTCCCTTCTAGCATACCACCTGCCGGAACTCAACGCCGGCAAGTCCATTCAGCGGCTGCTGCCGTGGCTTTTTATGCTCCCGTCAAGTCTTTCATTTGGAGCGGCCAGCACGCTGTACGTCACCTTTCTTGCCTTAGCTGCGGCGGGCGCGGCGTATATCTGTTGCCTGTGCTTCACCCGCATGTTCCGCTTGGAGCTGGGATCGATGGCTCTCTGCTACGCTGTCGCTTCTCTTTGCTCGCTCGGGCTTGCGGCTCTGGTTCGGTCGTACGTCCCAGCGGGGCCGCTTCGAATCATCGCCGTCCAGTGCCTGCCGCTTGCCGCGCTGTCGGCGCTGAGCCCTGAACCTGAATTCTGCGCGCCCTCAAAAGGAACGCCGCCGCCGTGTTCCAGTGCCCTTTATCTGTTCGCGTTCTGCCTGACCGTTCAATGCGCCGGGGGATTTACCGTTGAACAGGACGCCTTTTTCCCCTCGTGGCTTTGGTCCGCGCTCTACAGCGTCGTTTTGTTCGTCCAAGCGAGCGTGACGTTTTCCGACGAGAAAGTTCTTTCCCCGGTTCGGCTTTTATACGCCGTCATCGTCCTCTGCGCGAGCGGTATCGTCCTCCAAAGCGCTCTTCCCCGGATTGGAGACGGGGCAGTTCTCGTCGGGACGGCGTTGTTCGAGCTGACGTTTTTGATCCTCACCAGCAAGAAGGCCACGTCTCCGCGCCTGTGCCGCTATTGGGCGAGCATTGCGGTCGCCACGATGTTCACAGGCTCTCTGGCAGCGGAGGTCCTTCGGTTCTTAGCCGGCTGGCTCGTGAGCAGTTCCAGCGAACAGGTGGCCCTTCTCTCTCTCGTTCTGGCTTCTTTCTTCGGCCTTTATATTCTCCTGCCAACTCGCGGCACTCCATCAGCAGAGTCCCAGTTGTCCCAGGCGGAAGAGGACGACGTACTGCGCGGCCAAAGGGAGGTGAGAACCCAAATGATCCTCGCCCCGTTCGCCTTGACGCCACAGGAAAACCGAATCTGTCTGATGCTCCTCAACTCTTTAAAAGACGATGATATCTGCCGGCAGCTGTTCATCACCCAGAACACGCTGAAATACCACCTGAGAAACCTTTATCGGAAACTCGGCATTTCCGGCCGGCGCGATCTGCCCGATTTTATGGGCCGAATGGACGCCTCTCTCCCGAAGGTTTCCAGCACTCATTCGGAGCCCTCGCTATGACAAGACGATCACTCATTTTTCTGGCAATCCTCGCCGCTGGCGCTCTTTTATGGGCCGCCTGCCGACTTACGCCTCCGGCCGACCCGGTCAAGCGCCACGGCGAAGTTCAGTCAGCAGAAAGCCTGCGCCCCGGAAGCCTTGAACAGGCGGAAATGCCTTTAAAAGTTCCGGCCGTTCCACCCCATTAACTCGGTGTTTTTCCGTCGAATCAACGACGTTATTCTTATGAAGGAGGCACATCTGATGAAAAAATTTTTCTGTGGCGCCGCAGTATTCCTTCTGTTCGCGTGCTTAGCCGGCGGAGCTCAGGCGCGTCTGCCAAGGAATTTTCAAACCTTCCGGGACGAGTACAAAAGGGTAGCGAAGACTCCTGAGGGCGCCGCACGAATGTTCTTTGACGCGGTTTACGCCTACCTAGAGGAAGACCTGAACGAAGAAGCGTCCAACATGGTCGCCCTGTGTCTGAGAGAAAAGCCGGGCTGGGAAAAACGGGCCACTTACAGCTACTTCGCGGAAAGGCTGTACGACCGGCCGTATATCTTCCGCAGCTACGCGAAAGGGACGTCGCCGAAAAACAATTACGCGATGAACCCGGAAAACTACACTCTCAACATCGTTGAGGTAAAAGATGATCCCGCTTATGTAGGAGCCAAGCGAGTGTCGATCCGAAGCTCCGGCGCAGACTCGCTCCGTCCGCTGATCCTTCGCAATTACAACGGGTACTGGTTTGTCTCCAACTGTTGCGCCATTTATTCTGACGTCCGATTCCCCCAGTCCACTCAAAAGGGCGATGAATTCCTCGACGGGGATGTTTACGACCAGACGTCGAGCACCAATTCCTCAACAGGCAAGGGGAAACCGGCCCAAAAACATAACTCGCAGGGGGGCGACAACGCGTTCGACTTCTCAGCCGACGGTTCTGGCACCCCAGAGGAAAAAAGCGACGCCGACAAGGGGGCGAGCTCCGACGGGGCTTTCGACATGTCGTCTTGGGGCAACTAACTCAGGCCTTCCGGAGACTATTGTGATCCCAGTCATTCGCAGGACAATTTTCCTTCTGGCAGCGTTTTTCTCCATCTGGAGTTCTCCCTGCGCCGCAGAGCCGGCAGCGTTTTTAATGCCGCACCACGAAGTTTCTCCGCTTATTGACCAAACCTACGACCTAATCGTCAAAAGCGGGATGAAGCCGGACAGGATTTTTGTCATCAGCCCGGATCATTTTCACCGGGCTGTCGGGAAAATAGTACTCGGTGGGAACGATCCAAAAACGCGGGAGCTGCTCCAAGAATCGGGCATCCAGTTCGACGATCCCTTGACCCGACGCGATCACGGCGTGACGGTTCACGCCAAACGAATTTCCGTCCTTTGGCCCGACGTCCCGCTGACGACGATGATCGTGAGCAGCAAAACGCCTCTTGCCGTGCTGCTTGTCGCCGCCGTCAAGCTTTCCCCTCTCTTTGCGAAAAACGGTCTCATCATCCTGAGCAGCGACCTCTCGCACTATAAAGATGTCGCCACGAGCAACGCCGAGGACGATCTTACCGTTGCGGCCTTGTTGGCCCAGGACTTTCGCCTTTTCGGACAGATCAAAGACGACTGCCCCAAAGGAACTTGGCTTTTCTTGAAAATGCTTGACCGGCTGAACCTTCATCGTTCAGCTCTCATCGGCCGGACCAATTCAGGTGAGTTGGGCGGGGACAAGAGCTCTACAACAGGCCACGCTTCAATCATGTACCGACGGTAATGCGGGTTCCGATATTTTTTACCGATATTTGACTGACAGGATAAGGAGGACGTGCAAATGGATCAGTACACAGAAACGACGACTACAGGTTGGGGAAGCCGTTTTGGGAATTCCTTTAAAGGCATCGTTGTCGGTATTGTCTTGTTCGTCGCCGCGACAGCGCTGCTTTACTGGAATGAGGGACGGACCGTTAAAACCGGAGACTCTATCAACGAAGCCAAGAGCGTTACCGTTCCTCTCGGCGACACGGGAACTGTCGCTGCTGACTTGAACGGCAAAGTCGTCTACGGTACCGGCCGGCTCACCACCGAGGACTCTATCGGTGACGACGCGTTCGGCGCCAAAGGCGTCGCCCTGTCCGTCAACCGTCAGGTTGAGTTCTACCAGTGGCAGGAGTCGACCCGCACAGAGAAGAAAAAGAAAGTTGGCGGCGGCGAGGAAACTGTGACGACGTACAGTTACAACAAAGGGTGGGGCTCTTCCCCCGTCGACTCGTCGAATTTCAAGTATCCTGACGGACACGAGAACACCACGCTGCTGACAGTTGAAGACGAAAACTGGTACGCGCCGAACGCTCATTTGGGGGCCTACCGCTTCCCCACGTTCCTCGTCTCAGAAGTCAGCGGAAGCACCCCGTTGAATGCCGCGCCGACCGACGAACAGCTGGCGGCCCTTGCAGAGCTTCTCAACGTTACCCCAGAGACTCAGCCGGCCCAACCGACACAGCAGCCGGCCCAGCCTGCCCAACCGGCCCAGGTGGAATCCTCTCAGCTTGAGGCATCTCCGGCGCCTCAGCCCGTTTTAGTCCCGCAGACGAGCGCCGAATCTGCCGCCCAGCCAGCCCAGCCTGAACCGACGTCGCAGCCCGCACCAGAAGCCGGTGCCCAGGCAGCTGCCGCTCAGCCGGCTCCAGCGCAGCCTGAGGTCAGCGCAGAGTTGGCACTTGCCCGTCAGTACGTTCATCCGCGCGCGAATGTAGTTTATATAGGGCTCAAGCCGAACGCACCGTCAGTGGGCGACGTCCGCATCACGTATAAGCAGGTTCTTCCGTGCGATGTGTCGTTTGTTGCCAAGTTGGTCGGCGATACGTTTGACGTGTACACCGCGTCCAACGGGTATAAATTTCACCGCCTCGAAAACGGAACCGTCGCTCAGGAAACGCTTTTTGCCGACGCTCACAGCGCCAATAAAACCATGGCGTGGATTCTCCGGGTCCTCGGAATCGTCCTCGTCTGCTCCGGTTTAGGCATGCTGCTTCGCCCGCTGTCGGTCGTTGCTGACGTGCTGCCGTTTTTGGGCGACCTCGTAGGAGCTGGAACTGGGCTCGTCGCTTTCCTTCTTGGGCTTGCGTGGTCCTTCATCATCATCGCGATCGCGTGGCTCGCGTATCGTCCGCTTCTGGGCGGCGGGCTGCTTGCGGCTGCAATTGCCCTGATCGTCCTGATTTTCCTGCGTCGGAAAAAACGCGCGAAAGCGCCGGCTCAGGAATAAAGGACCTCTTTCGCTTCGCCACTGCTAGCTGACGAGAACTCTTTATCACTTACAGGGATTTTGATCCCATGGAGGTGTCCAAATGTACAAGCGAATCGCCAGTATTATTTGTTGTGCGACATTAGCAGCTTTATTAGCGCCTAGCGCCATGGCGAAAACGGCGCAGACCGCCGCTCAAACAGCCCGCTGGATGGTCACAGCTCCGGCTGCCAGACTGTACGAGTCACTTCCCAAAAAAGATAAGCCCCTCACCCAGAAAGACTCGGACTTCTACGAAGCCGCCCGAGTCGTCCACGGGAACATCCTGACGGGGAAACTCAAGAACTCGTCCTGGCTCCAAATCCTCGACGGAAAGACGACCGTTGGATACGTGGCCGTTTCTCATTTAGCTCAGATCCCCGATTCTTTCAAATCCTCAGAGCCCAAAAACTACATGGTCACGGGTCAAGACGTGGTCCCGTGCCTAATGCCGGGGAAGTTCCCGCTTAGCGACAGCGCGTATTGCCTCGCCGTCGTTGGAGTGGATGAGGAGGATGAGTCCGATGATGGAGATCTCACACCGGCAAAAGCGTTCTCGCTCCGTCGGGGAACCGTCGTCGTCTCGATCGGCTCTGTGGACCAAGACGGAAAGACGTGGCATCTTATTTCTTTCAACGACACAAAAGCCAAGGATTTAGCCTACGCTGAAGAGGACGATGATGACTTCGTCCTCGTCGCTGACGGGCTGGGCGGGCGTTACGCTTGGATCGCCGGAGAGGACTTGCAGGACCTCGCCTCCTACAAGCCAACGGCCTCCGGCGAGCCGTTTGACCTGAACAGACTGTCCGGCGTTCCAAACGACGAAGCATATCGCCAGGCTCTCGCGGCCAACGGCTTCTATCTGGACCCACGGCGTATTATCCTAGGGACCAAAAACTCCGAGGAAGAGGAAGACGAAGGCTACTACCCGTCGGGCATCGAACAGGACGACCTGGTTGACCTGTACAACCGACAGCGCACGAACGAGTGCAGCGAAGGAACGAATGAAGAAGGGGCTCCTGAAAACTGCTCTTCTACCGATAACATCTCCCTGCCTCGGTTCATTACCGCCGACCTTGGGCTTCACATGCTCCATCTGCTGTTCGACCGATCGCTCCAGCAGGTTGAAGAAGAGGCCCTGCTCCCGATGACCAAAAAGCTCGTCTCGGCCCTACAGGACGAGCTCAAGCGCATCGCCCCGGAATATCAGAAGACCGCCCTTGGCCCGGACGCCCTAGCGACTGTCAAGGACTACTTGGATATTGCGGGCTCGCTTCTTTCCGAGAAACCTCAGAAGATGTCAAGCCGGGCAAAGGAAGAATATGACCGCATCATGGCTGCTATCGGAACCAAACAATCCGCATTGACCGGCGCTGACGAGATCTACGCCCTGTATAAGCCTAGAGGTCATTACACATTGAACGAGAACCTGTCCCGGTATTTCAGGGGAATGTCCTTGCTCGGGACAATGGGATTCGCAGTGACGGCGGACGAGAAGGGCGCTGCCAACACGGCCGTGACAGCCCTGCTCTGCCGGCTGCTGAGCGCGTCCAAGCCTTCAAAGGCTTGGAACGACCTGAACGACCCGCTGACTAAGCTGATCGGCAACTCGAACACCAATACGTATCTTACCTTTGCGAAGGCCGTCTCAGACGCCGGGATTGGAGCCTTTGAGAGCAAAGAGGCCATGATTGCCTTGGCCGGCCAGTTGACTCAAGCGGCTCAGAAACAGCTCGTTTCGGCGACCAACTCCAAAGACGCCCAAGCCCCTCAGTTCCGCCTGCTGGGCAAGCGGGTCACGTTCGACGCGATGATGTACACCGCCCTGACGACACCCCGCCTTCCTGAAGAAACGAAACGCCGTCTTCCCGACCCGGCGGCCGACGCGCTGGCCGTTCTCGGCTCCAAGGCCGGCTCGGAAATTGCAGACGAATACGCCTCAGTCGAAAAGTACAAGGAAAACTGGGACAAGACCGCCGCGCTCTGGCCGGAGTTCTCCCAGGGGAACGATACGTTCTACACCAACTGGCTCTTGACGCTTCAGGACTACTTTACCGAGAAAATGCCCGACGAGGCATTCTGCCACACCGAGGCGTGGCAGTGGCGCAAGCTGTACACCGCCGCCGCTTCGATGGCCGAGCTGAAACACGACACGATCCTCTACGCCGAGCAAAGCGGCGCGGAAATGGGAGACGCCGGCGCGGCTTTTTTGGCTACCCCATTCCCCCAGCCGATTCCTCGCGGATACATCGAGCCTCAGCCCAAGGTCTTTGATCGGCTGGCTGACGCCTGCAGGCGAATGGTGGATTTCCTCGACAGGTTCAACCTGAACGGCGAAGACGAAAGCGAGTCCTACGCGCCGCGGTTCCAAGCTCTGGAAGACGACTTCGCCCGCATGGCCGAGATCAGCCGGAGAGAGCTGACCGACTCGATGACTCTGGAAGACTACCAGTGGATTAACTCGTTCTGCCCGCCGTCAGTCCTGCCGATTGGGATGTTTGACGTCTCTTCTGAGAACAAAGATCAGTTGAAGATGGCCCTGATCGCCGACGTCGCTTCGTCCGCGGACACAGCGCTGTATATGGCCGTGGGAACTCCCCGCCGACTCGTCGTGTTCTTGGACGACCGATCGGGCGGCGCCCGTCTGGCCGAAGGGTTTACCATGTCCTACTATGAGCTTCTTGGCAACGCCGCTGATCGGCTGACCGACGAGGACTGGAAGTCTCTCGTCTACGACGAAGAAAAAGACATTTCCGAGTACGAGCCGGTTTGGGCAGACAAAGTAAATAAGTAAAGGCACTCAAAAGGCCGCGGCGCTTTCGCGACGCGGCCTTTAATTCACTTCTTAAAGAGCCCTCAAAAAATTGTTCTCCACTTCGAACGCAAAAAATTTCCTGAGGCCCCCTTGTCTTGGGGTTTTATCGCCATACAAAGAGGTGTCGAGATGAACCAACGTCATCTGCTGCGCTGCTTTAGCCGCTCTGCTGGCGTCAAACGCCGTCGCAAAAGCGGCTCAGCCGTCCGCTCAGAGTACCGTTGGATGGTCACAGCTCCGGTCGCCAGACTGTACGAGTCCCTTCCCACGAAAGACGCGCCTCTTACCCTGAAGGACCCGGACGTCTACGAGGCCGCCCGGGTCGTCCGCGGGAACATTCTGACGGGGAAACTGGAAAATTCGTCTTGGCTCCAAGTGGTCGACGGGAAGACAACCATCGGATACGTGGCAGTTTCTCATCTGGCACAAATTCCCGATTCCTTCAAACCCACAGAGCCGAAAAACTACATGGTGACAAGCCAAGACGTGGTCCCGTGGCTGATGCCCGGCCAGTTTCCGCTGAGCGACAAGGCGTACTGCATCGCCGTCGTCGGAGTGGAAGACCCCGAAGACGAGGAACCAGAGCCGGCAAAACCGTTCTCTCTCCGTCGGGGAACCGTCGTCGTCTCGATCGGTTCGGTCGCCCAGAACGGCAAAACGTGGCACCTGATCTCTTTCAGCAACACAAAGCTCGGAGAACTCGCCCAGGATGACGACGAAAACGTTTATGTCGCTCCTGAGGCTGGACTGGGCGGCCGCTACGCTTGGATCGCCGAAGAGAACCTGCAGGACCTCGCCGTCTACAAGCCGACGGCCCCCGGCGAGCCTTTTGACCTGAACAGGCTGTCAGGCGTCCCCAACGACGAAGCGTACCGCCGAGCCCTCTCGGCCAACGGCTTTTACCTTGACCCGCGGCGCATTATCCAAGGGAAGGAAGATTCAGAAGGAGACGGATCCTACGAGGAACCTATCACTCAGGACGATCTGATCGACCTGTACAACCGACAGCTGACTGACGAGTGCAGCGACCTGTCGGACGAAGAGAGATCTCCTGAAAAACCGGCCTCAGCCGGCGGCGTCTCTCTGCCTCGGTTCCTGACCGCCGACCTTGGACTTCACGCGATGCACCTGCTCTTCGACCGGTCGCTCCAGCAGGTCGAAGAAAAAGCCATGCTCCCGATGACCCAAAAGCTCGTCGCGGTCCTGCAAGACGAGCTGAACCGCGTCGCCCCAGAGTACCAGAAGACCGCCCTCGGCCCGGACGCGATGGCGACCGTCAAAGACTATCTGGATATTGCGAACTCGCTTCTTTCCGGAAAAGAACAGAACCTGTCGAACCGAGCAAAGCAAGAATATGACCTGATCATGGCGGCTGCCGGCGCCATAGAATCTCCTCTGACCGGCGTTAAAGAGCCCTATGCGCTGTACAAGCCCAGAGGTCACTACACCTTGAACGAAAACCTGTCCCGGTACTTCAGGGGCATGTCCCTGCTCGGGACAGTGGGCTTTTTCATCGTGGCGAACGAAAATGGCGTTGCCCATACGGCCGTGACAGCTCTGTTCTGCCGGCTGCTGAGCGCCCCTGAGGCTTCAAAGGTTTGGAACGATCTGAACGACCCGCTGACCAAGCTGATCGGCAACTCGAACACCAACACTTACCTTACCTTTGCGAAGGCGGTTTCAGACGCGGGAATTGGGGCCTTTAAGAGCAAAGAGGCCATGATCGCCTTGGCCGGTCAGTTGACCGAAGCGGCTCAGAAGCAGCTTGTTTCGGCGAGCAACTCCAAAGACCCCCAAGCCCCTCAGTTCCGCCTGCTGGGCAAACGGGTCACGTTTGACGCGATGCTCTACACCGCCCTGACGACGCCCCGTCTTCCTTTGGAAACGGAACGCGGCCTGCCCGATCCGTCGGCTGACGCCTTGGCCGTTTTCGGCTCCAAGGCTGGGTTAGAGCTGACCGAAGAATACGCCTCAGTCGAAAAGTACAAGGAACATTGGGAAGAGGGAGCCGGGCTCTGGCCGAAGTTCTCCAAGGAGAATGACACGTTCTACACCAACTGGTTTCTGACGCTCCAGGACTACTTTACCGAGGAACAGCCCGACGAGGCGCCACACCGAGGCGTGGCAGTGGCGCAAGCTATACACCGCCGCCGCCTCGATGGCCGAGCTGAAACACGACACGATCCTCTACGCCGAGCAAAGCGCCGCGGAAATCGGCGGCGACAGCATAGCCATTCTGTCTGACCCGTTCCCTCAGCCGATCCTTCGCGGGTACATTGAGCCTCAGCCCAAGACCTTCGACCGGCTGGCGGTTGCCTGCCGTCGGATCGTGGACTTTCTCGACCGGTTCAACCTGAACGGCGACGACGAAAGTGAGTCCTACGCGCCCCGGTTCCAGTCTTTGGCAGACGACTTCGCCCGCATGGCCGAGATCTGCCGAAGAGAGCTGACCGACTCGATGACGCTGGGGGATTACCAGTGGATCAACTCGTTCTGCCCGCCGTCGGTCCTGCCGATTGGGATGTTTGACATCTCGTCTAAGGACCGGGATCAGCTGAAAATGGCCCTGATCGCCGACGTCGCCTCTTCCAAGGACTCGGTGTTGTACATGGCAGTCGGCACTCCGCGCCGGCTCGTCGTGTTCTTGGACGACCGGTCGGGCGGCGCCCGTCTGGCCGAAGGGTTTACCATGTCCTACTATGAACTTCTTGGGGACGCCTCTGACCGTCTGACCGACGAGGACTGGAAGGCTCTCGTCTACGACGAAAAAAAGGATCTGTCTCAATACGAGCCGAAGTGGATCCACAGAGTGAACGAGTAATGGCGGCAAAAAAGATCCATGGTCTTTGAATCGTCAGCTGCTCCCAGCTGAACCATCACTCACTATCGTGGAGGTGTTTTCATGAATCAGCGCATCATACGGGCCATCTGCTGCGCAGCCCTAGCCGCTTTCCTGTCTCCAGCCTCAATGGCCGGGGCAGCGCAGAAAAACGTCTGGATGGTCACAGCCCCTGCGGCCAGGCTGTACGAGTCCATTCCCCCAAAAGATAAGCCTCTCACCCTGAAAGACTCGGACGTCTACGACGCCGCCCGGGTCGTCCACGGGAACATTCTCGAAGGGACGTTAAAGAACAAGGCGTGGCTTCAGGTCAAGGACAAAAACACGGTCATCGGGTACGTGGCCGTCTCCCATGTGGCCGCCCTGCCTGGCTCTTTTCAACCAACCGAGCCGCAAAACTACATGGTTAAGGGCCAAGACGTCGTCCCGTGGCTGATGCCCGGGCAGTTTCCTCTGAGCGACAAGGCGTACCGGCTCGCCGTCGTTGGGGTGTATGACCCGGACGAGGGAAAGCCGGAGCCTGCGAAAGCGTTCTCGCTCCGCCGAGGAACCGTCGTCGTCTCGATTGGCTCAGCTTCCCAAAACGGCAAGACGTGGCGCCTCATCTCTTTCAGCGATACAAAGGTTCATGACCTGCGTTACGCCGAGGACTACGTGACGGCGACCGCCGGCTTGGGCGGCCGCTTCGCTTGGATCCCCGATGATGAACTGCAGGCCCTGTCCTCTTACAAGCCGACAGCCGCCGGCGAGCCGTTTGACCTGAATAAGCTGGCAAATGTTCCAAACGACCAAGCCTACCGCCGGGCCCTTTCAGCCAACGGCTTTTACCTTGACCCGCGGCGCTTGATTCTAGGGATCAAAGACTCGCCAGAAGGGCCTTCTTACGAGGACTTTCTCACCCAGGACGACCTGATCGACCTGTACAACCGACAGCGGGCTGACACGTGCGGGTTTAACATGGTCGCCGCCGACAGCCTCGGGAAATTCGCCCTGCAAGAGGGCGTGCTTCTGCCCCGGTTCCTTACCGCCGACTTGGGGCTCCACACGCTCCATTTGCTGTTCGACCGGTCGCTCCAGCAGGTTGAAGAGAAGGCCCTGCTCCCGATGACCCAAAAGCTGGTCTCAGCCCTGCAGGACGAGCTGAATCGCGTCGCCCCGGAGTACCAGAAGACCGCCCTCGGCCCGGAGGCCGCTACAACTGCCAAAGACTATCTGGATATCGCGAACGCCCTGCTTTGCGGCCGCTCAGGCGACCTCTCGCCCCGCGCCGCAGCGGAGTACAGCCAGATTATGGCTGCCACAGGAACTCAAACGTCCCAGCTGACCGGCGTTGACGAGCCATACTCCCTGTATAAGCCCCGAGGTCATTACACCTTAAACGAGAACCTGACCCGGTATTTCAGGGTGATGTCCTTGCTCGGCACCATGGGCTTTACCCTGACGGCTGACGAGAAGTGCGTTGCCAATACGGCCCTGACGGCCCTGTTCTGCCGGCTGCTGAGCGCTCCCGAACCTTCAAAAATTTGGAACGAGCTGAACGACCCGCTGACCAAGCTGATCGGCAACTCGAACACCAACACCTACCTTACCTTCGCGAAGGACGTCTCGGACGCGGGGATCGAGGCCTTCGAGAGCAAAGAGGCTATGGAAAGTTTAGCGGACAAATTAGTTCAGTCGGCTAAGAAGCAGCTCGTTTCAGCCGTTGTCTCCAACGAGGCTCAGCCCCCTCAGTTCCGCCTGCTGGGCAAGCGGGTCACGTTTGACGCGCTGACCTACACCGCCCTGACGACGCCCCGTCTCCCTGCCGAAAGCTCCCGCTGCCTGCCCGACCCATCTGACGCACTGGCGATGCTCGGCTCCCGCGCCGCCGCCGAGGTGATCAAGAAGTACGACGACGTCGCGGGATACAAAGACGGTTGGAAAAAAACGGCCGATCTCTGGCCGGAGTTCTCCAAGGAGAACGACACGTTCTACACCAACTGGCTCTTGACGCTTCAGGACTACTTTACCGAGGAACAGCCCGACGAGGCGTTCTGCCACACCGAGGCGTGGCAGTGGCGCAAGCTGTACACCGCCGCCGCTTCGATGGCCGAGCTGAAGCACGACACGATCCTCTACGCCGAAGAAAGCGGCGCGGAAATGGGAGACGCCGGCATGGCGCTTCTGTCTGACCCGTTCCCCCAGCCGATCCTTCGCGGGTACATCGAGCCTCAGCCCAAGACCTTCGAGCGACTGGCTGACGCCTGCGGCCGGATCGTGGAGTTCCTCGACCGGTTCCACCTGAACAGCACGGACGAAAACGAGTCCTACGCGCCGCGGTTCCTAGCTCTGGCGGACGACTTCACCCACATGGCCGAGATCTGCCGGAGAGAGCTGACCGACTCGATGACGCTGGAAGATTACCAGTGGATCAACTCGTTCTGCCCGCCGTCGGTCCTGCCGATCGGCATGTTCCAGTCATCTTCCGACGACAACAACGAGCTGTTGAAGATGGCCCTAATTGCCGACGTCGCCATGTCGGGATTCGCCGACCTCTACATTGGCGTTGGAACTCCCCGCCGGCTCGTCGTGTTCTTGGACGACCGATCGGGCGGCGCTCGGCTGGCCGAAGGGTTTACCATGTCGTACTATGAATTTCTCGCCGGAGGCGACGATCGTCTGACCGACGAGGAATGGAAGAACCTCGTTTACGACGAGAAAAGCGACCTGTCGAACTTCGACCCGTCGTGGGCCGATCGGATCAACAAGTAATCATCGATGAAAAGGCCGCGCCGCGAAATGGTCTGCTCCCCGTCAATAGGACAGTGAAAAATCAAAAAGTCCCGTGCCGCCAGTCGAGTAATCGGCTGGCGGTTCTTTTACGCCGCAGTATAGAAGCTTGCATGGCATTCGGCAGGTGTCATCAGATGCAATTTCCGTTGGAACCGCTCCGTGTTGTAATACCTGATGTATGACTCTATGGTCTTCACCAGATCCATCTTTGAGGTGAAGCGTTTCCTGTAGTACATTTCACGCTTCAGGATCCCCCAGAAGCCTTCCATAGGCCCATTGTCAATGCAATGGGCTACTCTGGACATGCTCTGCTTCATTCGGTTTCTCTTTAGTCTCCCCGAGAACTGTTTGCTCGTGTACTGGAAGCCTCGGTCACTGTGAAACAATGGATGTGCCTCGGGCTCACGCTCTACAGCTTCATCAAACGTGCTCATAACCAGCGGATTGTCATTATGCTCGCCGATTTTATATGCCACGATCCTGCGATCATAGAGATCCAGTATGGCACTCAGATATACTTTGTGAGCGTTCCCCCCGACGTAATACTTGAACTCAGTGACATCCGTCAGCCATTTCTCGTTCGGTGCGTCTGCGTGAAAGTCACGGTTGAGATAGTTTTTGGCGATATGTGCAGGGTCTTGGCTGCTTCTGGTGCAGCTCTTTGGCCTCCACTTGATCGTGGATTGAATACGCTCTCCGCGACAGATCCTGAGTACCCGCTTATCGTTCACTGCGATGCCGTGATTCCTTTCCAGTTCGTCCCTGATTCGCCGGTAACCCATATCCGGATGGTTCTCATGAATGGCCTTGATCTTCTCGGAGAGCTCGGTATTGTACTTCTCACTGAAGCTGACAGGACCTTTAAGCCAGCGATAATACGCGCTGCGCGAAAGCCGCTGGCACTGACAGAGCTTTTGCAGGGGGTAGTGCTTGGCTTCAGTCAGTTCTTTGATCGCTTGGTATTTGTAGGGATGTCGAGTCAGAGAGAGCGATCTTTCATCTCTAACTCTCTGATTTTTTTAACAGGTCGTTCTCCATCTGAAGGTCGCGGTTCTTGCGTTCCAGTTCTGCAATCCTGTGGCGCTGCTTTTCCTCTGGTGTCCGGGCTGGCAGGGTTCCAATCCGCCGTCCACGACGGTCTTCAAGGCCGGCGGGGCCCATGCTCTCATAACGGAGCACCCAGTTGCGCACCTGCTGATAGGAACAGTTATATTTCAGCGCCGTCGCTCCATAATTATTATCCTTAGCAAGGCAGTACTGTACGATTTCAAGGCGTTCTTCCTGGCTTGTCTGTCTGGCTTTTCTCATGGAGCTGCCTCCTCCGCTTGTGCGCGATTGGATCCATCCATGAGTAGTATATGCCTGTATCCAGCTTTGAAGTTGAGCTTTTGACCGTAAGCCATAGCGATACGCCGTCTCCGTTAAGGATCCTTCTCCGCTCAGATAGGCATGAACGGCAGCCAATTTCAGCTCCTGTGAATAATGTCTGTTTCTCGATTGAGCGAGCAATCCTCCGGGACCTTCATTTTGGTAAATCCGGACCCAACTCCTAAACGATGCGCGGCCCCTAAGCCCCGCTTGCCTTGTCGCTTCTGTGCAGCTGATTTCGTCTCGGAGATAGCTTTCAACTAGAGATATTTTCAAAGCTGAGTCTATCTTGCTTTTTCTGGGCATAGAAATACCCCCCAAGTAGGTTTTATATTTCCCTGTCCTACTTGGGGGGAGCATATCAAAAGCGGTGCGGCCTTTTTTGTGCCCGGTCCCGTGGTAAGATTTCGATATACGCCTAGGGGGAGGAATCCGGATGGCCTTTTCGGCAACGCGCTATCGAAAAATCAGCGACTTGGAAGAACTCGTTCAGCGCCTGCCCGCGCGTCCTGCGGGCAAGCGGCTCGTTCTCGTCCCGTCAAGCGCTGATCGAGAGCTATTTGCCCAGCTCTGGCGGCGTCAGCGCGACGACGGCGTTCGGACGATCCTCTGGGACGACCTCTGCCGGCTTCTCGCGCTGGCGACAGGATCCGCCCAATCGGCTCAGATCGACCCGCCGGATCACTGGCTCCTGCTCCGCCAAGCGCTGACAAATTCGCCGGAGCCGTCGCCGCTGTCCGAGTGCCCCGGCATTCTCGGCCTGCTGGGCGATCAAATTCGCGAGCTCCGGGCCGAAGAGGTGCCGCCTCAGTCCGTCCCTCGAAACTCTGAGGCTTCACGCCTGCTGGCCGACTGTTTTCTCTCCTACGAAGGAACCCTTCGCGAGCTGAACCTTACCGACAGCGCCGCTCTGACAACCAAAGCCCGACTGGAAGTCGAGGCGGCCCAAAAATTCGACTGGCCGGATGAAGCTGAACTGATTCTCGCGGGCTTCTACAGCCTGACCCACTCCCAGCTGGAGCTGATTCGCCTTCTTCGCTCCAAAGGCGTGCCGATGAAGTGCTTCGTCCCAGACGACGGGACGAGCCACGCCGAGGCGTCCGACCTCATCGCCCAGCTGCTGCCCGGCGAAGCGCCCTGCCCGTCGCCGGGCGGGCCAGTCGACGTGCGGATCCTGCAGGCGGAAGACTGTCGAGGAGAATACGAGACGATCGCCCGGTCGCTGATCTTGTGGGAAGCGACCGGCCATGACGGGCTGAAAATCGGCCATCCGTGGCCCGGCTGGGAGGCTTTGGCCCTCTGGGTTCCGGTGAACCGCGAGGGAACAGCGCTGGAAGTCATGAGGCGTTACGGCGTTCCGTGCCGCCGGGCCCGCACGCTCAAGATCACCGACACGCCGTTCTGGCGGCTATCCCAAACGGCCCGCGCGGCCGTCTCGCAGAACTGGGACGCGTTTTCAACGTCTGAACTGATGGCCCACCCAGCCATGGCGTCAGGACCGCTGCCGGACAAGTCGCCCTCGGGCCGGGACGCTTGGCGGGACGCGCTGCCCGAAAAAAGCAGAGACGCCTTTGACGACGCCTGCGCCTTTGCCCAAGAGATTCAGTCCGGCGGAACGCCCGAAACCCTGTTGGCCGCGCTGCTGCGCCTTGGGGAACGCCGCCTCCTGACGTTCTTCTCCAACGCGTCCAGCGGCACAGCTGGAACAGACGGGACGCTGGACGGCCAGATTGCCGAGTACAACGGAGCTCTTGACGAGCTGCGGCGAAAACTTCTCGCCATTCGGGAAACCCTTCGGGATCTAAAATCCGCCGGCAGCAGGAAGCTAGACGGCGGCGACGCGTGGGAGTACCTGACCGCTTGGGCTGACGGGTCGTCGATTCGCCCGCAGCAGCCGCTGGGCGACGCGCTGGAACTGTGGTCCGGCTCCCTGCCGGTGTTCTTTTCAAGGCCCTATCTGTTCGTCAGCGGCCTGAACGCCTCAGTATGGCCCGGAAGCCTCGCGGAGACGCCGCTTCTCAGCGACGCGGACCGCCAGACGATCAGTGGATCGCCGGACGCGGAAAACGCCGGACACCTGCCGCTGCTTTCGGAGCGGCGAAGCCAGCAGGAAGTCCTTTTCCGCCGCCTGATCGCCTCAGCCGGCCGACTGACGATCCTCTCTTGGACGACGACCGACGAGAAAAGCCGCCCCCTCGAGCCGACGCCGTTTCTCCCGTCCGCCTACAGCGACGGCTGGATTGCATCTGACCCGCCGACCGTGAGCCGCGGGCTTGACGAGCTTCTCGTTCCCCGTGACCAGCCGTTGATCGGCGGCGTCGAGGTCAGGTCCCCGCTCGAGTTTGCCCCTTGGCCGAAAGACCGGGTCTTCCCATCTCCGCTGCCGGGCGCCAAAGTTCCGTCTGCCCTGCCGATGAGCGCTATCGACGCCTTTGCCGACTGTCCGTACCGGTTCTACGTCCAAAACGTCCTGCGCCTAGCGCCTCAAGAGACTCGGCCGGCCTACGACCGGCTGCTCGTCGGAACGGCGACCCACAAGCTGTGGGAGATGGTTTGGAGCGCGAAAAACGCTGGAGAAAAAGAATCAATTCAGAACCTATCGGCCCGTTTTCTCGACGAGGCGCTTTTAGGCCCTAGCGGGTATCCCGAGCTGGGAACGCCTCAGCTCGCCCGACAGTTTGCCCTGCTGAAAAGTCAGATTCGCCACTGCGCCGCCCTGCAGGACAAAATCGACGAGCGGCTGGCTCCCCATCGAGTGAAGGTCATGATCGAGACGCCTTTGTCCCTGCAGCTGGACCACGCGTTCTTCCGCGGGCGGGCTGACCGAATCGACGTCTTAGACGACGGATCGTTCCTCGTCTGGGATTACAAGCTGGGCAAGAGCGAAAAGTACGCCAAGTCCTTTCAGCTTCCCCTGTACGCCCTCGCCTGCGAAAAATCGACCGGAAAGCGCCCGGCCGGCTGGGGCTTTCTAGGGCTGCGAGACGGAGGCTGTCAAGCAAGCCTCGTTCTCCCGAAGGAGCAGTCGGAGACCTGCCAAGCCGTTGCCGCCGCCTTGGCCGAACAAACGGACTGCAAGACGATCCCGCCGGCGGCAGAAGGGCCGTTGCCCGAGCTGGCCGAGCTTCTTTCAAGCCTCGACAGCTGTACGGCCGCAGGGCGCTGGAACCCCAATTGGGACAGCAAAGACGCGTGCCGAAACTGCCCGTACAAAGAGCTGTGCCGAAAAGAAGAGCTTCACGGAGAGTCAGGAAAGGAGGACGAGTGATGACCGCCGCTGTCCAGTCTGACGAGCAGGGCTTCGCCCTGCTGAAAGAGCTGCTTCAAAAAAGTGCCCTGCCCGAGCAGGCCGAAGCGGCCACCTCGTCCGAACGGCTGACCGTCGTGAGCGCCGGGGCCGGGACCGGCAAGACGTGGACTTTGGCTTGGCGTTTTCTCTGGTGCATGGCCCAAGGCGCGCCGGCCCCGTCGATTCTCACCCTCACGTTCACGGAAAAAGCCGCCGAGGAGATGAGAAGCCGCATCGCCGCGCTGACCGAGGGCGTCGCCCGTCAGGCGAAAGAGGCGGGCTGCGTCAGGCTGAGTGAGGTGCTGAACGAAGGCCGACGTTGTCTCGACAGCGCGTACATTTCCACCATTCACGGGTTCTGCCTGCGGGTCATCAAGGAGACGGGACTGAGCCTTCCTGTGTCGCCCAGCTGTCGGCTCGTTTCCGCGCCGGAGGAGGAGTTCTTCTGGCGTCAGGTCGCGGACGCGCTGGAAAAAAACGATGCCGGTTGGTTTGCGAACCGCCTGTCCTGCTCTCCGGGCCGGGCGAACTGGCCTTCCGTCCTGTCTTCGCCATGGACCGCCGACGTGCTGAACGGGCGGGAGCAGGCCAACGACATCGCCCAGTTTTCCCGGGCCGCCGAAAACCTTGAGACGGCCCGCGGAGGCGCGCCGGAAGACCTGTGGCGCTCGGAGGGGCGGGAAAAAGAAGTCATCGAAAGCCTGAGAGCCGCGTACGAGCCCGAGGCGCGGGCCCAAGTTTTCAGGCTGAGGAGGATCCTCCGCGACGCGGCGGTCAGGAACCTTTTAGAAAACGGCAAAGGCAAGTTCGCCTCCAAGATGAGGGCGCTGGCCGCGCCGTTTCCCCATCAAGAGAACGAGACCAAGCGCGGGTGCGATTTTCTCCTCGAGCTGGCGGACGCCCTGAACGAAACCGACGATAAGTCCTCCAAGTACCTGAAGGCCACCTTCGGGTGGAGCCGAAAGGACCTTAAAGAGCGGCTGAAGCACTTCCTGCCGCTCGTTCGAATCGTTCGGGACGGCTGGACCGACGACGAGTCGCAGCTGCGCGGCAGTCTCGCCAAGCTGGCGGCTCTCTGTTGGGCCGTCTGGGAAGAGCACAAGAAGGCGAACAACCTCATTTCCTACAGCGACATGATCGTGAAGGCCAAGCGGGTCATCGCCGCCGCGCCCGAATGGTCAAAACGGTTCCGCCACGTGCTGGTGGACGAATATCAGGACACGGACGTCCTGCAGGACCAGCTCGTCACGAGCTTGTCCCAGCAAAGCGGCGCGGCCCTCTTCCTCGTGGGCGACGTCAAGCAGTCCATCTATCGGTTCCGCCACGCCGACCCGTCGCTTCTGGACCGACGAAGCGAACAGGCCCGGTGGGACGGCAAGTTCATCGCGCTGAACGTCAACTTCCGAAGTTCGCCGGCGGTCATTGACGCCATCAACGGCCGGTTCTCGGTCGTCTACGAGCACGGGCTGGGACGGAACCTGACCACGCCTTACATGAATCTGCGCGCCCCTGAACGCGCCGACGGTACGCGCGAAGCGGCCGAAGCGGGGCCGGTCGGCGAACTGTTGGCCGTCGCCCCCGCCGAATGCACCGACGAGGTGCCGGCAGAACCGCAGCCTATCGCCCGCCAAAGGCTGGCCAAACGGCTGGCCGAACGGCTGGCCGAGCTGAAGGAAAACGGTCTCACGGTCCGCGACCGGGAGTCGGGCGAGCGGCGTCCCATCGACTGGAAGGACATGACGGTTCTGGTGCCGACTCGAACGCAGTACGCCCCTCTTCAGACCGGCTTCGAGCAGGCGGGCGTGCCGCTTCGGCTGGCCGGCAACGTGGACTATTACGCCAGGTACGACATCAGAGACCTGTCGGCTCTGCTTCGGTTCCTCACGTCCGGCAGCCCGTTTGACCTAGCGTCGTTCCTCTGCTCGCCCCTTTCGGGCGTTCCGCTGGCCGACGCCCAGCGGATAACTCAGCTGACCGCCTCTTCGCCGGATCCGCTCTCCCTTCTCGCCCAAGAGGCCCCCGCGCTGGCCCATGAGCTGGCAGATCTCAAAGGAGAGGCCGCGTTCTTCGGCGCTTCCCGAGTCGTCAGCTGGCTTTTAAGGCGCGATTTGTCGTCTGTGGCGCCTCACAAGCGTTGGGGCGTCGCGTCCGACCTGCGCCAAGCCTTGGGACAGTTTGAGGCCTTTGAAAGCGCGTTCGGCCCGTCCCTTCTGGCCGAGTCGCGGTTCTTCGACCAAGCGTGTCGGCAAAAGCTCCGACCGGAAGCCGAATCAGGCTTTTTCAGCGACTGCGCCGTCACGGCGACGACCGTCCACTCCGCCAAGGGGCTCGAGTTCCCTCTGGTCGCCGTCTTCGGCCTTGAGGCCGCGCCGTCCTCCCGCAGTTTTGGCCTTGACGAGTCGATTCACCTTGGCGCGGTGACGGGAAAATGGCCGGGAAACCTGACGGCCTCCCTGTCGCCGGTCCCGCCTGACGGGCCGCGCCTGAAAACGATTCACGACCTTGCCGAGGAAGAGCCGGAAGAAGACGAGTGGAAGCGGCTGTACTACGTGGCGTTGACCCGCGCCAGAGACTGGCTCATTCTCGCCGGACTGAAAACCGCCAAGGGAGACGCCAAGAAGAAATCTTGGATGGCCCTCGAAAAGTTCTGCATGCCCGAGGCGTTTGAGGCGGCTTCCGAGGCCTCGGCGACGGAAGAAAATCTGGAAGCCGCTCCACGGGAGCGTCCCAGCAGCGCGGCGCGGGTGGCTGACGGCCCAGTCGTCAGGCGCGCAGTCCACGCGCCGCACCTGACTTCCATCAGCGCGTCGTCGTTCGTCCTGTGGAACCGCTGTCCCGCCTGCTGGCGGGCCGTATTTCGCCAAGGTTTCCAGGACCGGCGGGAGAACTTTTCAGGCGAGGAGACTCCCGGAGGCCCGAGAACCGGCGAACTTCTCCACTGGGCGTTGGCCCTGTGGGACTACACGCCCCAGCAGTTGGAGCTGATTCTGCGCCCCGACGGCCCGTTGGTTCCGCCGCTTCACCTGAGAAGCCTCTGGCGGGAACCAAGGACCAAATCGTGGATTCGCCAGTTAATCGAAGGCTTCACGACCCTGCCGTCCTTCAAGATGGCCTGCCAGGCAAAACTGAGCGGGACGCTGGAGCGGGAAAAGCCACTCCGGCTCGACCGGCCTGATAACTTGGCCCTCACGGGTATCGCCGACATCACGTGGACCGATGGCGCCTGCCGGTTTATCCGGGACTACAAGACCGGAAACTTCCACGCGGCGGCCCAAGAAGACGCGGTCCAACAGCTGCGGTTCTACGGGACGATCCTGCGCCGCACGGCTCCACAGCGAACCGCCGAGCTTGACTTGGCCGTTGTCGTTTTGGACCCGAAGGGGCCGAGGGAAATTCCGGTGACGCCCCTGACCGATGAGCAGGAAAACGATCTTTTCTCCGCCGCGGCAGAACAGGCGTTCCAAGCCGTCTCCGGGCCGTGGGCCAGCCGCTGCCGAGGCGGCGTCTGCCGAAAAAAGTTCTAGCTGAGCTGAACAGAACAAGCGGGCCGGAGGGATTCCCCTCCGGCCCGCTCTTTTTGCGCCGTTAACCTGCGTTGTACGTGGCGATAAGCCCTTCGATGAGGGCGCTCTTGAACCCCTTCGCTTCCAGCGCCCGCAGCCCGGCGATCGTCGTTCCTCTGGGCGTGCAGACCGAGTCTTTCAGCGCCGCCGGGTGAAGTCCCGTCTCTCTGACGAGCTTGGCCGCGCCCTCGAACGTGGCGAGAGCCGCCTTCAGCGAGTCATCGCAGGACATTCCGACGCCCAGGCCTCCCTGAATGAACGCTTCCGCCGCCATGAGAACAAACGCGATGGCAGAGCCGGACAGGGTGCTCACCGCGTTCAAGTCCTTCTCGCCTACCCAAACAGCTTCGCCTTCGCGGCGGAACAGCCCAAGCATGGCGTTTCGTTCGTCCTCGTCCCAGTCGTCGGATGCGACGCCGGCAAAACCTGCCCCCACCGCCGCGGCGATATTAGGAATAGCCCGCCCCCACTTGGCCCCGGGGGCGCAACTTTTCAGCTCTTCCAAGCTGACGCGGGCTGCCATGGAACAGCAGACCCGGCCGGCCAACCGGTCGGCCAACGCGCGGACGACGTCCTTGACCAGCCACGGTTTGACGGCGAACAGCACAGGGCCGGCTGAGGCCTCGAGCGCCTGAACGTTGTCCCGTGTGAGCCTCAGCCCCAGCGCCTCGAGCTCCGCCAGCCGGGACTCCTTCGGATGGGACACGACCGGGCTGAGTCCCGATTTCGCCAAGCCGATGGCCACGGCGCCGCCGAGCGCTCCGCCGCCGATGATCACCGGAGAATCGTAACAGACCTTCATGGTTCTTCCTCCTTAGAAGTCTCCAGAAAAATGGAACCGCCTGGCCCACTCGTAAGCGCCCAGCGCCGCAGCCACGCCGGCGTTCAACGACTCAGCCTGCCCGCTCATGGGAATGCGGGCCAGAAAGTCGCAGCTTTTTCTCGTCAGCTCGGCCAAGCCGGTTCCTTCGGCGCCGACCGCTAAAACGGTTCTCTGGTCCCAAGCCAGTTTCCCGAGAGGCTCTGAGCTCTCGCCGGCGAGGCCGACGACCCAGAACCCCGCCTCTTTCAGGTCGTCCAGCGCCCGCTTCACGTTGACAACCGAGATGACAGGGAAACGGAGCGCCGCTCCGGCCGACGCCTTGACGACCGTCCCAGTCAGCCGTACCGAACGATCCTTGGGAACCAGCACCGCCGACGCGCCGGCCGCCTCGGCGGTCCGAATCACCGAGCCGAGGTTGTGCGGGTCTTGGCACCGATCCAGCAGAATGACAAGCGCCGGGCCGCCGGCCAGCTGGTCCAACAAATCGTCCAAGCTCACCTCGTCAGGCCGCCGCAGCGACAGGGCGATTCCCTGATGAACCGCCCCGCCGGTCATCTGATCCAACGCCAGCCGGTCGACCCGTTCCAGTGCCGTCCTGCCGGCAAGGCGAACGACCTGAGCTTCAAATTCCGCCTCGACACCCCGAGCCAGCCAAACCCGCTCGACGCTTTCGCCCGACCGTTCGAGCTGTTCAAGCGACGGGTTACGCCCCCAGCACAGCAGCAGGCCGTCGCTCTCATCGCGGCTGAGCTCGCGGCCGGGCCTTTCGTCCCGTCCTTTCCTTCCGCCGCCCGCTTTCCCGCGAAACGGCCTACGCTTTTCTTCCATTCGGCCAGCCTCCCAATTCCCGAACGTATTGAGCCATCGCCTCAGCAGTGCAGCCGACCGGATTTTCCGTCAGCTGTTTCGGCGTCCCGCAGCACACCAAACGCCCGCCGGCCGCCCCGCCGTCCGGCCCCAAGTCGATGACGTAATCGGACGAACAGATGATATCCATGTTGTGCTCGATGACCACCAAGCTGTTGCCGCCGGCCACCAGCTCGTGAAGGATTTTCAGCAGCTTAGCGACGTCGGTATAGTACAGGCCGGTCGACGGCTCGTCGAGCAGGTACAGCGTGCTGCCGGTGAACCGTTTGCTCAGCTCTTTGGAGAGCTTGACCCGCTGGGCCTCGCCGCCGGACAGTGTCAGCGCCGATTGCCCGAGCCGGATATACCCCAGCCCGGCTTTCTGCAGCAGGGCCAGCCGGCGGGCAATCGACGGAATATCCTCGAACAGCTTCGCCGCCTCGTCGACCGTCAGGTCGAGCACGTCGGCAATCGAGTGGCCCTTGAACCGAACCTCCAGCGTCTCCCTGTTGTACCGACGGCCGCCGCACACGTCGCACTGGACGTAGACGTCCGGCATGAAGAGCATTGAAACGCGCCGCTCTCCCGCGCCGCCGCAGGCCTCGCACCGGCCGCCCTTGACGTTGAAGCTGAACCGTCCCTGACCGAAACCGCGAAGCTTCGCCTCCGGCAGTTGGGCGAACAGCTCCCGAATGGCGCTGAACAGCCCGGTGTAGGTCGCCGGGTTTGACCGAGGCGTCCGGCCGATCGGGCTTTGGTCCACCAGAGCGACGTTTTTCAGGCCGTTCCAGCCCTTCATGCCCCGATGGGCGCCCGGCCGGTCCCGAAAGTCAGGGTTCATCCGGCGCTGAAGTCCCTTGTACAGCACGTCGTACATAAGAGTCGACTTGCCGCTGCCGGAAACGCCGGTCAGACAAACCAATCCGCCCAACGGGATCTTCACGTCCAAATCTTTCAGGTTGTGCTCGCTGGCCCCTTCGATCGTGAGCCAGCCGGACGGGGAAAATTTTCTGCCGGGCAAAACCAACCCGTTGGCCTGCCCCCGCAGGTACGGACCGGTCAGCCCGTCCGTGCTCCGAATGGCCTCCCGGTCGCCGGCGTGGGTTATTTGTCCGCCGAACTCGCCGCTGCCCGGGCCGACCTCCACGACGTAGTCAGCCGCCGCGATGGTGTCCCGGTCATGCTCCACCACGATAACCGTGTTGCCCAGGTCCCGAACCTTCTCGAGCGTTTTGATCAGCCGGCCGGTGTCCCGGCTGTGAAGGCCGATCGTCGGCTCGTCCAGCACGTACATGACCCCCGACAGCTTCGAGCCGATCTGAGTCGCCAGACGAATACGCTGGCTTTCGCCGCCCGAAAGGGTATCGGCCCGCCGGCTCAAGGTGAGGTAGCCGGCCCCGACGTCAACCAGAAAATCGAGCCGCTTGGACAGCTCGACCATCACCTGCCCGGCCAAAGAGGTCGAGTCGGCGGTGTGAGAGCTCACCCAGTCCCGCAGCTCCGTCAGGGGCATGGAAACGAGGTCGTCGATGTTCTTCCCGTCGTAGCGAACCGCCAAGGCCTCAGGCCTCAGCCGAGTGCCGCGACAAACGGCACATTCGTCTTCTACCCTGTACCTAGCAAGGTCCTCGGTCACCTGCTCCGAGTCGGTCTGTTCCCACCGGCGCTGAAGCCAGTTCATCAGTCCTTCGTACCGACCGTTATAACTCTCGTAGCTTCCGTTCATCCGAAACGTCAGCCGCAGCGCGACCGGCGAGCCGTTCATCAGGACGTTTCTCTGCCGCTCCGGTAGCTCGCGGTACGGCGCGTCCAAGTCGAGCTTCTCCTTCGGCGCCAGTTTTTCCAACCGCTCGAGCATGTACGACTTTCCCCGGAACGGGAGAAGCGCGCCGCCCCGAACGGAGAGATCCGGGTTGACCGCCAGCTCCTCGGAAAAATGGCTGTGACAGCCCAGCCCAGAGCAGGCCGGGCAAGCGCCCTGCGGGCTGTTGAACGAGAACAGAGCCGGCTCAATGTCCGGCAGCGAAACGCCGCAATCCGGGCAGGCGAATTTTTCGGTCATCAGCCGTTCGCCGTCAGGCGTCACCAAGAGGACAAAACCGTCGCTGGCCGCCAGCGCCGTCTGCACGGCTTCGGCGAGCCGCCCCCTCTTTTCCTCATCTACCCTGAGTCGGTCAACCACCACCTCGATGTCGTGCTTCTTCTGTTTGTCCAGCGGGATTTCCTCTTCAAGCCACAGCACGCCGCCGTCCACTCGGACCCGCATGAAGCCCTGCTTGCGAAGTCCCGAGAACAGGTTCCTAAACTCTCCCTTCTTCCCCCGGACGACCGGCGAGAGGATCTCGACTTTCTGCCCGTCCGACGAGCCGAGCACCGCATCGACAATTTCGTCCACCGAGTAGCGGTGAACCGGTTTGCCGCATTGAGGACAGAACGGTTCGCCGGCGCGGGCAAAAAGAAGGCGCAGGTAGTCGTACACTTCCGTCACGGTGCCCACGGTCGAACGCGGGTTGTGCGACGTCCCCTTCTGCTCAATCGAGATGGCCGGCGAAAGCCCTTCGATGTCGTCCACGTCCGGCTTTTTTTGAACGCCTAAGAACTGCCGGGCGTACGACGACAGCGAGTCCACGTAACGCCTCTGCCCTTCGGCGTACAGCGTGTCAAACGCTAGGGAACTCTTGCCGGACCCGGACGGCCCGGTGATGACGACCAGCTTCCCTCGGGGAATCGAGAGGGAAACGTTCTTTAAGTTATGTTCTTTAGCTCCTCGAATGACGATGTGATCCGTCACGGCGACTTGTTCCTCTTCCTTTCGGCGAGGCGACTCGGAGTTTTCCGGCCGCTTCGATTTCTTGATTGCGCAGTTCGGCCAGCCGGTCTCTCAGCATGGCGGCTTTTTCAAACTGCAGTTTTTTCACCGACTCCCACATGAGCTTTTCAATCGTCGCGCAGTCCATCTGCTCTTCTTCCGCCTTTGAGGCTGCCGCCTCAGGGGCCTCCTCAAATTCCAGCTCCGGTAGCAAGCGCGACACGCTCTTGGAGACCGTCCGAGGGACGATTCCATGGGCCTTGTTGAACTCCAATTGTTTCTGCCGGCGACGGGACGACTCGGCACAGGCCTGGCGAATGCTGTCGGTCTGAGTGTCGGCGTACAGTATGACCCGGCTTTCGGTGTTTCTGGCCGCCCGTCCCATGATCTGGATCAGCGACCGATATGACCGAAGGAACCCTTCCCGATCCGCGTCCAGTATCGCCACAAGGGTCACTTCCGGCATGTCGATACCCTCGCGGAGCAGGTTAATTCCAACCAGCACGTCCACCGAGCCTTCCCGAAGCTCCCTGATTAAGTCCGCCCGCTCGAACGCGTCCAGCTCGGAATGAATGTACTTGGCCTTGACGCCCAGTTTGCCGGCGTATTCGGCCAAGTCCTCGGCCATTTTTTTTGTGAGCGTGGTGACGAGGACGCGCCCGCCGGCCTCTGTGGCCCGGGCTATTTCGTCCAACAGGTCGTCCACCTGACCGCTCGCCGGACGGACAAAGACCTCGGGGTCCACCACGCCGGTGGGGCGTATCACCTGTTCGACCACCTGCGACGACCGCTGAATCTCCCAGTCGCCGGGCGTGGCAGAACAGCAGATGACCCGCTGCATGAAGTTCTCAAACTCGTTCCACTTGAGCGGCCGGTTGTCCAGACACGACGGCAGACGGAACCCGTGTTCGACCAGCACTTCTTTTCTGGCCCGGTCGCCGTTGAACATGCCGCGGACCTGCGGCAGGGTGATGTGCGACTCGTCCACCACCATCAGGAAGTCGGGCGGGAAAAAGTCCAAAAGCGTCCCCGGCTGTTCGCCGGCTTCCCGGCCGTCCAAGTACCGGGAGTAGTTTTCAATGCCCGAACAGTAGCCGGCCTCGGCCAGCATTTCCATGTCGTATTTGGTCCGGCTTTCGAGCCGCTGGGCCTCGAGAAAACTCTTCTGAGACCGAAAGAACTCGAGCCGTTCTTCCAGCTCGGCGCGAATCTTGACCATGGCCTCGGCCACCGCGTTGTCGCTGGTGACGTAGTGCTGAGCCGGGAAGACGGAAACCCGTTCCCGCCGAGCCACAGTCTTGCCGCTGATGGGCTCCACCTCGTCGATGGACTCGAGTTCCTCGTCGAAAAACGAGAAGCGAAGGCTCTTGTCGCTGTAGACCGGATAGAGCTCAACCACGTCGCCCCGGACGCGGAACTTGCCGGGCGACAGGTCCAAATCGTTCCGCTCGTAGTAGCTTTTCATCAGGCTTTCGAGGAACGCTCGGCGCTTCCACCGCTCGCCCACCGAGAAGGAGACGACCGCGTCCTCATAGTTCTCCCGCTTGCCCATGCCGTAGATGCACGACACGCTGGCCACCACGATGACGTCCCGACGCTCGATGAGCGACTTCGTCGTGGCGAGGCGCATTCGCTCGATCTGGTCGTTGATCGACGCGTCCTTTTCGATGTACACGTCTGAGCCGGGCAAGTAGGCTTCCGGCTGGTAGTAGTCGTAGTAGCTGACGAAGTAGTGAACCGCGTTGTCGGGGAAAAAACCCTTGAACTCGCTGTAGAGCTGGGCGGCCAAGGTCTTGTTGTGAGCCAGCACGAGCGTCGGCCTTTGAAAGTTCTGTATCACGCTCGCCACGGTGAACGTTTTGCCGCTTCCCGTCACGCCGAGCAGCGTCTGACACCGATCGCCCCTGAGGAGCCCTTCGGTCAGGCGAGAAATGGCCCCAGGCTGGTCGCCGGCCGGAGGCCAAGGAGCCTGAAGGCGGAACGCGTTCTCTTCCACGGCACGGCCTCCTTTCGCTCAATACGACGACAAGGGCGAGAATCCCCTCGCCCTTGTCGCGTTTTCTTCATTCGTCGCTGTCAGTTTTTCCGTCGGTTTCGGCTCCGGCTTCCTGTTCTGCCGCCGAGGGTTGGGGACGGCTTTCCGAATCCGCCGCCGGCTCGTCGGCAGAGGGCGCGGCTTCTGCTTCCTCCTTCGGGGTTTCGGGCTTTTCTCCCAGCAGAACCGCGAACTCGTCGGCGTCGATGATCTCCCGTTCCAGAAGCGTTTTGGAGACCAAGTCCAGCTGATCCCGATGTTCGGTCAGGATCTTCGTCACCTTGTCAAACGCTTCGGCCACGATTCGGCTGACGGTCCGGTCGATCTCCTGAGCCATGTGGTCGCTGTAGTTCCTGTCTTCGCCCAAGTCACGGCCTAAGAACACCTCATGTTTGGGCCGTCCGAGCACCACCAGCCCCAAGTCGCTCATGCCGTACTGGGTGACCATGTCGCGGGCTATCTTAGTGGCCCGCTGCAGGTCGTTGCTGGCGCCGGTCGTCACGTCGCCGAAGACGAGCCGTTCGGAGGCGCGGCCGGAGAGCAAAATACAGACCTCGTTCATCAGCTCGGACTGAGAGGCCAAGAAGCGGTCCTCCGTCGGCAGCTGGAGCGTGTAGCCCAGCGCGGCGGCGCCTCGCGGGATAATCGATATCTTGTGCACCGGGTCGCTTCCGGGCAGGTAATGTGCCACAAGCGCGTGGCCTGTCTCGTGGTAGGCGATGATCCGGCGCTCTTTGTCGTTGATGACCCGGCTCTTGCGCTCCGGCCCGGCGATCGACCGGTCGATGCCCTCTTCGAGCTCGGCCATGGATATCTCCGCCTTGCCTGCCCGAGCCGCCAGCAGCGCGGCCTCGTTGACCAAATTCGCCAAGTCCGCTCCAACAAATCCGGGCGTCCGCTTGGCCAGCGTCTCCAAGTTCACGTCGGCGCCCAGCTTCTTGTTCTTCACGTGGACCTTCAGGATCTCTTCCCGACCCTTCACGTCCGGCGCGTCGACGACGATATGCCGATCAAACCGCCCGGGACGAAGCAGCGCCGGATCGAGCACATCCGGCCGGTTCGTGGCGGCGATGAGAATGATGCCGCCCTTATCATCAAAGCCGTCCATCTCGACGAGCAGCTGGTTCAGCGTCTGCTCCCGCTCGTCGTGACCGCCGCCGAGACCGGCGCCGCGCTGACGTCCGACGGCGTCGATTTCGTCGATGAACACGATGCAGGGCTGGTGCTTCCGAGCCTGATCGAACAGGTCTCTGACCCGGGAGGCTCCGACGCCGACGAACATTTCGACAAAGTCAGAGCCGGTAGTACTGAAAAACGGCACGTCCGCCTCGCCGGCGCAGGCTCGGGCCAGAAGCGTTTTCCCCGTTCCCGGCTGGCCCAGAAGGAGCACGCCGCGGGGAACTTTTGCCCCCAGCGCGGTGAACCGGTCAGGCTGACGAAGGTAATCGACGACTTCCTTTAGCTCCTCTTTCGCCTCGTCGCAGCCGGCAACATCGACGAAAGAAACCTTCGGCCGGTTGTCGATGAACATCTTCGCCTTGTTCTTGGCGAAGTTCATCACCTTTCCGCCGCCCTGCATGCCCCGGAGAAAGAAAATCCACACGCCGATGAGCAGCAACGTCGGCAGCAGCGACGACGCGAGAGTCATCCACCACGGCGTCGGTTCGGGCAGCGCCACCTTCACGTCGGCGCCTTTTTCAAGCGCCCGGTTGGCTAAGTCCTTTTCCCCGACGATCGCCGAGGTGAAGGACGTCCCGTCCGACAGGGCCCCCTGCGCGGTCAGGTCTCCGACGGTCACGTTTTTCACGCGTCCCGCGTCGATGGCCGCGACCAGTTGGCTGTAGGAAAGCTCTTTAGCTTTCTGCCCGGCCAGATCGCCGGACGGCGTCATCAACGAACTGGCCAAGCTGACGACCAGAACGATGAGTATGAGATACAGGCCGAGGTTCTTAAATATCTTCCGCACAGATACGCCTCCTCAAGGAGCTTTCCCGCCGGCCGTCTATCGGCCGGGCGCCTCTTCCACCGGTTTGGCTATGTGAATCGCCGGCAGATGGCGCCACTGCTCCGCGTAGTCCAATCCGTACCCTATGACAAATTTATCGGGAATGACAAAGCCGCAGTAGTCCACGTCGACTTCCACCTGGCGCCGCTCGGGCTTGCTGAGCAGAACGCAGATCTCAAGAGACGCAGGCTCCCGCTGAAGAAGGTATTCCTTCAGCCGATGAAGCGTCCAGCCGCTGTCGAGAATATCTTCCACGACCAGAAGATTCCTGCCCTTCACCGGATTCTCGAGGTCTTGGAGAATTTTCACTTCCCCAGAGCTGTCCGTGCCGTTCCCATAGGACGACACCCGCATGAACTCCATGGCCACGTTCACCGATGGGTCAATCGCTCGGACGATATCGGACATGAAAATCGCCGCTCCACGCAGAATACCAATCACCGTGAGCCCTTTGCCACAGTACTTCCGACTAATTTCACGGCCCAGCTCGCTAACGCGCTTGCGTATCTGTTCCTCAGAAAAAAGAACCTCGCCTATCTGATACGTCATGATCGTCCTCCGACAGCCTCGTGCGGCGTAAAGTGCAACACTCTCAGATTTTTATATTCTACACCACTTGAGCGAACTTCCCACCCATATTCGGTGGATTGGGCAAAAACCGCCCCATTGACCAAGACAGCGGGCAGAAAGTCGGCCGTCCAGTCTCCGGGCTTCCGGGACAAGCAGATCCGTCCGACCGGCACGTTCAAGTCCCATGGCCCCATAGGCCCCGACACGAAGGAGACGTCCCAGCCGCCCCAATCTGCTCGCTCGCTGACCTCAACGGTCTGAATGACCCGTTCGGACGACGGCCCCCAAAAGAGATGCCCATCCCGGGCCGTCAGGTCGTGGTGCCGATCCCACTGAAAAGTCCACCGGCCGGACCGCCGGACCAGTCCTGTCAGGTCATCCATCCGTCGGCGGGATGGCGCCGCACCGCCGTTTTGGGCGGACAGATGGCGCAGCAGCCGGGCGATGAGCCCGTCGCTCAAAAGCCGGAGGCGTTTCAGCGATACCTTTTGAAACGGCTCAGGGGCCAATCGGCTCGCCCCTGCCAAAAGCGACGTCATCAGGACGTTCTCATCGCTTCGGGCTTCCCACGCCTCTTGGGCCAGGGCTGCCAAATGGACTGCCGCGCCCGCGCCGACCTGTCGCTCCAGTTCGGGCAGCAAATCGGCTCTGACCCTGTTGCGGGTATACCGACGGTCGCTGTTGCTCTCGTCCTCCACCCACGTCCACCCGGCGTCTTTCAGCAAGTCACGCAGCTCGTCACGGCGAAAGTCCAGCACAGGCCGGACCCACATGCCCCGTCGGCGGGGAATGCCCGCCAGCCCCCAAAGGCCGCAGCCCCGGCAGATGTTCATCAAGACGGTTTCAGCCTGATCGTCCGCCGTGTGAGCCAACGCGACGACGCTTGCTCCGGCCGACTGGGCGGCCTCCCTCAAAAAGGCGTACCGCTCCCGACGGCACGCCACCTCAACGCTCTCGCCCTGAAGCCGCCGGGACGCCGCGTCGATTCTCTTCCAAAAAAACGGCAGGCCAAGACGGCCGCAGGTTTCCTCAACGAACCGGCGCTCGTCCGCCGACGACGGCCTGAGCCCGTGATCGAGGTGAATGGCCGCGCACGGACGGAGCCCTGACGCGAGGCACAACCAGAGCAGCCCCATCGAGTCGCCGCCGCCGGAAACGGCAACAGCCAACGGCTGACCAAGCCAGCCGTCCCGACGGGCGGCGGCCCGAAATTTTTCGACCGCAGAGAGCGTCATATCGTATCAGTCCTTTCCGCCGACCGGCCTGGGACAGACGAAAAAAGGGAGCCGGCGCATGCCAGCTCCCTGAACGACGGTGAAACTACTCGGCTTCCGCCGGAATAGCCGGAGCTTCAGCCAGAGCCTTGTAAATCTGATAGCGGCGCTTGGCGTCCGCTTCTGCCCGGACGAAGAGCTCTTCGGCCATCGCCGGGTTGGTCTTCATCAGCGACGTGTAGCGAACTTCGCTCATCAGGAAGTCGCGGAACGACGCCTTGGGCTGCTTGGAATCGAGGATGAACGGATTCTTGCCCTGCTCCTCAAGCAGCGGGTTGTACCGGTACAGGTGCCAGTAGCCGGCCTCGACAGCCTTCTTGGTCTGGAGCTGGCTGTGGCCCATGCCGACCTTGATGCCGTGGTTGATGCAGGGGGCGTAGCAGATGATCAGGGACGGCCCGTGATATGCCTCAGCCTCGGTGACGGCCTTGATCAGCTGGTTCTTATCGGCTCCCATGGCCACCTGCGCCACGTACACGTACCCGTAGGTCATGGCGATGCGGCCCAGGTCCTTCTTGGTGATCCGCTTGCCGCCGGCGGCAAACTTTGCCACGGCCGCGGTGGGAGTCGACTTGGAGGACTGACCGCCGGTGTTGGAGTACACTTCCGTGTCGAACACCATCACGTTCACGTCGGCGCCGGACGCCAACACGTGGTCCAAACCACCGAAACCGATGTCGTATGCCCAGCCGTCGCCGCCGAAGATCCAGACGGACTTCTTGATCAAGTGCTCCTGAAGCTCAGCCACCCGGTCCATCAGGGCGTTGCCCTCGTCAGAGCCCATATCCCGGCCGATCACGGCAAAAACGCCCTCGGACGCTTCCTTGGAAGCGCTGCCGTCGTCTTTGACTTCCATCCAGTGGGCCAGAGCCGCCCGGACGTCTTCCGGCAGGTTCTCCAGCGCCAGCAGTTTTTCAACGTTGTCGATCAGGTCGTGACGAGCGTTTTCCAGCGACAGGCTCATGCCGTAGCCGTACTCGGCGTTATCCTCAAACAGGGAGTTCGCCCAAGCGGGGCCCTGTCCCATATCGTTGGTGCAGTACGGCGTGCTGGGCGCGGAACCGCCCCAAATGGACGAGCAGCCGGTCGCGTTGGCAATGATCATTCGATCGCCGAACAGCTGGGTGACCAGCTTGGCGTACGGCGTCTCGCCGCAGCCGGCGCAGGCGCCGGAGAACTCCAAGTAGGGCTTGGCGAACTGGCTGCCCTTCAGCGTCTTCACGTTCATCAGAGAGGACTTGTCGGACACGTCCACGCCGAAATTCCAGTTCGGCGCCTCGGTCTCCACCTGACTCGCCAACGGCGACATTTCAAGGGCCTTGACCGGGCAGATATCGGCGCAGTTGCCGCAGCCCATGCAATCCAGCGGGCTGACCTGCATGCGGAACTTGAGTCCGGCGAGCTCCTTGCCGCGGGCGTCGACGGTCTTAAAGGCGGCCGGAGCGTCCTTCATTTCCTCGTCGTCAGCCAATACCGGCCGAATCGCCGCGTGCGGGCAGACCATGGCGCACTGGTTACACTGAATGCACTTGTCGCTCAGCCACGCAGGCACGGTGACGGCCACGCCGCGCTTTTTGTAGGCGGACATGCCGTTGGGCATATGGCCGTCCTCGTAGCCAACGAACGAACTGACCGGCAGATCGTCGCCCGCCTGGGCGTTCATCGGAGCGCAGACCGCCTCGTAGAACGGATCCACGTCGTCGGAAGACTTCTTCTCCTCAATCGGAGCGGTTGCCCAGCTGGCCGGGATCTCGATCTTGCGAAGGGCTCCAATGCCCTTGTCCACCGCCGCGTTGTTCATGGCGACGATCTTCTCGCCCTTGCGGCCGTACGAATGGACGATCGCTTCCTTCATCAGCCGAACCGCTTCGTCCTCAGGGATGACCTTGGCGAGCTTGAAGAAGGCTGCCATGGTGATCATGTTGGTGCGGTTGCCCAGCCCAACCTCCTCGGCCAGGTCAACGCCGTTGATGGTGTAGAAGGAAATGTTGTTCTCGGCCAGATACCGCTTCACGCTGCCCGGGATATTGGCTTCGAGGGCTTCCATCGTCTCCCACTGGGTGTTCAGCAGGAAGGTGCCGCCCTTTTTCAGCCCGCGGAGAACCTGATACTGGTGCAGGTACTCCTGCTTGTGGCAGGCTACGAAGTCAGCGGCGCTGATGAGGTACGTGGAGCGGATCGGGTGGTGGCCGAACCGCAGGTGAGAAACGGTCACGCCGCCGGACTTCTTCGAGTCATAGGAGAAGTACCCCTGGGCGTACATGTCCGTGTTGTCGCCGATGATCTTGATGGCGTTCTTGTTGGCGCCGACGGTCCCGTCACTGCCGATACCCCAGAACTTGCAGCAGATGGTTCCCTCGTCCGAAGCGTCGATTTCCTCGTAAGGAAGCGAACGGAACGTCACGTCGTCGACGATGCCGAGCGTGAAGTGGTTCTTCGGCTCGAACGACGCCAAGTTGTCGAACGCGGCCTTGACCTGTCCCGGCGTGGTGTCCTTGGATCCCAATCCGTACCGGCCGCCGACGATCAGAGGCCGTTTGTCCGCCGGGCGCTCGCTGAACAGGGCGCACACGTCCTGATACAGCGGCTCGCCAAGGGCGCCGGGCTCCTTCGTCCGGTCAAGCACGGCGATGGAACGGACGGTTGCCGGCAGCACGGCGAAGAAATATTCGGGGCTGAAGGGACGGTACAGGTGGACTTCCACCAAGCCGACCTTCTCGCCTCTGGCCCGCAGGTAGTCGACCGTCTCGCGGGCGGCCTCGCAGATCGAGCCCATGGCGACAATGACACGGTCGGCAGCCGGGTCGCCGTAGTACACGAACGGCCGGTAGTCGCGGCCGGTGATCTTCTTCATCTCTTCCATGTAGCGGGCCACCACGTGGGGCAGACCGTCGTAGAACCGGTTGCAGGCCTCGCGGTTCTGGAAGAAGATATCCGGGTTCTGAGCCATACCTTTCTGGTAGGCCCGCTCCGGGTTCAGCGCGCTTTCCTTGTACTCGGCCAGAGCGTCCCAGTCGACCAGCTTTGCCAAGTCGTCGTAATCGATCAGCTCAATCTTCTGAACCTCATGGGACGTTCTGAAACCGTCGAAGAAGTTGACAAACGGAACGCGGGCCTCGATCGCCGACAGATGAGCCACGGCGGTCAGGTCCATAACCTCCTGAACGCTGGCAGACGCCAGCATGGCAAACCCGCTACTCCGGCAGGCCATCACGTCGCTGTGGTCGCCAAAGATCGAAAGAGCGTGGCTCGCCACCGCACGGGCGCTCACGTCAAACACGCCGGGAAGCCGCTCGCCCGCGATCTTGAACATGTTGGGAAGCATGAGCAGAAGTCCTTGAGAGGCGGTAAACGTCGTGGTCAGAGAGCCGGCAGTCAAAGAGCCGTGCACGGCCCCCGCCGCGCCGGCTTCGGACTGAAGCTCAGAGATCTGAGGAATGCGCCCGAAAATGTTCTTTTTCCCCTGCGTTGCCCACTCGTCGCAAGACTCAGCCATCGGCGAAGACGGCGTGATAGGATAGATAGCCGCCACCTCGGTAAAAGCGTAGCTCACGTACGCCGCAGCGGTGTTTCCATCCATGGTCTTCCATTTCTTTGCCATGAAACTCTACCCCCTTAGAGATGTGTTCCCCTGTTATGTATACCTCATACAAGATTGCTTTAATCATACAACCGCCGCACAAAATAATCAAAGGAAAACTATTGAGTTCACAAGGTCAATACATTACACCATTTAGATAATGTGATATCATTCAAGAAGCCCATTGGGTCGGATCAATTGCGAAGGAGGGAATTACATAATGAATGGGAAAAAGGTTTTGTCACTGCTGGCTGGAGCGATGCTCCTTGCGACGGCCGCATGCGGGGCCGACAAGATGGTCACGTTCAACTTGGCCGTCGAGCCGCGCACGATTGACCCGGTGCTCAACAACGCCGTTGACGGGTCAATCGTCATCGTCAACATTTTTGAAGGGCTTGTCCGCATCGGCTTCAACGACGCTCCTGAACCGGGCTGCGCCGAGTCGTGGGACGTGTCTGACGACGGAATGACTTGGACGTTCCATCTGCGCGACGGCCTCAAGTGGTCGGACGGCAAGCCGCTCACTTCCGACGACTTCCGCTACGGCTTTGAGCGCCTGCTGGACAGCGCCAACGCGTCGCCCTACGCCTATTTGGGCTACTTCATCAAGAACGGCGAAAAGTTCTTCAAGGGCCAAGCCAAGGTTGAGGACCTGGGAATCGAAACGCCGGACGACCGCACCGTGATCCTTCACTTGGACTATCAGGCTCCGCTGCTGCTGGACTATCTGTCCTACCACGTGTTCTATCCGGCTCGCCGGGACATCGTCTCCAAGGACCCGAGAGGCTGGACGCTCAACACTCAGCCGCTGGTCTGCAACGGGCCGTTCTTCGTCTCCGAGTGGAAGCACAACAGCGAGATGACGCTTCAGAAGAACCCGTACTACTGGGACGCCGACAACGTCAAAATCGACGCCGTCAAGATGGTCATGATCACCGACAGCAACACGGCCCTTGCCGCGTACAAGTCGGGCAACGTCGACCTGATCAATCAGCTGCCGCCTCTGATGACGCCTCAGCTTCTGGCAAGCGGCGAAGCGAAGGTCGCCCCGACGCTGGGCACCAGCTTCTCCGTCTTCAACACCACGAGAAAGCCCTTTGACGACGTTCGGGTCCGCAAGGCCTTCGCCCTCGCCGTCGACCGTCAGGTTCTGGTTGACAAGGTCACCATGGGCGGACAGAAGCCGGCTCAGGCTTTTATCCCGTTCATCATCCCGGGCGTTGATCCGGCCGGCAAGGACTTCCGCGCCGAAGATCCCACCGAGTACCTGCCCATCCATGCCGACGTAGCCGCAGCTCAGAAACTGCTGGAAGAAGCCGGCTACCCGGGCGGCAAAGGCTTCCCCACCGTGACCTACGTCTACAACGGCAACCCGACCAACAAGGCGATCGCCGAAGCGCTCCAGGCCATGTGGAAGCAGAACCTGGGCGTCACCGTCGAGCTGTCCCAGCAGGAGTGGAAGGTGTTCATCGACACCCGGGTCCAGAAGAACTACGACATCGCCCGTCACGCTTACCTGGTCGACTTCTTCGACGCGGCTAGCCTGCTTGACCTGTGGATCTCCGACTCGTTCGAGAACGTCGTCGGCTTCAACAACGCCGAATATGACGCGCTGATGCGCGACTCGGCCCGCCAGATGGACCGGGCAAAACGCATCGACGACTTGCACAAGGCTGAGAAGATCCTGCTGGAGAACATGCCCGTTCTTCCCCTGTACTACTACTCCACGCCGTACCTGCTGAAAAGCCGGGTTGAAGGCGTCTACCTGTCGCCCCGCAACTGGGTATTCTTCCGCGGCGCCTCCGTCAAGTAAAGGCTCCTCCCCTGCCAGCCGGCTTCCGACCAAAGCCGGCTGGCTTTTTTGCGCCCGCGAAGACATAAAAGTTAATAAAGGTCAGCAAAATCATTTAGTCAGATATCGTCAAAACATATCTCTTAATTGACTAATACTGACCTATAATAGAGCCATCACGTCGAGAAGTGATATCCGGCGATAAGGAGGCTCATCATCATGACACCAATGATTAGAAGAAAGAATGTTCCGTACGTTACCCCGTGGGATTTGCTGGATCACGAATTTCAGAACCTGTTCGACGGCTTTCTCAGGCAGGAGGAACAAACGGCGGCCATGGACTTTTACCGTCAAGGCGACTCGTTTGTCGCCGAGATAGAGCTCCCCGGCTTCGAGCCCAAGGACGTGGACCTGCGGGTGTACAGGGATCACTTTGACGTGACGGCCAAGCGCCAGTCGTGCCAAGAGTCGAATGATCGGCAGCACTTCGTCAAGGAACGGACCGCGACGAGCTTCAGCCGGTCGGTCAGGTTCCCCGAGCCGGTCGACCCGGACCGCGTGACCGCGTCGTTCCAGAGCGGCCTGTTGAAGATTGCGGCTCCAGTCGCCGCGGCACAGCAGGCGCGAGTCATCAGCCTCTGCGACCCGGAAGAGCAAAAAACTGAACCGAAGGCGTAAAACGACCCGGCGGCGGCCCTAGGACCGCCGCCGGATTGTGTTTGACTGAACGGCAAAAAGAGTTGACGGGCGGCAATCCAGCCGGTATAATCATTGCCGTTCGCGGGAGTGGCGGAATTGGTAGACGCGCAAGACTAAGGATCTTGTGGGGAGACCCGTGGGAGTTCAATTCTCCCCTTCCGCACCAGAATTTTCAGTGCGCTCATCGGTTGATGAGCGCACTTTTTTGTGCCAACTTGCGGCCGCCTTCGTTTGAAGGCGGCCTTTTTACGACCCAGTCAAGCTGCCCTTACTGCTGCGGCCATACCCCTCAGCAGGCCATTCTCTCCCAGAATTGTTTTGAGAGACTCAGTCGCTAATTGTTATTTTATTTATGTACTTTATAAAATTATTGACTGTATTACAAGTTGCTGATATATTTAATTTATCTTCAAATTCATCTTTTTTTATTTTCATACAGGAGGTTGGGACATGTTAAGCGGTTTATTGATGGGGTTCGGGTTCGGATTCCTGCTCAAAAGGAGCCGAATCTGCATGGCCGGCGGGCTTCGGGACGTGTACCTTGAAAAGCGTCTGACCGGATTGTGGGTCATGCTTTTGATGATTTTCGTTCACAGCGTTATCTACTTCTGGCTGGTTGAGCGCGGGCTCGTTCCGGCGCCGGAGTTTAAGGACTTTCCGTTAGTCGCCACGGTCATCGGCGGACTGTTCTTCGGGTTCGGCGCGGTCATGTGCAACGGGTGCATTACCATGTCGCTGGTGAAGACTGGCGACGGCCGACTCGCCGGCGTCATGTCACTGCTCTCGTTCATGCTGTTCGCCACGTCGTCCAAGCAGGGATTCCTGTCCCCGTTAGTCAAGCAGATCCAGTCTGTGGCAAACGTGCCGAACAATTTCGTCACGTCGCTCCCGTTCAACCCGCTGTACTTTTCAGCCGTCTGTCTCGCGGTCGTCGTCATCTTCGCGATCATTGACAAGAAAAAAGAGGCGGTCGGATTCGCCCTTCCGCCTTCCCGGACCGGGCTTAATCACCTGTTCTTCGAGCGGATCTGGGACCGCCGGTTCACCGCGGCGCTCATCGGCGTTCTGGCCGGCTTCAGTTTCTACTTCAGCTTTCTCACCGGGCGCAACGGCGGCTGGGGAATCACGACGCCGATCGTCTCATGGGTCAACGCCTTCTCGTTCGGCACGTACAAACTGAGCTGGGCGAGCTACTTCGTCCTTGGCATCATCATTGGTTCTTTTGTCTGCGCCGCGGGAAGCTGCGAGTTCAGTTTCAAGGGGACCGACGGCCCAACCCTCGTCCGCTCGTTTATCGGCGGCGCGTTCATGGCTTTCGGCGCCGTCCTCGGACAGGGCTGCCTCGTCGGCCACGGGATCACCGGGACCGCCCGGCTTTCCGTTCAGGCGTGGGTTGGCCTGCTCTCCATCGTCGGCGGGCTGTGGCTGGGAGCTTGGGTGTACTACGCCAGGCAGCTTTCAGCAAAAAAATAAAGGAGGTTACCTTATGAACATCAAGCTCGATACCATGGGAAAAGACTGCCCCATTCCGTTGATCGAACTGAAAAAGGCGGTTGCCGGCAGCAGCAAAGGAGACGTCATCGAGATCACCTTCACCTGCCCCGAAGCGGTGACAAATCTCCCCAGATACTGCAAGGAAGAAAACCACGAGGTCATCTCGTTCGAGTCCATCGGCCCGGGCGCTTGGAAGATGGTCATCAAGAACTAAGACGTTCCGCATCGCAAGAAGGGGTCCCGCCGAGGCGGGACCCCTTCTGTTATCTTTCAGCCGCCGGTCGGACGGTAAAAAAGTGGCTACCCCGCCTGGATTCGAACCAGGATCAAGGGAACCAAAATCCCTTGTGCTGCCGTTGCACCACGGGGTAGCAAACAGGGCTATTATACCAGTTCCTTTTCAAAGGTGAAGACGCCGGAAAAATAAAAACGTTGCCCGACCGAAGGGAGCTTTGTATCATATTTGACGCGGGGGGTGATGACGCTGGAAGAATCAATTGACTGGGCTGGCGCGAGCCGTGCCTTGGCCGAATGGTACAGAGAAAACGGCCGGCATTTGCCCTGGCGGCTCACCGCCGACCCGTACGCAGTTTGGGTGTCCGAGACGATGCTCCAGCAGACCCAAGTGAGCCGCGTCGTCCCGCTCTATTTGGCTTGGCTCAGCGCCTTCCCGAACTGCCGAAGTCTGGCTGAGGCTGACGAGAGCGCTGTCCTGTCGCTGTGGCGCGGGCTTGGATACTACAGCCGAGCCAGAAACATGCTGGCGTCGGCCCGACTGATCGTCAGCGCCGGGTACGACGGGCCGCCCAACGACCAAGCGTTCCTCGCCGGGCTTCCCGGTTTTGGGCCTTATACCGCCGCCGCCGTCCGAGCTTTGGCGTACGACGAACCGACGGCCGCTCTGGACGGCAACCTGCGGCGGGTCTCCAGCAGGCTGACCGACTTAGACAAAGACCCCGCCTTGTCAGAGGGGAACAAAGTCTGCCAACGGGCGGTCGAGTCCCTCATGAAGTTTCAGTCGCCCCGACTGCTCACCAATGCCCTGATGGATCTCGGGAGCGGCCCCTGCGCGCCTCGCCCGCGGTGTCTTCTCTGCCCGTTGGAGCCGTACTGTCTGGCGCGAAAGCGCGGGACGACGGCCCTTCGGCCCGTCCGCCGAGCCGCTCGTCCGATCAGGCGCCGGTTCGGCGCCGCGTTGCTTTTCTCGACTCAGACCAAGCTGGCCGTCCGACAGCGTCCCAAGGGCGGCCTGTGGAGCGAGTTCTGGGAGATCCCGTGGGAGGTCGGCAGCGATGGCGAGGACTCGGGCGTGACGGCCCGCCGTCTGGCCGCGAGCTTGGGCGAAGAGTCGTTCCCCGAGCCACTGACGCCCTCCGTGACGATGAGATTCACCTCGTGGCAGGTGGAGACGAAGCTGTTCCGCGCGGCCAGCCAGCCTACCGGCACAGAGCTTCTTCCAGTTGACGACGCCCTGAGCCTGCCGATGCCGCTGGGCATTCTGCGCCTTCTGCGCGAAGCGCTCCAATCCGGCCTGATTCGCTGAAAAAAGGAGAGCTCCCTCGGGAGCTCTCCTTTTTTATTAACCGGCGTCTGTCAGCTCGCGAATTTTTTCGAGCACCTTGACGGCGTGCCCTTTGGCTCTTGCCGCTTTCCAGACCCACGCGACGGTTCCGTCAGGAGCGACGATGACCGTGCTGCGCTTGACGCCGACCGACCGCTTGCCATACAGGACTTTTTCGCCCCACGAGCCTACCCGCTCCATGAACTCGTGAGACGAGTCGCTCAGCAGGTTCACGGTCAGGTTCCGTTTCTCCTGAAACTGGGCGTGAGTCTCCGGGCTGTCCGGGCTGATCCCCCACAGGAGAACGCCCAACGCCTCAAACTGGGGAAGAAGCTCGGAGAACTCCTCCGCTTCGGTCGTGCAGCCCGGCGTCATGTCCTTCGGGTAGAAGTAAAGGACAGCCCAGTGCCCGGCCAGAGCCACCCCACTTACCGATGTCCCGGTCTGGTCCGGCAGGGAAAAAGGCGGCAGCGGACTTCCGATCTCAATCATCATGCCTGCCGAAGGGTCGCCGTGTAGCCCGTGTCGGCGAGCACTTTAGGGACGTCGATTTCGTCTTTGCTCACCGTCACGGTTCTCTCTTCCAAGCTCACCTTGCAGCCGAAAAATCCGGCCCCGGCAGCCTTGAGCGCCGCGGCGATTTTTTTCTTGCAGTGTTCGCAGTGCATGTCAGGAACGTCGTACACCCTTTTCCCCATGTCGAGCTCTCCTCTCTTTTCCTGTGTTTATTATATGTTAGCACTCTTAACAGGTTTGGAACTCGTCACGTTTTGACGAATCGAAAATCATTAAAGTTTTCTGTCGGCCTTTACTCAGTTCGCCATCGCTATTTGCACGGGCTGTAGCCGCAGCTGAAGCAGTACGCGCAGCCGCCGACCAATTCCATCGGCGCGCCGCACTCCGGGCAGGTGTGAGTTCCCTCAGCGGGCCGCTCGTCCTGCTCAATGAGCTTGCCCAACAGGATCGCCAGCGCGTCGGGAATGGACCGCACCACTAAGCTGTCGTCGCAGTCGAACGTCCAGTACTCCTTGCCCGACAGCCCCCTGAGGGTGGAGATGAAGTCTTCCAAGTGACCGCCGCTTCGCAGGCCAATGGAGATGACTCGAGAGAGAGCTTCCGTCATGGACTTGAGTTCTGAACCGCTCTTGCCGAGGGAGGCGAACACCTCGAACGGCTCCGAGCCATCGTAGTTGAGGGTGACGAACAGGCTTCCCCACGGCGTCACGTCTTTAATCGTCTTGCCCATCACGATCGGCGTACTCCGCTGCTTGACCCGGCCGGTGTGAGCCGTTTTGACAACCGGCGTCTGGCCGTCCGGCGCGGGAGCGGCCTTCTCGGCCGGTTTCGAGACCTCGATAGGCTGCTCGCTTCGCGATCCGTCCCGATAAATGGTAATGCCCTTGCAGCCCAAGTCGTAGCACCGCTCGTACACGGCCTTGACGTCGTCCACTGTGGCGCTCGACGGCAGGTTCACCGTCTTGCTGATGCCCGAGTCGACGTACCGGGCGAAAATCCCGGTCACTTCCACGTGTCCTTCCGGCGACAGGTCGTAGGCCGTCACGAACCGGGGATCTTCCAGCTTGCCGCCTGCCGACAGCTGACGCTTGCCCTCGTCAGTCACCAGCCGGTGGAAGTACTGCCGAGTCTCGTACCCGTTGCCGTCCGACTTCATGACCTTGCGGTTCCAGCTCCAGGCGAAGTTCGGCTCAATTCCCGCCGAGGCGTCTAGCAGCATGGAGATCGACCCGGTCGGGGCGATGCTGAGCCGACGGCTGTTTCTCATGCGCCCGCCGAGGACGGCGCCCAGAAGCCGCCGAAGCTCTTCCGGCGAGCCGCCTTCCAGCCGTTTTAAAACGCCCGGCGCAGCCTGCAGCGTGTTGCACAGCGTATACGGCAGCCCCAATTCCTTCATGCGGCCGACGACCCGGAGGAAGCCCTCTTCGTCCAGCGTCTCCATCGTCTGGGACATAAACAGATCGCCGCCCAGCTCGTCCCGAAGCGGGGCGAACAGCTTGACGACCGCCGAAGAAGCCGCGAACGGCTCCTTGCCCAGATGGTCGACCGAATCGACTGTGGCCAAAAGCGCGCAGACTGCCATGACCGACGCCAGCCGGTCGCAGAACCCGGAAAATTCGGGTGAGCCGTACACCAGCCCGGACGCGATGGCAGCGTCGGCCAGTCCCATCAAACCCAGCCCGACGGGCCGTATCTGGCGGGTTCTCCGGCCGATACGCTCCAGCGGGTACGAGCACGAGTCGATGACCAGATCAAGATAGACCATGGAACGGTAGACCTGATCGACGAACCGGGCCTCGTCGAATGCCAGCTGTCCCGACCCGTCGGGCGCGACGAACGCCGACAGGTTGATGGACCCTAAGTTACAGCTGGTGTAGTTGGGGAGCGGCTGCTCGCCGCACGGGTTGGTTGATTCGATGACGAACTCCGGGTCCTCGCGCAGCAGGTTGTCCGCCCCGGCCCGGTCGATGAAGAACACCCCCGGATCCCCGCGGCGCCAAGCGTTTGAGCACAGCTTGTCCCAGAGCTGAGCGGCCGGAACGGTCGCGGCGGTCTTGCCGTCCACACGCGAGACCAGCGGGAAGTCTCCCCCTTCTCTGGCAGCGTTCACCAGCCGGTCGGACACGCAGACGGAGATGTTGAAGTACGGTAGCCGGCCGTCCTCGGTCTTGGCGTCCATGAACCGTTCGATATCCGGGTGATTGTCCGGCAACATGCCCATCAGGGCAGCCCGCCGGCGTCCTCCTTGGACGACCACGCTGCCCATGGTGTTCCACGTCTCCATGAACGAGACTGGCCCGGACGCTTTGCCGCCCGTGCCGCCCTTGATCGGGGCGCCCGACTCCCGCAGATGGCCGAAGTTCGCCCCCACGCCGCCGCCGTACTTGCTGATGATGGCCGCGTCCTTCACCGCGTCGAATATGCCTTCGATGCTGTCCGGCACGCTCACCACGAAGCAGGCGAAAAGCTGCTGGTTCGCGGTCCTCCCCTCGGCCAACCGGCGGTAGTCCTCCCAAGAGAGCTCGTCAGGTGAACAGTAGATGATTCGGCTCCACTGGGGCTGGACCGTGAGGCCCGCGCCGCACCCGTAAAGGCACGGCGAGTTGAACAGGAACTGAAAGTTCAAGATGTCGGAGAACAGATTCTTCTCCAGCGTCCGTATCCAGCCGATCTCAGACTCGGGCGCGTAAGCAGTCTCAGAGGCGGCCAGCACACGGGACACTCGGCGGGCGACTTCCTCGATGCCGCGCTCGGGCCGGCAGGCTTTCAGTTCGTCGTCCCACCGGTCAAGGCAGTAGCGCTGAGCCAAAAGCCAACGGGCGTTCTCCGACCCGCGGGGTGACAGGGGATTTTCCAACAGTCCGACGTCGATGTCGGAACGAAATCGATTCTTCAGGAAAACGTGCATCTGCTTCTCTCCATTCTGAACGTAAGTGTGTTTCGAATACTGACTCATTGTAGCAGGAATCGTCCCCCTCGAACGGCTCAGAAAAGCGGGAAATTTTTTGGCCAAGCGACGGGGACTGCCGTGCTATACTCGAAGTGAAAATTTCGCCGAATCGCGTTTCATACCTCTTCCTGACAGTTTCGGCGTGAAGCGAGGCGAACTGCCACGTCCCAGCAAAACCATCGGCCCACCGACGAAAAAAAGACCCAAACGCCAGTCCGGCTGGTTCACCCTCTGGCGCCGGTCTGGGACGAGAGAAGCCGCGTCCTCGTGCTCGGCTCGTTCCCGTCGCCGAAGTCGCGGGAAGCCGGGTTCTACTACGCCCACCCGCGCAACAGGTTTTGGCCCCTCCTGTGCCGGCTTCTCGGCTGTCCGACGCCGCCCGATACGGCTGGAAGAAAGGCCCTGTGCCTGTCCGTCGGCCTTGCCCTCTGGGATGTCGTTGGCTCCTGCACGATCATCGGCGCGAGCGACAGCACGATTGAGGACGTGCGGGCCAATGACCTGTCCCCGCTGCTGAGCGGCGCGCCGATTCGAAAGATCTTCACCACCGGAGCGGCTGCCGCGCGGCTGTACCGCCAGTTCATCGAGCCGATTTCCGGACGGCCGGCAGAAAGTTTGCCGTCGACGAGCCCAGCCAACGCGGCGTGGACCTTTCCCCGGCTGCTTGAGGCCTACCGGCCTCTGGCCGACGCTCTTCAAACCGCTGACAGCGACGACAAAGAAGACGACAAAGAAAGCGAGGCATTCCCCGCATGATCTCCCTTCCCTCAAGCGCCCGCAAGGTGATGGACGCGCTGGAAAGAAACGGCTTCTCGGTTTTTCTGGTCGGCGGATACCTGCGCGACACTCTGATGGGCCGTAAGCCCGGCGATATCGACCTAGCCACCGACGCCAAACCGAAGGACGTCACTGCGCTGTTCGGCGCGAAGTACACCTTGGAAACCGGCGTCAAGCACGGCTCCGTGACGGTCATGTCCGACGGCCTGCCTATCGAGGTCACCACGTTTCGATCCGAGGGCGCGTACGCCGACAAACGCCACCCGAACAGCGTCAGTTTCCTGACGAACGTCACCGAGGACCTTCGTCGCCGGGACTTCACGGTCAACGCCATGGCATGGAACCCGGAACACGGGCTGATTGACCCGGTCGGCGGCAGGGAAGACCTTCAGCGCCGCAGGATCCGCTGCGTCGGCAACCCGGACGAGCGTTTCGCCGAGGACGGGCTGCGAATTTTGCGGGCGCTGCGCTTCGCCTCTCAGCTGAACTTTTCGATCGACCCGAGGGCCGATGAGGCGCTGAACCGATTCACCTCAAGCCTCGAAAACGTTTCGGTTCCCCGGGTATGGCACGAGCTTTCGCTGTTCTTTCAGGGCGTCCGGCCGGGAAGGCTGTTCGCCTCCCACCTGCCGGTGTTCGCCGCGGTCATCCCCGAGCTGGCGTTCCTCTGCGACAACTCCCCGCTGTCGTTTCAAGCGGCGACTGACGCGGCCCGCTGGCTTGACGCGGTGCCTCAGGACCTGCCCCTCCGTCTGGCCGCGCTCTTTTCTGCCGTCGCTCCGGACCAACAGGAGGCGGCTTTTCTGGCAAAAAGCGTCTTAGAAGACCGGCTCCAAACCGATCGAAACACCCGCCGGGCCGTTCAAAGCCTGCTCAAGTATCCCGCCATCGCGCTGAAAACCCCCGACGAGGCCAGAGCCCTGCTCAAGGCTGTGGGAAGGGAAACCGCCCTCGATTGGCTTGGGCTCGTCCTGCCTATTCTCTCCCAACAGGAGGGCGAGGGGACCAGTCGGATTCTGAGCGCAGTTCTGGAATGCAATCTCCCGTTGGACGTTTCCCAGCTGGCGGTGAAGGGAAGCGACCTCATCGACTTAGGGTGCCTTCCCGGACCTCTGATCGGGGAAATCCTCTCCACCCTGCTGGACGAGGTCTTCGCCGGACGGCTGCCCAACGAACGGCCTGCCCTGCTTCGCCGGGCCGTCCTGATGTTGGAGCGAACTTCAGCAATTCAAAGCGGCACTTCTTCATCAACAAGTTGCAGTCAAGGGAATTCATCAGTATAATCAAGGCAATCAGGAGGCGCGCTGTGAACCCAACTCCGGAGAAACTCTGCGTCATCGGCAACGCGAGGGTCAAAGAGGGCAATCCGATCACCCATCTGTACTCGTCGTTCTTCATCACTTTTATCGTGGACAGCGAGACGGGGACGATTCTTGACGCGGAGGCGTCCATGACGCTTGACCTGACCCGCCGGTTCGTGAGGGATCTTCTGTCCGGCAGAAGCTTGGCGGACGTCGATGAGAGCCTCATCCAGCTGATCAGCTGCTGTTACCTCGGCTCGTCACAGAAAGCCATGTGCGTTGCCTACCGGGACGCGGTGAAAAAATACCGGGCTTGGCGCCAGGGCCTGATCATCACCGAATAAAACAATCGCTGCCTTGTCTGTCAGCCTGCCCGCGTCGAGCGGTCAGCTGTGAGGAGAAGATCCAGCGGACACCATGGCCCTGTCGAGGGTCTGTGTGTCCGCTGTTTTTGTAGGGCTTTTCCCTTCCCATCAGGAGGGTTCAGCAGTTTTACAGCACGAAGCAACGCTTATATCACAAGGAGGAGACGCTATGTTGACATCAGGTTTTGCTTATCTCGCGTTTTTAACGTGCTTCGCCGGAGTCGTGTCCACGCTGGAACGTAAGTACAAGGACACGCTGTTTTTCAAGTACGTCCCCACGCCGGTCCTGCTGTACCTGCTCTGCATGATTTTCGCCACTTTCGACCTGTGGCAGAACACGCCGGAGATCAAAGAGACCTACAAGACCGTCAAAGGCCACATTATCCCCGCGATGATCTTCGTCATGCTCCTGCGGTGCGATATCCGAAAGATCATCAAGCTGGGGCCGCGGATGCTCCTCGGCTTCTTCTCCGCCACGATCACCATCATGATCGGCTTCATCGTCATGTTCGCGATGATGAAAGGCGGCTTCGGCCCGGAGAGCTGGAAGACTTGGGGCGCCCTAGCAGGAAGCTGGATCGGCGGGACGGCCAACATGGTGGCAGTCCAAGGAGCTCTGGGCATTTCAGACTCGTCGATGGGCTACACGCTGCTGGTCGATAACGTCAACTACTCCATCTGGGTCATCCTGCTCCTGGCGACCGTCCCGTTTGCCGGCAAGTTCAACAAGTGGACCAAGAGCGACACTTCGGTTATCGACGCCCTCGGCTCTCAGCTGAGCGGCGGCGAGCAGAAGAAACGCACTTCCATTGAAGTGAGCGACCTGTGCCTGCTGTTCGGCGCCGGACTTCTTGCCTCGGCCCTGTCCCAGTGGCTGGCCTCCTACGCCTCTCCCGCTCTGATCAACGTCTTCGGCAAGAGCGACTTCCTCTCGGTCTCAACTCTGACCATCGTCATCGCCACGATTTTCGGGCTGATCTGCGCCACCACCGCTCTGGGAGAAATTCCCGGCTCGTCGCCGGTCTCCATGACGCTGCTGTACTTAATGATCTGCCTTATCGCGTCGAGAGCCTCGTTCAAGGAACTGACCGACGCCCCGTACTACCTGCTGGCCGGCGCGGTTATTCTGGGCATTCACGCCCTGCTGATGGCCCTGTTGGCCAAGATCTTCAAGCTCGACCTGTTCACCTGCGCCACCGCCTCTCTGGCCAACATCGGAGCCGTTGCCGCCGCGCCGATCGTCGCCGCGGCCTACAAGGAAGCCCTCGTCCCGATCGGCGTTCTGATGGCGCTCATGGGATACGTGTGCGGGACCTTCGGCGGACTCTTCGTCGCGAAAATCCTGTCCATGATGGCAGGCGCTTAACATGTCCCGCATTGTCGCTCTTCACTGGGGACGAATTGAAGCCCCCCTGCGGGTTCCGTTCAAAACGTCGGTTCGGCAGGTCAGCACGCTGGTTGATTTCCCGGTGATTATCGAGGCCAACGACGGCCGGCAGGGTCTGGGAAGCGCGCCGCCGACCGCAAAGGTCACAGGCCACACGGAAGGCGCGATTTTAGGAGCCTACGCGGAAATCGCCGCCGCGCTGATCGGCAGGGACGCGGACGACCTGGCCGAAAACCTTCGGGCCCTGAGCCATTCGATCGTCGCCAACAGCTCCGCGAAGGCGGCCGTGGACGGTGCCCTTCACGACCTGTGGGCGAAAGGCCTCGGCGTCCCGCTCTGGAAGGCGCTGGGCGGCTCAGGCGGCTCGGTGGAAACGAACGTCACGATCAGCGTCAACGCGCCGGACGTGATGGCTAAAGACAGCCTCGACGCGATCGGACGGGGCTTCCGCACCCTGAAGACGAAGGTCGGACTTGACCCCGAAGTTGACCTGCAGCGCCTGACGGCTATCCGTCAGGCGGTGGGAAAAGACGTGACGTTGCGAATCGACGCCAACCAGGGGTGGAACGCCCGTCAGGCCCTGCGGATGCTCGATGCGATGCAGGAAAAGGACCTGGATATCGAGCTGGTGGAACAGCCCGTCCCGGCTTGGGACCTGAAAGGTCTCGCCGAAGTGGCGCGCCAGTCCCCCGTCCCTGTCGTGGCGGATGAAAGCTGCTGGACGGCCGATCAGGCCCGCCGGCTGATGGACGACTCGCCCGTGTGGCCCAATATCAAGCTGATGAAGTGCGGCGGGCTGGCGGAAGCCAAGCGGATCGTCGCCTTGGCCGAAATTTACGGCCGGGAAGTGATGCTCGGGAGCATGCTGGAAGGGAAAATCAGCGTCTCCGTCGCCGTCGCTCTGGCGCTGTGCCGGGGCGTGGCGACCCGGCTCGACTTGGACGGCCCGGCTCTGGTCGTAAAAGACGACGTGGTCGGAGGGCCGGAGTTCAACGGCCCGAAGATCAGCGCGTGGGAAGGCCCCGGCCTGGGGCTGGCCGGCGTAACCAATTTCCAGCTTTTGGGCGGTTCAGGTGTCGGGAACTTTGACGCCAGCCGCTTCATCGTGAGGGAGGGATGACCGTGAAAAAGTTTTTAGCACTGGCCTGCTGCCTGCTTCTGGCGGCGCCCGCGTACGCGAGTTGGGGCGTGGTAAAAGCCGACTTGCTTTCCACCACCAACGATGACGGCACAGAGCGGGACGACGAGCTGCTGTGCGGCCAAATCGTCCAGATCCTGAGCGAGAAGAATAAGGCCGGGCTGGTCGATGTGAAGACCGAGGGGCGGTACGAAACCTTTCTCTCGCCGGAAGCTCTCGTGATCACCGAAGACGAACCGGCGTGGGCCAAAGAGCGGAACCGCCGGGTCGCGTCCATCCGCGCCGACGTGCTGCCCCAACCGGACACATCGTCATACCCGCCGCTGATTTCTCTGCCCCGGGCGTCTTGGGTCAAGGCCGAGCAGAGCAAAGAAAAAGAATGGGCTCAGGTCACCCTGCCCGACGGCCGAGTAGGTTTCATGAAGTGGGCGTCCCTGCGTCAGCCCCGCCAGTGGGGCGAGTTTGACGAAGCGGCGACCCGGGCGAACTTAGTCAAAGACGCCGTCTCGTACATGGGCACCGGGTACCGCTGGGGCGGCAAGTCGCCTGACGGCATTGACTGCTCCGGCCTGACGGCGATCGTTTACGACCTGAACGGTCTGGTGATCTACCGCAACTCTCGGCCTGAGGCGGGCTTCCCAATCGCCTGTATCGCGCCCGAAGCGGAGCCGGATGGGACCTTCACCCTTCAGGATCTGGACAAAATGGGCCTCAAGCCCGGCGATTTGCTCTTCTGGCCGGGCCACACCGGCATGTACCTCGGGAACGGCAAGTACATTCACTCGAACGGCCGGACGTTCGACACCTGCGTCAACTCTCTGCTCAAAGACGACCCGGACTACCGGAACGACTTGGCGACGACCCAAACTCTGGTCTCGTTCGGCACCGCGTTCCCGTCCGCGCCGGATCAGCTACTCGTCAAAGAGCTCTGGGCCGAGCCGGGCGAGCGGGACGGCAAGAAGGGCTGGTTCATCCGAGTCCGCGCCCAAGGCTACGCGCCCACGAAGGTTTTAATTTACCCGAAAGGCGCCGATAAGCCGGACGACTGCATCGTCGTTGACGCGCCCCGGCGGATGTGTTTGGAAAAGCGCGGCTCCACCCATAAAGCGCTTCCGTTCGTGACCTACGATGAGGAAGGCAGCTACCGCCCAGCGGTCAAGCTGATCAACGACGCCGGGTGGCTGCCCGGAGGCAAGCCGATCGAAAGCGACGTCGTCACCTTGGCCGAACCGCTCGTTTGGCCGATGAAGGAGACGAACTGACATGAACGGCCTGTGGGCGCTCGTTCCGCTGGTCCTGTACATCGTCCTGTGCTTCTGTCCGTTCGGGCAGATCTTCGCCGTCATCGCCGGAATTATCGTCGCGGCGGTTATGGGCGGACACGGCCTGATGGACGTGGCCGCCGGCATTCGGGCCGGCATGGGCTCGTTTCTGGGCTACATCGGCCTGATCATTTTGCTCGGCGGCGGGCTCGGCATGGTCCTCAAGCGCACCGGCGTGGTGAACTGCCTCGTCGCGTGGATCACCGGGAAAATGAAAGTCGACTCCCAGAGAAAGGCCTTCCTGCTCGTCATGATCTGCTCGGTGCTCATCGTCAGCGTTCTGGGCACCATGGCCGGCGGCAACGCCATTCTGGCCCCGGTGCTGATTCCTATCGCCGCGTCGGTGGGCGTCGTTCCCAACGCCATGGCGGTTCTGCTCCACGGCGCCGGCGCCACAGGGCTGTTCCTCGGCCCCTTCACCCCACCGGTCGTCGCGCTGATGGAGTTCACCGGCGTCAGCTATCCCCAGTACCTGCTCAACGCAGGCATTCCGATTTCCCTCATCATGTGGATCGTCACGTTCTTCTGGGCCGGCAGAGTGCAGAAGAAATATGCCGGCGTCACCTGCTACGCTGAACAGGCCGAAGAGGCCGCTTTGGACTTGGCCAACTATCGCCCGGACGGCCGAACCAAACTGGCCACGGCGACGTTCTTCGTCGTGCTGATCGGGCTGGTCGTCTGGGGCATTTCCATCGGCGGCGGCTCGACGTTCGTCCTCGGCCTGATGCTCGTCACGGCCGCCTTGACCGGCCTCGCCGGACGGCTCAAGGTCAAGGAGATCATCGACGCGGTATGCGACGGCGCCCGGCCGCTCGTTTGGCTTTTCTTCTTCTTCGTCCTGCTCGATCCGTTCATCAATTTCATCTCCGATGCCGGCGCGTTTCAGGCTCTGGCCGGCGTTCTGGCGCCTTACGTTGAGAAGAGCGGGCATGTGGCGTTCGTCGCCTTCACTACCCTAGTCGGTATCTTCGGCGTGCCCGGCGCGGCCGTCGCTCAGGCGGAAGTGCTCAATAAGATGTTCCTCGAACTGGCTCAGGCTCAGGGGATTCCGATGGTCCTGTGGGCCGCAGTTCTGTTGGTCGGCTCTCAGATGACATCGTTCGCTATGCCCGAAGGGGACATGCAGGGACAAATGGGGCTGGCCCGGTCGGATGACTTGAAGTCGGTTCTCTGCAACGGCTGGCTGATCTGCCTCTTCACGACCCTTTACGTCGTCGTTCGGGCTTTCTTCATCTGAGTGTGACGTCATGTTCTCCCGCGTCGCATCTCAAATTGCCAACAGAGTTTACGAGTCGGGCGTTCAAGCGTCGGTCGTCCTCGCCGATCCTGCGACGGGCGAGCAGTTCGACCTGCGGGGGCTTCAGCGCCTCAAGTCGGCCAGCCTGATCAAGCTGCCGATCCTCTGGGACCTGTTCGCCCGGGCCGAGGAAGGCTCGCTCAACCTAAGCGAGACGATCGTCGTCCCAAGCGAAAAACGGGTTGACGGCGGCCTGCTCCACAAGTTCTCCGCCAGCCCGACCTTGCGGCTCGAGGACTTGGCCGTTCTGGCCGGCACGGTAAGCGACAACACCGCCGCCAACCTGCTGATGGACCGGCTGGGACTCGACGGGATCAACGACCGCATTCGTTCGCTCGGCATGAAGTCCACCTCGCTGGAGCGCCGCATGCTGGACTCCGGAGCTGCCAAAGCAGGAAAAGACAACTGGACGACGGCCTGCGACGTGGCGCTCTTTTTGAGCGCCCTGACGTCGCCGGGCAAAACGGCCGGCCTCTCCGAAGCCGGCAAGAGGCGAATCATCGACATTCTGTCCGCCCAGAAGCTCCAATCGAAGCTGGCCGGAGCGATTCCCTGCGACGACGTGGACGACTTGGAAAAAGTCCTCGCCCACAAGACCGGCGAACTTCCCGGCCACGAGCACGACGCGGGAATTTTCTTCCCCTTCGGCCCTCGGCCCGCCGTGCTAGTCGTCCTCACGACCGGCCTGACCGACCGGCTTGACGGGGTACGGTTCTGCAGCGCCTTGGGGCGGCTCGTTTATGACGAGTGGAAAGCCCTTCAACCCAGTTGACTAGTTAAGATAAAATGAGCCGGGGCGGTTATCCGCCCCGGCTCATTCGTTATCCCATCAAGTTTCGGCTATTCCAAACGCTTAAACTTATTTCTGGCCGCTCTCCGCTTCCAGCACTTTGACGATCTCGCCGATGTACATGACGTGAAAGTCCCGAAGCGGGTAGTTGTCCTCTATGATTTGAGCGTCGACGAACCCATCGGCGGTTATCTCGCCTCGATACAGCTTTCGACAGACCATGACCAGCGACGACTCGGCAAAGTAGGTGAACCCGTCGCCGAAGGCCGGCGTCAGCCCTGCTTTGGCGACTTTGTCCTCGTCGCGGCCAGAGTGGGAGCCCAAATATTGAAGCTGTTTTCTGTACGACCTTGGGAAAAACGAGAGCGAAAACAGCGGTTCCCGGTCGACGAACTCCCTCGTGTACCTCTGAGGGCGAATGTACACCACCGCGGTGGGGAGCCCCTTGCCGTGGCCCCAGATGGCTCCCAAATGGCCCCACGCGGCGGTCATCGTGTTGTAGCCGCGCTTCTCGTCGCCAGCCGTGATGAGCATCCATTCCTCGCTGATCAGCGACATCGGGTTCATTTGCAACGTTTCTACCGGAATCTCTCTCATGTCGGTCCTCCCCTTCAAAGGCATCTCCGCCCGTCCTGCGGCCAGCCGCCCGTCGGGACTGCCCGTCTCGTTTCCGCCCGAGCATATTAAGCATAACATCACGACGGAGAAAACGCCGGTTCTTTCTGCGCCGCTGGCCTGTAAAATAGAAAACACGGCCCGTCCCAGCGGCCTTAAGGAGGTCAGAGGACATGACGCTTCAAGAGAACGATACGGCGCTTCTTCTGCAGTTTTCCCAAGATCATCCCGTTTGGTCTCCCCGACTGCTTGAACTGGCCGGCGTCGATCCTGCGCCGCTCGAAAAACTTGTCGGCGCTGGGCTTTTGAACGGGGAAGACGGCCTTTTCTGGCTCACGGAGGAGGGACGAACGGCGTTTGACGAGGCGGCGCGGGAGTGCTTCTTAAACGAGCAAGTGGGCCTAGTACCGGGGAATCCGACGCGGCGGGCCGAGACGACCGAGCTATGGCTGGCTCTTCAACGGGCCCACCGCCAGCGCTGGGGGATCAAAGATTATCGGTTTGCTCTTCAAATTCCCGTCCACCCCTGTTCAACCGGCCGGGCGTGGCGCCTTGAGGACGGCGTTTTCTCATGGCTCTGGCCGCAGAGCGCCGGCGCGAAGAAGGCGCTGTCCCTGTTCCCTCCGGTGCCGCTCCGCGAGCGGGCCCCGCGGGGAAGTCAATCGCTTCGCCGCTTTTCGTGGCGAGAAACGTTTCCGTCTTCCGAAGAGCTGAACGCCGATCTGCTGTACCTGTGCCGATACGATTACCAGTACTACGAGGACTTCCCCGGCTATCCGGGCGACGGCCTTCGGCTGGCCAACGCCGACCGGTTCTTCTTCTCCTTCGCGCAAACTCTGGAAGAACAGCTCGACCTTTTAGGGCTCTATCAATCCTGGCTGCTCCAGCTTCGACTGGCTGACCTGCCGGGGTATCTGGACTTTGACACCCAAGAGCAGGACAGCGTGAACTGGCTGCTCTTCGTGACCGCTGACGAGACAACCGCCGCGCTGAACGCCGATCGGCTTCGGGCTTTGGGAGACTTGGCCGAGCCGGCCAAGCCGATGGAAATATGGACGGTCTCCCTGCAGGCCCTCTGGGCAGCCAAGCCGGACCACGAAGTGATCTGGGAGGTTCTCCCGTTCGTCGTCCACCCGATCAGCCGAACGCCGACCTTGAGCTGCTGCAAGATGTAGCCGTCAAAAAAGCGCCCCGCCCCAGCAAATCTGGGATGAGGCGCTGCTTTTTATTCGTCAGGCGTCCGAGCCGAGCTCGCGAACGATCTGGCCGCAAAGAACCTTGACGGCTTCCAGGCGTTCAGGACCGGCCGGCTGGCCTTCGAGGGTCTGAAGCTCTTCCAACAGAGGGCGAACTTCCAGAAGCCTCGACAGAGGGAGAGCCGCCGCCCGATAGAGGATCAGCAGGCTGCCGGTCGACGGCGTGGGCGTCAGGCTGGTGACGAACGGCAGGGACAGGAGAGCTCGGATGATGACGTCCCGAGTCCCCGCGGAAGAGATCAGAGACGAGCGAAGCCGGAGCCGGCCGGGAATGAAACTGGCGATGACGGACATGGTATCACTCGCTCTCTTCCGAAACCGCCTGCAGGCTCGCAGGCAGTTTGTCAAGCAGAGGCCTGACGCTGGTCATGCTGGTGCCGATGGTCACCGAGTTGTGCAGCAGCGCGCCCACGGCCGGCGTGATAATGCCCAAAAGCCCCAAAAGCAAGAACGTCGTGTTCAGCCCGACGATGGTCAGGTAGCTGCGCTCGATACGCCGCATGACGAGCTCGCTGAGGCGCCTGGCGTCTGGCAAAGACGAGAGGTCTCCGGCAAGGACCACATCAGCGACCTGCTGGGCCACGTCGGCGGCGCCGCGAAGCGACACGCCCACGTTGGCCGCCGCCAAGGACGGCGCGTCGTTAATACCGTCGCCCACCATGATGACTTTTCGCCCCTGTTTTCGCAGGGACTGAACGAAGCGGGTTTTCTCGTCCGGAAGCATTTCGGCCCTGTAGTCGTCCAGCCCGAGCTGCTTAGCCACCCGAGCGGCGGTCTTGGGGTGATCCCCGGTCAGCATGACCACGTGCCGAATGCCTAAGCTCCGCAGCTGGGCCACGACGTCCGCCGCCTCTTCGCGAAGCGGGTCGTCGATGACCAGAAGGCCGATCAGCCGGCTGTCAAAGGCCAAGTACAGCAGCGAGCCGAGCTGTTCTTTTTCTTCGATGACCTTTTTCTGCTCTTCGTCGAAGACGACGCCCTCGTCCTCCGCCACGAAGTGACGGCTCCCGATAATCACCCGTTTGTCCAAGTACCGGCTCACGACGCCGTGAGCGACCACGTACTCCACCTTGGCGTGTTCTTCCCGGTGCGTCAGCCCTTCCAGCTCGGCCTGACGGACCACTGCGGTCGCTACCGAGTGGGGGAAGTGCTCTTCAAGGCAGGCGGACAGCCGAAGAATCTCGCTGCGCTGCCAGCCCTCGAACGGGACGACCTCGATGACCCGAGGCTGGGAGACCGTCAAGGTGCCCGTCTTGTCAAAGACTACCGTATCGGCTTCGCTGAGCGCTTCAAGGAACTTGCCGCCCTTGATGATGACGCCGCGTCTCACGCCCTCGCGCATAGCCGAGAGAATAGAAAGCGGCGTTGCCAGCTTAATGGCACACGAGTAATCGACCATCAGCGCGGCGGACGCCCTCGTGGCGTTGCCGGTCAGGGCGTACATCATGCCGGCCAAGCCAAAGCTCCACGGGACGAGGCCGTCGGCCATCCGCTCCGCCCGGCACTGAACCGATGCCTTGAGCTCTTCCGATTCCTCGATGAGCTTGGCAATTTGGCTGAGCCGGCTCTCGTCGGCAAGGGCCCGAACCTGGACCGTCAGCTCCCCGGCTTCTAGCGCCGTCCCGGCGTACACGGACGTTCCGGGCCAGCGGTGCACAGCCATGGACTCGCCGGTCATGGACGCCTGATTCACCAGCGCTTCTCCCGCCGTCACCACCCCATCGGCAGGGATTAAGCCGCCGGCACGCACGATAACGCGGTCGCCGACCGCGAGTTCGGACATGGAAATCTCGCGCTGAGAGCCGTCGTCGTTTTGGACCCATACGGAGTTGAGCCGAACGGCCAAGCTTTCTGCCAAGCTGGCTTGGGACCGCTTCTTAGTCCAGTCCTCAATCAGGTTTCCCAGAGCTAAAAGGGTCATCACCGTCGACGCGGTGTTGTAGTCCTGCCGGGCAAGCGAAACGCCAAGCGCCGCGGCGTCGAGCGTCTCAACACCCAGACGAAGGTGCAGAAGTTCTCTGATGCCTCGAAAAAAATACGCGCAGGCAAACGCAGTGGTGACGACGATCCGTATCGGCATGGGCAGCATTCGGCGGGTCATGGCGGCGCTCAGCAGCTTGGCAACCTGAACTTTGAGCGGCGGCTCGACAGGTTCAACCTGTATGTCCATTTCGTCCAGCTCCGAACGCTCGATCAGGCTGACGGCTTTCAGGATGCTGTCGCGGTGGCTGCCGTCGTGAAAGATCAGCAGACTGCCGGTTCTGCTCGACGCGGCGGCTCTTTTGACGCCGTCCTGCGTCTCCAGCACCGCGGCAAGCACCGGCCCGCGGCTGCCCCGAAGGTCTTGAGGCGCAAAGCGCAGGCGAATGCGGCAGGGCAACTCGTGTTCGATACGATAATCCATAGATATGTCTCGCTTTCGTTCTCTATCTGTTTCACGAAAACAGGCCCTTGAACGACGTTTCGCCGTCCTCAGGCCTTGTGCTGTCACAATCCGTTATTCAGCTTCTTCGCTCTGGGCCTGGGCCTTAGCCTCGGCAACGAAGTCCTCAGCCGCTTCCTTGCCCCGCTCAATGACGCTGGCAACCCGGTCTTTCAGCTCAATTCCCTTGCCGTAGACCGCAAGAGCCGCTTTCTTGGCCGTGCCGTTCTTTACCAGCACGCACGCGCCGACGCCAGCCGCAACGCCAAAGCAGAACCACATGAAGTTCCCCATCCGTGTAGTCACCTGAAATTCCCCCCTTCCTTTTGGTGTTCCTTCCGAAACATCAAATATTTTTATTTATTATATTGGAGCTCAATAGATCAGAAAGGTTCTTATTACTTAATTGAGAGACTAACTCTTTAATAACGGAGGACCAAGAGGGCGCGAAAAAAAGGCAGGCTCCTCTTTGAGGAACCTGCCGCAAAAAACTAAAGAAACTAATGTCCCTGCGTTTCCAAGGAAGAAAGCGCCGCTAAGACCGCCGGGCCCTCTTGGCAGCGGACGGCCGTCTCCCCGTCTTCAAGCGAGCAGACCAGTTCCCCGGACGCTCCCGGGTTGGCAATCAGCCATTCGGCCGTCGGGTCGGAAACTCTCTTTTCAACCAGCCGCCTGAGCGGCCGGGCGCCTGCACCTTGACGCGCCGCCTCGTCGAGAATCGCGAGCTTCAGCTGAGGCGAAACGGAAAAGTCAATTCCTCGCCGCTTGAGCCGCTGAACGGCCGGCGCTAAAAGCAGGTCAAAAATCTTCGACAGGTCCTCTGCGTTCAGCTGCCGGAAGTACACCACATCGTCCATTCGCCCGAGCAGTTCGGGCGGGAAGAACCGTTTCAGCTCGTCGGACATGACGCCCCGCGCGGCCTGGTCGCTCCGTCCCGCGTCGCTGAACCCGAAGGGGCTCTTGGCCGCCTCCCGGGACCCGAGGTTGCTGGTCATGATGATCAGCGCGTTGCGGAAGTCGACCGTGTCGCCGTGGCCGTCAGTCAGCCGTCCGTCCTCCATGATCTGGAGCAGGATCCGGTTCACCTGTGGGTCCGCCTTCTCTATTTCGTCCAACAGGACGACCGAATAGGGGTGACGTCTGACCGCCTCGGTCAGCTGCCCCCGATCCTCGTAGCCCACGTACCCCGGCCCGGTTCCGATGAGCCTTGAAACCGTGTAGCGGTCGTGAAATTCGCTCATATCCAAGGCGATCAGCGCCTTGTCGCTGCCGTACAGCTCTCTGGCCACAACCCGCGCCAGTTCGGTTTTGCCGACGCCGCTGGGTCCCAAGAACAAGAAACTTCCAATCGGACGCTTTTCGTCCTGCAGGCCGCTTCGGTTGCGGCGCAGGGCCCGGCAGACGCATGAAACCGCCTCGCTCTGGCCGATCAGGTGCTTTTCAACCCGACTCTCTAACGTCAGAAGCCGTTCCGCCTCCGACTGGGACATCTGGCCGACCGGCACGCCGCACCACGACGACAGAACCTGAGCCAAGTCGTCCGGCCCGACCCTGCTGCCGCTCATACGCCGGCCTCGGCGCCAAACCGAAAGGTTTTCTTCCAGCTGCTGGGCCGTCTCGGCCTCGTCGCTGCGGAACCGTCCGGCTAGCTCAAAATCAGCGGCCAGAATAGCCGCTTCTTTGTCGCGCCTCAGTTGGCCGAGCCGAGTCTTAACCTCTTTCAATTCCGGCGGCCAGTCGGACCGGTCGAGCTGAGCTTTCGCGCCGGCCTCGTCAATCAGGTCGATGGCCTTGTCGGGGAGCCGCCGGTCCGTCAAAAAGCGAGACGAAAGCCGAACCGCCGTCTCGGCGGCTTCCGGCGCGTAAACCACGCCGTGGTGTTCCTCGTACCGGGGAAGCAGGCCGGACACGATGGCCACGGCCGAGTCAAAGTCAGGCTCGGCGATGTCGATCGGCTGAAACCGCCGTTCCAGCGCCCCGTCGCGTTCGATATAGCGCCGGTATTCGGCCGCCGTTGTCGCGCCGATGATCCGCAGCTCGCCCCGAGCCAAACTGGGTTTGAGCATGTTGGCGGCGTCAAGGGAGCCTTCGGCGTTGCCGGTCCCGATCAGGGTGTGTATCTCGTCGATAAACAGGATGTCCTTGGACTTGGAGGCCTGAGCGATGAGCTTTTGGAAACGCTCCTCAAAGTCTCCCCTGTATTTTGCGCCGGCCACGAGGCTGCCCACGTTTAGCTGAAGGATTTTCTTTCCCTTCAGCGGGTCCGGCACCATTTCGGACTGAATCAGCTGGGCCAGCCCTTCCACGACGGCGGTCTTCCCGACTCCGGGATCGCCTACCAGCACCGGGTTGTTCTTCGTCCGGCGGCAGAGCACCTGCATGAGCCGACGGGTCTCTTTCTGGCGCCCAACGATCGGATCCAGCTCGCCGGCAGCAGCCCGCGCCGTGAGATCGACGCAAAACTGACCTATGATCGCGAGCTCCGCTTCATCCCCCTCGCCGTTTCCGGCCTTCGGGCTGTGAACGGGGCTTTCCTCCCGCTTAGAGGACGCGAGAAGCTCCGCTGCTCGCTCCCTCAATGTTTCTGGGGAAACTCCCAGCGTGGCCAGCAAACGGCACGCGCCGTTGTCATTGACTTTCAGCACGGCCGCCAACAGGCACGACGGGTCTACCAGCTCGGCGTCCAGAGACCGGGCGCTGTTCAACGCCGCGTCGAGACACCCTCGGGCTCCGTCGCTGAACGGCAGATCGGTCTGCTCGTCCGGCTCAGGGATCGTCTCGTCGATCTTCAGCGTCCGTCGAAGGCCCTCCGCCGTCACGCCGTTTGCCTCGAGCAGACCTGCCGCGCTGGACGTCCCCTCGGCGGCAATTCCCAGAAGCAGGTGAGCCGTGCCAATTTCTTTGCTGCGCATTTTCAGCGCTTCCCGGTGAGCTATTTGCAGAGCACGCTTACAGGAATCGCTGAAGAACTGCCACATCATAAAACGACTCACCTCCCATCAAGAAGCGTAAATCAGGCCGCGGAACACCCGCTTGGCCAGCTCGGCCCTCATCGCGTCGCGCCGGAACGGGGAAATGTCAAACGCGCCGTCTGCCAGATCGGACAGGTGGCGAAGGGATATCTCCACGATAAGGCGTTCCCTAGGCGTGATCAGCCCACGTTGCTGAAAAAGGGTCAGAAGGCGCTTCGCGTCCTGCTCGGTCAGGCTGTCGCCAACGATATCTTCCACGTACCGCTGTTTTTCTTCGGGCTGCTCGTAGCTGATCTTGAGAATACGGATGTACCCGTTTCCGCCCCGCTGGCTTTCGACGAGGAAGCCCCTTTCCGGGGTGAAACGGCTTCGAATCACGTAGTTTATCTGGCTTGGCACGCAGCCGAACCGTTCGGCCACGTCCTTGCGGCGCAGCGACACCCGATCCTGGTCCTGCTCCCTTTCCGAGTCGGCGAACAGGCTTTGAATGTACTGCTCAATCACTTCGGTCAGGCTCATCGACATGTCATCACCAACCTCTCGGTCATTCATGAGCTTATAGTACCTTATGGTCAGTGAATATCAATCGTTATTTTTGACCAATCCTGTTCTCCGTTCCGCGCATAATCCGCCCGACGTTCGACCTGTGGCGCCAAAATGCCAACAGGGCCAGGCAGACGCCGAGCCAAACGCTCTCAGCGGGAACTTTAGCCAGGGCCAGCAGGACCGGCGCGGCAGTCAGGGCGATAAGAGAGGCCAGCGAGACCATCCGCCACAGGTAGAGACAAAGGCCCCACACGACGCCGGCCAGAGCGATCGCCGCGGCCGACCACGGTAGGGCGCAGAAAAAGAGCGTTCCAAAGGTCGTAGCCACGCCCTTGCCGCCCCGAAACCCCAGCCATATCGGGTAATTGTGCCCTAAAACGGCGGCCAAGGCGCCGCACATGACCAGCCAATTGGGAAGTCCGGCAAGGCGGAACAGCCCGATGACGAGGGCACCCTTGAGCATGTCGAAGACGATGACTCCCACGCCCCACTTCCGGCCCATCAGCCGGCCGACGTTTGTGCCGCCGGTGTTGCCGCTTCCAAAGGTCCGAATGTCAATGCCGCGGACTAAACGGACCGACAAGTATCCGGTCGGAATCGAACCGATCAGGTACGCCAAGGCCAGCCATAAAAACGAGAGGGAAAAATTCACTGTCGGCTCCTTTCCGTCCGCCGGATAAACGCGTCGGCAATCTCGGCGGCGTTTGGTCGGACGAAAATAGGATTGATATCAAGAAGTTCCAGATCCGGCTCGCAGTCCCCCATGACGGACATCTGGGCGATTGTCCTGGCCAGCTCGTCGCTGGCCAGCGGGACGCCGCTCCACGATCCGGTAATGAGCGAAGCGCCTTTCAGAGAGCTGATCATTTCCTGAGCCTCTTCAAACGTCACAGGCGCCGGGCGCAGGGCGATGTCCCGCGTCATCGCATAGTAGGCCCCGCCGAGCGCGACGGCGACCACCGGGCCAAAAAGCGGGTCCCTCTTCAGGCCGATCATACACTCCAGCCCGTCGGTCACCATGGTCTGGACGAGCACGCCGCGAAGTTTCGCCTCCGGATGGCCTCGGCTCACCCGTTCGAGCACCCGGCCGTAGGCGTTGCGCAGTTCTTCCGGCGTGCGAAGGTTCAGAGCGACGCCGCGCGCCTGCTGCTTGTTCAGCAGCGACGGCGAGACGGCCTTGAGGACCAGCGGGAACCCCAGCTCGTCAGCCGCACTCATGACCTCTGCCAACGAAGAGCAGAACCGGGAGGGAACCAAGCTCAGCTGATAAGATTTCATCAGGTCCATGACCTGCGCCTCGTCAGGCCGTTCCGGCAGCTCCGGCAGTTTGGGCGCAGGAGGGACCGGCTGGGACGGCAGGGCGCGAACGGACGATGCGGAGATTTTTTCTGCCAGCGCGATCGCCCGAGCCGCTTCGGCCGGGTCCCGGTACACCACGACGCCGGATCGGGCCAACAGGTCCCCATAGCCGGCAAAGCGACGCCAGTCTCCGAGACAGCACAGGACGATCGGGCTGGCGATGTCTCGCCCGGCTTCGGCCAATTCGGAGACCACCCGGGCCACTTCGTCGCCGCCAAGAGCTCCGAGGACGACGAACGGCAGGCAACGCCCGCCGGAATGAATGCGCCGCAAAGCCTCAGACAGAACCCCGTCTGACTGAACAAGCGACTCGGTGCCGCTGATCGGGTTGACCGCCTTCGCCCTCGGCGGCAGGACTTTCTCCAATTTTTCCGTGAGTTCGGGAGAAAAAGCCGGCAGCGCGACGCCGGCGCGGAAACAGCTGTCGCGCAAAAGCAGCGCCAGCCCCACAGACGAGGCCAGCCCGGCTATTGAGAGCCCCTGCGCCGGCCGAGAACACCCGTAGAGCTTGGCAAACGCCAACAGCTCTCCCACGTCCGACAGGAGCGTAACGCCGTAGCGTTCCGCGACAGCCCGCCAAGTTGCGTCGTCGGCCCAGTTTCCGTCTGGGTGGCGAAGGCGGGCCCTTCGATCGATGCCTGGGAAGACACCGCACCGCAGCAGGACGACCGGAACGCCCTGGCGAACCAGCCGGGCAGCCCGTTCCATGACCCGGCGGCCCTGCACAAACGACTCGGCGCAGAGGACCACCAACCGGGTCTGCCCGTCTTCAGCGCACTGGTCCAAACACTCGAGCAGGGCGCCGTCGTCCTGACACACTCCTAAGGAGACGACCTGACGGAACTTAACGCCCGCCTCAAGGGCCATGTCGAAAAGCGAGAAGACGACCGCGCCGCCCTGCCCGATCAGAGCCACGTTGCCGTCCAGAGCCGCTGACGGCTGGACGGCCGGCGTCCAGCTGACGAAAAGATCCTGAAGAGGATCGAGGACGCCGCGGGATCCGGGGCCGAGGACAAACGTCCCGCCCCGGCGGATTCGGGCGAGCTGGCCACTGGAAGCGCCAAAGTCACCGTCTGAACCAACGACAAGGCGCTGGGGCTTCCAACGCTCGCACCAGTCGAGAAGCTCGGGCCGGTCGCAGCTCGGCGCGAGCAGCACGACGTCCCGGCCGCCGAACGCCTCGCCGGCGGCGAGCACTTCGGACTGGGACGCTACTGTCAAAGACGCTAAGCCTATTCGATGAATTGACTCCAACGGACGGACGTCTTCCTGGGTCGGCTGATCACCGGTAACCAGCAGCACCTGCTTCATCTTCTCACCCGCCATCTCTCGGCTGACACCGACAAAAAACGCGGCCTCGCACATTGGCGAGGCCGCGAACTTCTCAAAAGGCTACTTCTTGCCGCCCTTTGCGCCGCTCTTGCTCTTTGCGCTGCTCTTCGCGCTCGGCTTCGTGTCGACAGCGCTGCGAAGGAGCTTGCCGGCCTTGAATACGGGAACCTTCTTCGCCGGGATATGAACGGTCTTTGTCGGATCCTGCGGGTTACGGCCAGTACGGGCGCTGCGCTGGCGAACCTCGAAGGTGCCGAAGCCGACCAACTGGACCTTGCTGCCCTGACTCAGCGCACCGGAGATCCCTGCGACGACTGCGTTCACTGCTGCGACGGCGTCGCTCCTCTTCAGCTGTGCGTTCTCCCTGACAAACTCAACCAGTTCTGTTTTCGTCACACCTGACACCTCCCAAATGAGTTTCTTTATACGCGGTACTGCATGGGCTGAGTATATCACAGGTTTTCGGAAGTTCAATACCCCTCAGCCCTTTATTCATCAGCTTTTGTGAATCAAATATGAATGACCCGCCTGAAAACAGCTTAAAGAGACAGTTTTTCCTTCCCAAAACCGCTGAAAACACCCGTCCCGTCACAGCATGAGACTTTTTGACGACTGGGAAAGCAGGTCTTCCAGCGTCATGCTCCGGGACAGCTCCAAGACGGCCGAGCTGAGCTTTCGCCAGAAAAACGCTGACGGGCAGACGCTTCCTCTCTGTCTCGCCAGTTCGCACCCTTTCTCGTTGAACGCGCACTCCGGGAACTCCAGTTTTTCCCCCGACGCTTGGACTATTTCCAGTATGGTGATCTCCGACGGATCTTTCGCCAGCTCGTACCCTCCGTTGGCCCCCCGATAGCTGCGAAGCAGCCCGGCCCGGCGAAGCTTGGACACAAGCTGTTCAAGGTACGTGTCCGACAGCTCCTCCCGCTGAGCGATATCCATCACGGAGACAGGAACGATCCCGCTCTTTTCCATCTGCGCAATCGTCACCATAGCCCGCAGGCCGTAGTGTGCGCGTGTCGATACTTTCATTTTCTATGCCCCCAGTTCTCTTCATCATCTGCCGAAAAGCGCTGCACTGGCTCTCCGGCATTTGCCCCAAAATTTTTCTGTATCACTGGCCCGACGCGGCGTTTCCCCCTCGGCGGCTCCTTGTCTGCACCTGTGCCCGGGCGATCAAAAACAGCAGGTTGTCGTCCAGCGACGGCTTCTGCCCTGCTCCGGCCAGAAGCCCCGAGGTGACCCGGCCGGACGAGAAACGTCTCGTCATCGCGTCGAGCAACGCGCCGGCCTGCTGTTCGCTACCGGCCATACAGTACAGCACCGCACACAGCGCCCCGATCCCGACCGACGGTTCTGCCCCTTCGACGAGGGCATACGGCCACTCCCTCAGCCGAAGCCGAAATTCTTCCAGTCCCCGAAGGGGAAGGAACCCCATCTCCGTCAGGTAGACCAACGGGAGCAGGTATTCCCTGCCGTTCTGTGGGGTTTTTTCGTCCTGCCACGGGACGACACAGCCGGCCGCAAGCTCGCCCAGCGATTTCTGGGCCTGCTGTTTCCACGCCTCGTCCCACCGGGACAGCCGATCCATCACCGCCACGTCCAGCAGGAACAGCGGCGCCTCCGCGCCCCGGTCGATCAGGTGAACGCCCCATATTGGGTCGCGCCACGACACCGACTGGGCAAACTTTCCCCGGTGCCTCAGGTACTTGAGCACGGAACGCCCAATCGACAGCGTAGCCGCTTTTCGCTCCTGGCCGCCCCACCGGCCGTAGCCTTCGGCCAAGGCCCGGCAGGCCGTCATATTGTCGGCCAGCCAGCTTTCCTGGCCCATGGGCTGGAAGGCCTTATCCAGACTGTGATAGACCAGCCCAAGTGGGGACCGAAAGGCTCCCAGCAAAAACTTTTCAAGCTTCTCGTAGGCCTCCCGGCGGCCGCACTGGGCCTGATAGATCATGTCCAGCGCGAGCGTCCTCGTAAACATCTCTCCAGCCTGTCGGTCGCACAGCAGCCCCGAGTTGTTTCGATACGACTCTACAGCTTCTTCGAGCGGGTCGGCGCGCAGCGTCCGGACGTTAACGAAGCACAGCAGAACGCACAGGATTGCAGCGGCGAACGGCAATCGTTTCATCCCGTCTCACCTCCCGCAGGTCATTTCTCGTCCCATCTTCATCCGCTCTGCAGCCGTCAGTGCGGCATTTGCAAGAATTCCGACCAGAGCAGAATGCAGAGATATTATAACTGGTCTCGCAGAACTGTGGCATTGACAAGTTCCCTACTTAGGGGTACAAAAGATCCGTGGAACTGGGGGAGTCGGCAGCCGCCGGCTGAGAGGAGCTCGGAAGAGCTCGACCCCGGAACCTGATCCGGATCATGCCGGCGCAGGGAAGGGCCTCCCGACGACTCGTCGTCGGTCATACGCACCGCCCGCGCCCGCCCGGTCATCTCGCTCAAGTCAGAGCGAAACAGGGAGGGCTTTTTTAATGGAACAGAATCGCTCAATGGGAAAGACCCGCGTGTTGGTCGAAGGGGCGCTGGTCGTCGCGCTGACGGTCCTTCTGTCGGAGTGGAAGATCTGGAAGATGCCGCAGGGAGGCTCGATTACCCTTGGCGACGTGCCTCTGCTCATCTTCGCCCTGCGCCACGGCGCCAAGTACGGCATCGGCACCGGGCTGGTCGCCGGACTGCTCCGGCTCCTTCTTGGTGGCTACGTCCTCACGCCGGTACAGGCCGCTCTCGATTACCCGATCGCCTACGGCGCCATCGGGCTGGCCGGGCTTCTGAAAGACGTTGGACCGGCTGGAGCTGCCGGCGTCGTTCTGGGCAGTGCCGGACGGCTGCTCTGCAGCGTCATCAGCGGCGCGGTGTTCTTCGGCCAATACGCGCCGGCCGGACAGAATCCGTGGGTCTACTCGCTGATCTACAACGCCACGTATATGGTTCCGAACGCGATCATCGGCATAGTCATCACTGCCATTCTTCTGCCCAGACTCAAACGCTTCTGATCCTACAAAGTAAGCGCCCTGCAGAAAACTGCAGGGCGCTTTATTTTACTGGCCGTTTTCGCCGAGCAGGTAGCGGCTTGCCCGGGGTTTGAACGCGCTTTCGTCCAGAGAGTCCACGTGCTCGGCCAAAATTCGCCGCATGAACGCGGATCTGGTGCTTCCCGAATTTCTCGCCAGCTGATCAAGGTGAGCGACCAGTGATTCTTCAAGACGAACTGATATGGTGATGTATCGCTCCTGCATCTTCTCTCTTCCCCTCCAAATAGCGCCCCTCATGCCGTCATTTACTTTTCGTCTGGAACGACGACCGCCCCCCGGCGGTCAAACGACGCGCGTACCATCTCGCCAGGTTCTATGAGGCGAGTGCCAACGAGAAAGGGAACGGAGGAGTCAACCGGCCGGCCGTCCCCCAGACAGCCGGAATAGTTGATCCGATCCCCTTCAAACAGGCGGCGGTCAACCCGAAACGAGAGAGAGCCGTCCGATTCGTCCCCTTCAAGGGAAATATTTTCCGGCCGAACCACCAGCACGACCGACTGTCCCTCCTGCATCTGACGCCCTCGAACTAAACGGGCGACCGCGCGGCCAACGGAATTTCCCAGATCGACTGTTCCGAACTCGCCGTTGATCTGGGCCAACCGGCCCTTCAGCAGGTTCGCCTGACCGATAAAATCGGCCACAAACAGGCTGGCCGGATCGGCGTACAGATCCATCGGCGAGCCGAGCTGTTCGACGTGCCCCCGGTTCATCACCATGATCCGGTCGGACATGGTGAGAGCTTCTTTCTGATCGTGAGTGACGTACAGGCACGTCAGCGACAGTTCCTGCTGAATCCGGCGGATTTCCGTCCTCATGTGGAGCCGAAGTTTGGCGTCCAAGTTGGAGAGCGGCTCGTCCATCAGCAGGACTTGCGGTTTGAGCACCAAAACGCGGGCCAGCGCGACCCGCTGCTGCTCGCCGCCTGACAGCTGAGACGGGTACCGCTTGGCCGCCGCCGGCAGTCCGACAAGCTCCAAAGCGCCGGTAACTGCCTGAGCGATCGTTCCGGCGTTTTGTCCCCGCACCCTCAGCCCGTAGGCCACGTTGTCAAAAACCGTCATGTGGGGAAACAGCGCGTAGTTCTGGAACACGAACCCCACGTTTCTCTGGTTGGGCGGCAAATCGGTCACGTCGCTGCCACCGATGACGATCTTTCCCGAGCTGGGCGTCTCGAAACCGGCGATCATCCGCAGGGTCGTCGTTTTCCCGCAGCCGGACGGACCAAGAAACGTGAGGAACTCGCCCTGCCCCACTTCCAAGTTCACGCCGTCAACGGCGGCAAACTTTTGGCCGTCCTTGGTGTAAGTTTTGCTCAGCTCGGACAATTTCAGCGACAGCGCCATTATGCCACTCCTCTCCCGCGGTACAGAGCTCGGGCCAGGAGATTCAAAACCCCGCCCGCCACAAAAACGATAAGAATCAGGACGATTGAAAACGCGCAGGCGTGCGCGAACTGCAGTTCGGTCATGCACTCAAGGATTCGCGTCGTCAGCAGGCTCCATCGGACAGAAACGAGGAAAATCGTCGCGCTGATAGCCGTCATGGAGTGGATGAACAGGTACTTCATCCCTGACAGCACGGCCGGCAGGACCAACGGAAGGGTAACCAGCCGGAACGTCCGGCCGCTGCCCGCGCCGAGGCTCGCCGAGGCCTCCTCAATTGACGGGTCGATCTGCTGCATCGTCGCGATGACCTGACGGATTCCAGCGGACGCGTACCGAAACACGTACGCAGCGACCAAGACACTTATGGTCCCGGTGAGAACGAGCGGCTTGGAGTTGAACGCCACCACGTAGGCGATGCCCACGACCGTCCCCGGCAGGGCGTAGTTGAGCAGCGAGACAGTTTCCAGCGTCTTGCGGCCCCGGATTTTCCACCGGGCCGACGCGGTGCCCACAAACACGGCCAGCAGGCCGCCCAAAGGCGTCGCGATCAGCGCCACGAGCAGCGTGTCCATAATCGCCTTCCGGCCGAACGAGAACACGTACGCGTAGTTTTGAAGCGTCGGCGTCGGGTTAACGCCCCAGACCTTCACCACCGAGCCCCAGAGAATCAGCCCGTACAGGTACAGCACAAACGCCAGAACGAGGTCCATCACGCCCATCATGGCAGTCCGGGCAGCAGGCCCAGGCCCCTTGACGCTCGACCGGCCGCCGGATTTGCCGCTGATCGTCACAAAGCTCTTCTTCTCCAGCCACAAGTGCTGGAGAGCGTACACGGCCAGAGCCGGAGCCAACAGCATGAACGACAGGGCCGCTCCGCCCTTTAAGTCGTACAGCCCGGTGATCTGAAGGTACGCCTGAGTCGGTAGAACCGGGAACGAGTGGCCAGCCAAGACGAGCGGCGTCGCAAAGTCGGCCAGCGACGCGGCAAACAGCAACAAAAACGAGTTCGCTACCCCCGGAAGCGACAGAGGCAACGTGACGGTCCGAAACGTCCTCCAAGGGGACGCCCCCATGGAATAGGCCGCGTCCTCCAAGTTGGGATCCAGACGGGAAAGAACCGTCGCCAATGTCATATAGGCTATCGGGAAATACGTCAGCGTCTCGGAAATGAACGTCCCGCTGAACCCGTAGAACCCGATGGACTTCAGACCGAACAGCTTGAGCAGCGTCCCGTTCGGCCCAAGCGACAGGGTCAGGGCGATGCTGCTAGTAAAGGGAGGCGAGATGAGCGGTAGCATGACTACCGCGTTAATAATCCAGATAAAGGGCTTTGACAGGTGCAGGCGGGTCACCCCATAGGCGAAGAGGAACCCGAGCGCAGTTCCGCAGGTTGCCACGGCCAAGCCGAGCAGAAGACTGTTGCGGAACGCCAGTTGGTTGTACCAGTTCGTCGCGACGGGAATCAGCGTCCCCAGACTGGGAGCGCCATCGACGGTGAACGTTATCCACAGAAGGCGGACGAACGGGAACACCACAAAAACGCCCAGCGACAGCCACAGAGCAGTGACGACCGCCTTAGCGGCAGAATCGAGCTTGACCGGACTTCCCTTCAAGAGGTCACACCATCCTCAATGGCGCTGCCGGGGATACCCCGGCAGCGCGTGATCTGCATTTTTAGAGCGCAGCAGGTGCCGGCTCTACTTGATGACCTCGTTCACCCACCGCTCCACAAGCCGGTCGCGGTTGGCGCCCTTCCATTCGGTCGGCACCTTCTGAAGATTGATCTTTGACAGGTCAAGCAGCGGGTTCTCCGTCTTGACGCTCGGCTGGGTCGGCACGTAGTTGATCTTGTTCTCGACGATGAACTGGGCGTAGTTCACGCTGGTCATCCAGTCGACAAACTTTTTGGCCAGATCCGGATGAGCGCAGTTCGCCACAATGCCAACCGCCTCGATGCCGTAGGTCACGCCGTCGGACGGGTAGGTGATCTCTACAGGATACCCCTGCTGCTGAATCTGCAGCGCGTCGCAGATGTAGAAAATACCAGCTGCAGCCTGTCCAGTCGCAACGGGCATCGCGCCGCCGGCACCACTCTTCGTGTACATCTGCACGTTGTCGTTCAGCTTCTTCTGATAGGCGAACGCCTCGTCCTCGCCCATCACCTTCACCAGCGAGTAAATCCGCTCCGTCGCCGTGCCGGACGTGCGGGCGTCTGCCATCTGGAGCCCCTTCTCGTAGGCCGGGTTCAGCAGGTCAGCCCAAGACGCAGGAGCCTTCAGGTTGTGGGAAGCCAGAAAATCGGTGTTCGTCAGGAAGCAGAGCGGGATAATCCCGATCCCAGTCCAGAATCCCTTCGGATCCTTCAGATCCGCCGGGATCGTCTCGGCCGACGGGGAAACGTAGGACGCGAACACGCCCTTCTCCATACCGGCCTCGTAGGTGTCCGCCGGGCCGCCGATCAGCACATCAACCTGCGGGTTGTCCTTCTCCGCCACCAGCCGAGCCAGAGCCTCGCCGGCAGAGAACCGCATGAAGTTGACCTTAATACCAGTCAACCGGGTGAATTCTGCCGTCACAGGAGCCGCGTACATCTCCGGCATAATGGAGTACGCGTTAATCTCCTGAGCCGCCATAGCGCAGGACGCGCACAGGGCACCAGCAAAAAGCCCCGCCAATACAGCATGTCTCCTTCTCACCTGAATCATCTCCTCACGAATCGCCGGGCCAGCGCCCAGCTGAAAGTATGTTGATTATAGCGCGTCCGTGACCTGCCGCACAGATGGTCAGGCGTTCTCCGGCGTCTCCAAGACCCTTTTCATCGTCTCGATCAGCGGCGAAAGGAACTCGTGGCCCCCTTTAATCAGCTTTCCATCCGGCGACGCGAAAGCGTGCTTCGTCCACCCTTGGGCGCGAAGCTCCCCTTCGGCCCCCAAAAGTCGATAAGAAAATGAAACGCTGACCCGACTCACCGAATCCAGGGTCGTGACCAGCCGCAGCTGTTCGTCGTACAGGGCCGGCCGACGGTACCGACACGACACTTCGGCCAGCGGCAGAATGACTCCGGCCTTCTCCCATTGCTCATACGGCACGCCCCACAGGAGGCACAGCTCGGAACGTCCCATCTCAAACCAGACAAAATAATTGCTGTGGTGGGCAATGCCCATCTGATCCGTCTCGGCATATCTCACCCGAAACGTCACGTCACAAGATCGACAAATCAAACTGTTCCCTCCTCCTGAAAACCGACAAAGACTTTCATGACAAACATATCACACCTCCGTGATATAATACATCGCACGGAGGGATGGCCGAGCGGTCGAAGGCGACGGTCTTGAAAACCGTTAGGCGTCAGCCTCAAGAGTTCGAATCTCTTTCCCTCCGCCACCTGCAGCCCCGCCCCAGCAATCCGAGCCGGGGCTTTTTCTTTGCCCCAGATCTGCCAACCTTTGTCAAAAATGACGCGTCCTAAAACGAGAGGCCCCGCACAGAGCGTGCGGGGCCTCTCGTTAAAGTTCTTTGTTGTGAAAAGTTACAGGACGTACTTGACGAACGTCGCGGGCTTCATCTTCTCCATGTACTTCTCATAGGTCAAGCCCTTGTGAACGAACGTGCCCCACCAGCCGTGATACTCGGGCTTGGTGAGCAGATCTTCAGCGCTTACCTCGCCGTAACGGAAGTGGAAGTGCTGGGGATCGCCGTGCAGAGGAATCAACACCAGGTGAGTCAGCTGGCTGTCCTCAGGCGTGCCCTTGGCCTCGAAAGAATACCAATCTTCGCCGTCCGCATCCTTCACAGCGCCCTTGAACTCGTAGTCAACGCGAACGCTCTTGCCGTCTTTTGACTCAAAGGTGATGCCGTTCTCGTCAACCACAGCAGCCTGATAGCCCGAATGATACATGTCGGACATCTTCTGCTTCACCTGATCAACGGTAGCCGGCTTGCCCTGCTTCTCGCCCTCTTCGACGACTGCCTTGAAGAAGTCCTCAGTCCGAGCATCAGTCCAGAACGTCTGAGCGCTCACGTACTCGCCGGCCCAATCTTTCAGCCCAGTGATCTCAGCCTTATCCTGAGCAGCGGCGATCCCGCCAAAGGCAAAAAGCCCCAGAGCTACGGAACAAAGCAACGAACGAAACTTCATTGACATCCTTCCCTTCACAAAAGATAGTTATATCTTACACGTGACACGTTTTGATAAAACAGTATCTAACCTTGGGAATAATATCAGTAGGACCGCTGAAAGAATTTCTCTCGAAAATTTCTGAGCCTGCCGGACGAGCGGCTGTCCGTCGTCCTGACGGAGCGCGCCTTCAGCCGCTCGATCGCACAGCCATATCGGCGTCTTCTTGCTTACTCCCTTCAGACAAGACACTGCAAAAAATGAAAGGATAAAAAACCCGCGCGTTTCCGCGCGGGTTGAGAAAATCTTAGCCGGAAAATTACTCCATCTTCTCGGCGACCGCGGCCGGGTCAAGTTTGGACAGGAAATCAGCAGGTGCGAGATCCTTGTGGAACAGAACGCTGCACCACGCGGCGCCCGGGTTGTCAGCCAGCTCGGCTGCGCTTCCCTCTCCGCACCGAATCTGAAGCTGCTCAGGGTCACCGCTCAGATCGCTCAAAATCACATGAGACAGCTTGCTGTCAGCCGGAGCTTCCTTCGCGTCGAAGGCGTACCATTTCGTCCCGTCGGCGGCGCTGACGGCGCCCTTGAACTCGTAATCAACGTGAATGCTCTGACCGTCTTCCTTGATCTCAAACGTTATGCCGCTCTCGTCAATCAGGGCGCTCTTGAACTGGGACTCAAACTGCCCGCCGACGTTTTCTTTTACCTGATCAGCCGTCACGTCCTTGCCGGCCTTCTTCGCTTCGTCAACAACCTTCTGGCAGAACTCGTCTGCCTGCGGTGCGGACAAGAACGCGTCGGCGCTCACGTACTCGCCGGCCCAATCCTTCAAACCGCTCTTATCTTGGGCCAACGCCATGCCCCCCAGAGCCGCCACTAACGCGATGGAACCAAACAAAGAACTCAACTTCATGAAACTCTCCCCTTTCAAAGAAGATGGCCCCAGTATACTCATGCCACGTTTCCGACAAACCGTATTTAACGAAACAAAAGTTTACGATAAATCAATTGCATTATTCATTGCTTTATTATCAGCATTAATTAAACACCAGTGATATCAACGCCTTATAGAATCGCCCCAAAAGCCAGCTCGTGCAGATTACAGGAAAAACGCTATAGGATGACACGATGAACGACTGATGATCAATCAATTATGCACTAAATTTTACTTATGCCCCCGTCACAAGGACAGCGCTGTCCCCTCTCGCTTTATCGTGGTCAGAAGGCAAAAATTGACGCTGTAAGCCCCCAAAATCACCTTCAGCCGCGAAAAAACGCTTGCAGTCTGGCAGAAAAAAGAGGGACAGAAACTGTTTCAAACTAAAAATACTAGGGACAACCACGTCCCGGACCGATCAGACGTCTGGTAGCCAACAGACCAACTCTTTTGCCAAACCGCCCGCCGCACGCGGATGGACGCAAGACAGCCTCTCAAGGCAGAGCACACCGACCAGCGCACACGAAAAATGCCGCGCCGCGAGAGAGGCGCGGCATTTAAAAAAGACGTTGCCTCAGCTCTCGAAGTTGGGAAGCTACGTCCTTTCCTTACAGATGACGAATGAGGGACGACCGCCGAAAGGCCCGGCCTAGGCCGGGCTTGGGGCTTCGGGCTTGGGGCTTCGGGCTTGGGGCTTCGGGCTTGGGGCTTCGGGCTTGGGGCTTCGGGCTTGGGGCTTCGGGCTTGGGGCTTCGGGCTTGGGGCTTCGGGCTTGGGGCTTGGGGCTTGGGGCTTGGGGCTTTGGGCTTGGGACTTGGCCTTTTCCGTCAAACGAGGCCAGTCTGTGTAATCGTGCGGTCATGAGTTAAGACCTCATCACCCACCGTTTGCCAGTCGATCTCAAGGGCACGGGAGCAGCACAAACCTCAATGGAAAGCGGCTAAAGAAGCGTGACGGCATTTCTTTCTTGGCTAAACAACGAACAGAACAACTCGAAGTCATCAAAAAAAACAGTCCCCGCGGAAAAATTTCCGCGGGGACTGTAACCTTCTGGTGGGCCCACCAGGATTTGAACCTGGAACCTCCCGGTTATGAGCCGGCAGCTCTAACCCTTGAGCTATGGGCCCGAGTACGGGAAGTTTATTCCTCGACGATGATAGCGTCAACAGGACAGCTGGTCATCGCCTGAGACACCAAGCTGTTGCCTTCAGGGCGGATGACTTTTGCCACACCACGTGAGCTGGCGAGAGAAAACACGTCCGGATCTATCTGGATGCAGACGCCGCAGCCGATGCACCGTTCTTCGTTAATCGAGACCTTCATGAACGGCACCTCCCATGTGTGGGATTATAACACGGTCAAGCCTTCCGCGTCATCGTCGTACGGTTCGGTCGGGGCCTCCTCACCGGAGATATACAGCCGACGGCCCGGCGACAGACGAAGCAGGCTCTGACAGCCGGAAACGGCCTTCTTCGCCGGCTCGTCGGCGAGAATGAACGCGCCGACCCCGACGATTTGAGCGCCGAACTCCCTGGACACCTGACACATTCCCGCCACGGTACTGCCGCCCCGGACGAAGTCGTCCACGATGAGCACCCGATCGTCCGAACCGAGCTGTTTTGTTCCCATGTAAACAGCCCGAGCTTCTCCCGCCGGCGTCGGATAGTGGACGCACACGGCCGGCCCGTCGCTCGCCCTGTTGCGGAACCGGCAGAGAGCGAGAGGCAGCCCTAAGGCGCGGGCGGTGGAGAGTCCCAGCGGGATTCCCTTGACTTCCGACGTCATGACGATGGTCGGCTTTGAGGCGAGGAAGTCGGACGCCAGAGCGAGCCCGAGCAACTCGACAGTAGCCGGGTGAAACAGGACGTCGGCGTAGTAGATGAACCCGGCGGGCAGGCGGCGGGAACTCTGGCCCAGCCGCGCGACCATCTCGTCAAGGAACGTTTTCCGGCGAAGAGGCGACAGACTGGGAACGTAGGCCGCTCCGCCGGCTCGCCCCCGGTCGACGACGATCCGTCCGAAGCCTTCCAGCTGAAGCGTCTCGTCGATGACCGCCACGTCGTCGCTGATGACGGTTTTTGAGACCGAAAAATCGTCCGCCAGTCCAGTCAGCGAGATGGGACTGGACGGGGAGGAAAGAAATCTCGAAGTAATGCGAATCAGCCGTTCAATTCTTTGACCACGCACGACAGGTCTCCTTTCATCTGCTGCGCACGTCACAGGCGCAGAATCGTCCTGATCCAAGGTTCGTTCAGCTCAAGTTCCGGAGCCTTCCCGAAGGGCCAAACGCCGAACGCGGCGCTGCCGCTCCCGGTGAGCCCCCACGCCAGAGCGCCTGCGTCGGAAAACGCGGCAAAAAGTTCCCCGTACTCCGCCCGCTCGGCGGCAAGGGCTAAAAAGTCGTTGGGCAGAAGGCCGACTTTTTCTCCAGCACATAGCGCGTCCAACACTCGCATGGCTTCGCGTTGCGCCTCTTCCATGTCCTGCGGCTTGGCCCGTAGCCCGTCGAGCCGAGCGTACGCGCGAGCGGTGTTGGTCGGCCAGTTGGGACAGACGGCGATACAGGAAAGCTCCGCCGCTCTGCAGGGCGTCACGTCGTTTCCGATTCCCCTCATCAGGGCAGTCTGCGCTCCGGACAGGAAAAAATATCCGTCTGCACCGGCGGCGTCCCGCGCGACCGCAATTTGAAAGCCCAGAGTTTCGATGGCTTGAAGAAACGCCGCGCCGTTGCCGCTTCCGGCGCCAAGCCCAGATCCGGGCGGCACGCGCTTGTCCAGCGCGGTTGCCAGCGGAGGGACGTTTTCCCCTTCGGCGCGGATCATTCTCAGCGCCTTGACGAGGACATTTTCGCCTTCGATCTGACAGCCGGTCACCGACAGAGCGTCACGCGCCGCCGGCGCGATCGTCAGGCTCTCGACCGGCGGCGTCCGCCAGACCAGAGAGGTCAGTTCGTGATACCCGTCAGGCCGGCGAGGGCCGATGCGAAGCGTCAGGTTGATTTTGGCATAGCTGGGAACGGTCAGAGGGCTGACGGCGGCGGCCATCACCGAGCCCCGCTCCGACGGAGGACGATCCGCTTATCCCCGACCCGACGGGTGATCCCCTGTCCGTCCAAGTACTCCATCACCGGGACGGTGAACTTTCGGCTGCTGCCGGTCAACTCCCGCACGTCAGCCAGAGAGACGCCGCCCTGAACAGCCGACAGCTTTTCGACCAGCTGATCGACCATCTCCCGAGAGGTGACGAACGTCCCGTCCAAGACGACCGCGTCGCCGCCCTTTTTCAGCTGAGCCAACAGGTCGGCCAAGCCCTTTGCCTTCATCGAGACGGCGCCGCCGAGCTCTTCGATGGTGAGGAACTGATACCCGGCGGCTCGGCACGCGTCAAGGACGGCGGTCCGACTCTTCTCGAAGGCCTCGTCCCCCAGAGGGACGAACGACGGCAGACGAATGAGCCCGCCTTCAGAGGATATTTTCCCGGCGGCAACCAGCCGGTCGAGAATCGCCCGCCCAACCCTCCGGTCCGGCTCGGCGAACAGGCCGTTGATCAGCTCGTCGGGCTTTTCGCCGGGCTGGTGCGAGTACTTGGCGTGGTAGTCAGCCAAGGCAGAACAGATCTTTTCGACGTTTCGGCTGAACTCTTCGTTGGAGAAGACGACCGTTGAACCGGCCGCCACGACCGCCAAACGCTGGGACTTCTGAAGCTCTTCCAGCTGGGGAAGCAGGTCTTCTTTCATCTCCTGACAGGCGATCATCAGGTCGTTCAGCTCGATTTTGCCTCTCGCGCTGACGAGCCGGCAGACCCGGTCGTCTCGGTCAAGAGAGCCTTCAAGGTTCAGCAGCTCGCCGCTCATGCGCTCGCGGACGCGCCGGTTGCCCGGCTTACGGCCGTAAGGGTTGATGACGACGCCTCCGCCGATGGTCCGCAGGGGACTGTAAAAGCGGATGACGAACCTCTGGCCGATGGAAGCGGCGGCAGGTTCTTCAAGCACCAGCTGAACGGGCGCGTCCTCTCCCGGGTTCAGCTCCCGGGAGGACAGCAGGGACACGCGGGCGAGCACATCGGACGTTCCCAGATGGAGACGTACCCGCTGCCAGTGAGCCAGCGGCTCAGGAGCCGTTTTCAGCAGGGTCAGCCCCACGTCCAAACAGTCGGTCGCCTTGAAAACTCCGGCAGAGCAGACGACGTCCCCGCGCTTCACCTGATCCGTCTCGATGCCGGCCAAGCACAGAGCCGTTCTCTGGCCGGCCTCGGCCCGGACGACCGACGTCCCGTGAACCTGAACGGACCGCACTTTAGACGGCCGCCCGGCGGGCAAAACCTCTACCTCGTCACCGCGGGTCACCGAGCCGCGGCACGACGTGCCGGTGATGACCGTGCCGAACCCGGCCACGTGAAAGACCCGGTCGACCGGCAGAAAGAGCGCGCCGCTCCTGTCTCGCGGGGCCGTGCTGTCGACGAATCGGTCCAGCTCAGCTTTAAGCTCCGGAATGCCTTGTCCTGTGACGGAAGAGACCGGCAGAATCGGCGCTCCTTCAAGGAACGTTCCTCGGACGAGCTCCGTCACGTCCTCTCGGGCCATGCGGTAGATGTCCGCCTCGACGACGTCGCACTTGGTGAGCACGACGAGGCCTTTGGACACCCCCAAAAGCTGGAGGATATCCAAGTGCTCTCTCGTCTGAGGCATGACTCCCTCGTCAGCCGCGACGACAAGTATCACCGCGTCGAGGCCCGAGGCGCCGGCCACCATCTGGCGGATGAGCTTCTCGTGCCCGGGGACGTCGACCAGACTGACAACCCGGCCGCTGGGCAGTTCCAATGGAGTGAAGCCCAGTTCGATGGTAATGCCCCGCCGGCGTTCCTCTTCCAGCCGGTCCAGATCAGTTCCGGTCAGGGCCTTGACCAGCGTCGTCTTGCCATGGTCAATGTGTCCGGCCGTGCCGATGACCAGCGATATTTCCCGGCCGGCCACGTCACGCCTCCAGCGCTTGGCGCAACGACTTCAGCAGGGCCGATTCGCAGTCGGGGGCAAGCGTCCGCAGGTGCAGGACGAGGGCCCCGTCGCCGGCGCCGGCCACAACGGGAAAGTCGGCGTGACGGAGCCGCTCTTGAATCGCCCCGGAGCTGAGGGACTCGGAAGACCTCACGGAGACCCCCCACCCGGCCAGAGGGCGTTCCGGGTAGGAGCCGCCGCCAACGGCGTCTTGGGTCTGAACGACGGCGGTTAGCAGGCACAGGTCCGCCAGCTCAGCGTCGATTTTCCTCTTCAGCGCTTCGGCGCGCTCGTACAAAACGGTGGCCGGAGCCGAGACCATGGCCAACGTCGGAACCTGCCTCCACTGGCCGCTCAGGTAAAGCCGAAGGGTCGCCTCGGCTGCGGCCAGCGACAGTTTGTCGCACCGGAGAGCCCGCAGCAGCTGGTGGTGACGCAGGCGATCGATGACGTTTCGGCGGCCGACGATCCCGCCGAACTGCGGCCCGCCGAGCAGTTTGTCCCCAGAGAACGTCACGACGTCGACGCCCGAGTCGAGGCACTGGCAAACGGTCGGTTCGTCCTCAATTCCCAGCGCTCTCGGATCGGCCAAGATGCCGCTGCCCAGGTCCTCCATCAGCAGGACGCCCCGGCGGTGAGCCAGTTCGGCCAGTTCCTCGCGGGGAACCTGGGAGTGGAATCCGGTAATTCGGAAGTTGGACGGGTGCACTTTGAGAAGCATGGCCGTGTCGTCGGTGATGGCCTTCTCGTAGTCGGAGACGTGAGTTCGGTTGGTGCAGCCCACCTCGACGAGCTCGGTTCCAGCGAAGCCCATGATATCGGGAATCCGAAAGGAGCCGCCGATCTCGACCAACTCGCCCCGGGAGACGACGGCCTGTTTTCCGCCGGCCAGAGCCGCCAGAGCGAGCAGAACCGCGCCGGCGTTGTTGTTCACGACGACGGCCGCTTCCGCCCCGGTGAGCTGGCACAGGAGCCATTCCACGTGGCTGTTTCTCTGGCCGCGGTGACCGCTCTCCAAGTTGTATTCCAACGTGCTGTAGCCTCGGGCCACTTCCGCGACGGCTTGAACAGCCTGTTCTGCCAGCGGAGAGCGGCCTAAGTTGGTGTGGATCACCACGCCTGTGGCGTTGATCACCGGGCGAAGGCTGGGCTTCTGACGCCGTTTCAGTTCTTCGACGATTTCGGCGAAAAAGGACTCGTCGCTGTACGTTTCTCTTTGGTCGGCCAAAATATCGGCCCGCCAGCGGTCCAATGTGCTCCGGCAGATTTTTTTCATCGTGCCTCGGTCGACAAGGTCATCGTACCCTGACAGCCTCGAATCGCTCAGCACTTTTTCCATGGCCGGCAAAGACCGCAAAAGAGCCTGCCTCTTATTCTCGTTGCTCACGTCCAACACCTGCCCTGTGGTAATCGTTGTCTCCCTGGGATATAATTTTATAAGTACTATACCAATTTTGAGGATGCTGTCCAACGGCACCCTGAAGATCGACGAGGTGACCTGTCATGAAAAAAGTAGACGCACGGGGCCAGCAATGCCCCCAACCGGTAATGATGACCCGCGAAGCCCTAGCCAGCGCGCCCGAAGCTATTCAGGTAACTGTGGACAACGCCATTGCCGGACAGAACGTATCCCGCTTCTTGACCAGCCAGGGCTACGCGGTGAAGCTGTCAGCCGAGAACGACGACATCATCATCGAAGGCACCAAGGCCGTTTCGTCTCCGGCCCCGGCGAAAGCCGAGTGCCAGCCAGCCCGGGCGCTCAAGCCCGCCATGCTGATCACCCATCAGACGCTGGGCGGCAACGACGCCGAGCTCGGCGAAGTGCTGATCAAAGGTCTGCTGGGAACCCTGTCCCAGCTGGACGACCTGCGCCCTGCGGTCGTGGCCCTGATGAACGAAGGAGTCAAGCTGGCCGTGAGGGGAACTCCGACCTGCGAGGCACTGAACGCCTACGAAAAGGCCGGCGGCTCCGTGTTGGTCTGCGGCACCTGCCTCAAGCACTTCGGCCTGACCGACAGCATTGGCGTCGGCGTTGTGTCCAACATGTTTGAAATCGTCTCGACGATGCTGGCGTCCAACGCCGTCTGCCTGTAATCCGCTCTTCTATGCCCTCCCGCTCGGGAGGGCATTTTTATTCCCCGCAGAGCCGGCTGGCCGGAAAAACCAAGCCGGCAGGGCTCACGTAGCGGACTTCCGTGTTCATCCAAATGCCGGTACGGGCAAAGACCCGACGGCGCAGAAGCCCTATCAGGGCCACGGCTTGAGCGCAGGTACCGCCGCCTCGGTTGATGATGAAGTTGCCGTGTTCGGCGCTCACGGCCATTGAGCCGACCGCCGTCCCTTTGAGCCCCATCCGGTCGATGACCTTGCCGGGAGGGCCAAACCGCTCGAACAGCCCGGTGTCGTTGCTGAACACCGACCCGCAGGTTGGCCATCGAAGGGGGAACTTCCGCTTCCGGTCGGCCAAAACCGCGGCCATTTCGGCCAAGACGCCCAGCCGATCGGACTGGACAAGACGCAGGACCGCTGAAAGGATGATCCAACCGCCGGACTGAAAGACCGACGACCGGTACGAGAAGCCGCAGTCCTTCTGCGAAACTTCCTGAATTTGGCCTGTCGGGTCGAGGGCTTTCACCGAGACGACCGACTCGCCGATACAGCGCCGCAGGCTTCCGGCATTCATGAACACCAACCCACCCAAACAGCCCGGTACGCCGATCAGGTGTTCCAGCCCGGACAGCCCCCGCGAGCCGGTCTGACGGACGACCCCCGGCCCCCAAGCTCCCGCCTGCACGCGAACGGTTTCGCCGTCAATGACGCAGGCGCCGCAGCGGGATCCTATTTTCATCACCACGCCGCGCACGCCCTCGTCGTCAAACAACAGGTTTGACCCTTGGCCGATGACGACGAGCGGAACGCCTTCCCGACAGCAGAAGTCCCGAACCGCTTCGACTTGCCCGGCCTCGCCGGGGACGGCAAACAGATCGGCCCGTCCGCCGATTCGCCAGCTGCAGTGCCGGCTCAAATCCTCATCTCGAACTGACGGGACAATCCGCTCGATTTCCCGGATGATCTGCTCGTCCAAAAATCGACTCCCCTTTTCCTTCAAGCCGCCGTTTCGCGGCGTTCATAATTCAAGCAGTTCACTCCAAAGCGCGTTGCCCAGCCTCATGCCCTTCGGCGTTAGGCTCAGCCGACCGGCCCGAACGGCAAAACAATCCGGCGGCAGAAGGGACAGACGGCGTTCCAGCTCGCCCCGGGCCCGGCGGCCAAATTGGCTCTCCCAGGACGCCAAGTCGATTCCCTGGGCCATACGAGTGCCCAAGATAACCGCCTCGCTGGCGGCCCGGCCGCCTTTAAGTTCCTCCCAGCCGGCAAGAGGAAGCCGCCCGGCCGCCAAGTCAGCGGCCCATCGGCCGACGGTCGGCTCGCCGCACGTCCGGCACCCTTCCCAGTACCCCCAAGCCGACGGCCCGGCAGGCAGAACGTTGGCGCGGGTCCAGTACAGCTGGTTGTGCCGGCTTTCCTCGCCCGGCCCGGCGAACGACGCGATCTCGTACTGTCGAAACCCCTGACGCGGCAGGTACCACTGGGCCCATCGGTACGGGGCGTAGCCGCCGCCCAGTTCCTTTGGCCTATGAGCCCACCAGTAGCTGCCCGGCTCGATGGACAGCTGATACAAGGACAGGTGTCTAACTCCCGTGCTGACCAGCCTTTTCACCGTCTCGGCGAAATTCCTCAGCGTCTGCCCCGGCAGGCCGAACATGACGTCGCAGGACACCCGAAAGCCGAGCCGGACGCACTGGGCTGTCCGCTCCAGCGCCTGAACGGCACTGTGATGCCGGGACAGGCCGCTCAAGATTCGGTCGTCAAGAGACTGGACGCCCAAGCTCACCCGGTTGACGCCATGGTCCTGCCACAGCCCGATCAGCTCGTCTGTCAGGCTTTCCGGGTTCGCCTCGGCGGTAAACTCCGCGCTGCTTTCCCGCTTCAGCCATTCCAGCCCGGCAAACAATCTCCGCCACGCGTCAATCGGCAGGGCCGACGGCGTGCCGCCTCCGATATAAACTGTTTGAAGCTTCCCGCTGTAGCGGCTCGCGAGTATTCCAAGCTCCCGCTCGACGCCGGTCAGGTACTCGTCCAGCGCCCGCGCCGTGAGAGGCCGGCTGTAAAATGAACAGTACGGGCACTTGCCCCGACAGAATGGCACGTGCAGGTACAGCCCGCAGGGACCGGAGCCAGTTCCTCTGAACAGGTCAGCGGCTGTCCGCATCGTCCACGTCCAGAAAGCGCAGGAACGCCTCCGGCGGAATGGACACCCGTCCGATGAGCTTCATCCGTTCTTTTCCTTTTTTCTGTTTCTCCAGCAGCTTGTTCTTCCGCGTGATGTCGCCGCCGTAGCACTTGGCCAGCACGTCCTTGCGGAGCGCTTTCACGTTGGCTCGGACGATCACCCGCTTGCCGATAGACGCCTGAATGGGCACCTCGAACAGTTGGCGGGGAATCAGCTCCTTCAGCTTGGAAACGACCTTCTGTCCCCGGTGGTACGCGTCGTCGCCGTGACAGATAAACGAGAAGGCGTCCACGCTCTCGCCGTTCATCAGCACGTCGACCTTGACCAAGTCCGACGGCTCAAAGCCGATGTGATCGTAGTCCAGCGACGCATAACCCCGGGTGACCGCCTGAAGCCGGTCGTAAAAGTCGACGATGAACTCGGCCAACGGCAGCTTGTAAATGGCCCGCACCCGATCCGGCGTGATGTACTCCATCGTCTCGAACGTGCCCCGCTTGTCCTGACAGAGCTGCATGACTTTGCCGACGTAGTCCGACGGCGTGTAAACGGTCAGGCGGATCATCGGCTCCCGAACCTGGTCAATCTCGCCGGCGTCAGGGAAGTCGGTCGGCCGGTGGGCTTCCAGTATAGAGCCGTTTTTCAGCAACAACTGATAGACCACGTTGGGGAACGTTGCCACCAGCGACACGCCGAACTCCCGTTCCAGCCGCTCTCGGGTAATGTCCATGTGGAGCAGCCCCAAAAATCCGCAGCGGAAACCGAAGCCCAGCGCTGCCGACGTTTCCGGGTCAAAGCTCAGCGACGCGTCGTTCAGCGCCAGTTTTTCCAGCGCGTCCCGAACCTGCGGGTACGAGTCCCGGTCCACCGGGTAAATGCCGCAGTACACCACCGGCTTGACCGACTTGTACCCCGGCAGGGGGCTCGACGCCGGGACGTCGTCTGACGTGACCGTGTCGCCGACCCTCGCCTCGTGCAGGGTCTTGATGCTGGCGGTAAAATATCCCACTTCTCCGGGCCCCAGTTCGCCGATCGGGTTCCAGAGCGGGGAAAAGACGCCAACCTCTTCAACTTCGTAGGTGGCGCCTGTCGCCATCAGCCTGATTTTTCGGCCGGCCTTCAGCGTGCCGTTGACCATTCGGATGTAGCAGACCACGCCCCGATAGTTGTCGTACACCGCGTCAAAGATGAGCGCCTGCAGCGGCGCTTGTGGGTCTCCCGACGGCGGAGGCACCAGCGCGACGATCTGTTCCAAAATTTCTTTAATGCCGATCCCCTCTTTGGCGCTGCAGGGAACCGCCTTGGACGCGTCGATGCCCACCACGTCCTCTACTTCCTTGCGGATTTCCTCCGGACGGGCGGACGGCAGGTCGATCTTGTTCAGCACCGGCAGAATTTCCAACCCTTGGTCGAACGCCTTGTACGCGTTGGCCAGCGTCTGGGCCTGAACACCTTGGGTCGAGTCCACGACGAGCAGAGCGCCCTCGCACGCCGCCAGCGATCGGGAAACCTCATAGCCAAAGTCGACGTGACCGGGCGTGTCGATCAGGTTGAGCACGTAGTCCTCGCCGTCTTGGGCCCGATAGGCCATTCGGACCGGCACCGACTTGATGGTGATGCCCCGCTCCCGTTCCAGCTCCAAGGTGTCGAGGACCTGATCTTTCATATTTCTGGGATCAATGGCTCCGGTAAATTCCAGCAGCCGGTCGGCCAAGGTCGACTTGCCGTGGTCAATGTGAGCCACGATAGAAAAGTTGCGTATTTTAGAGATCTCGGCGGTCACGTGAGTCATTCCTCCGTTTTGCCGGGCGAACCCGAACTAAGCTGATATTAAAGTATACCCTAAAGAATACGTTCACGAAACTGGCAAGCCTTGAAGCTTCGGTGGCGCTTTGCCGGTCAGCCTCGCGAACCGGCGGCCTTTTGAGTATAATAACCTCACTTTTCCCATCAAAAGCAGTAAGGAAGCGAGAAATATGAGCCTAAATTCTTCCAGCCGGCGGGAGTTGCCGTCGTTCGCCCAGATACGCCAGCTTCATCAGCTTCACGGGACGCCACAGCGGGTGAGACGTCATGAACGGGCTGTCGCCTTGACGGCCCTTCGCCTCGGCCGGGCGCTCGTCCGAAATGGACGGGCCGTCGACCTGTCGCTGCTCGTCACTGCGGCCCTGACTCACGACCTGCGGCGAACCGACGGCATGGGGCACGACCAAACAGGAGCCCGCGCCCTCCGGGAAGCGGGGTTCCCCGCGCCGGCCAAGCTGGTCGCAAGACATTTTGAGCTGGGGCGCTCGCCGTCAGTCGAGGCGAAGCTGCTCTATCTGGCCGACAAGATGACCAGCGACCATTCGCTCTGCACCATCGACGAGCGGGAACGAGCCATGCTGGCGAAAATTCCGCCGGCGGCGGCTCAGGCGTGCCGAGCCCGATTGGACGCGGCCCGGGCCGTCGCTGACGAGTTTCTCCGTCTGACCGGCAAGGACGCCGGCGAGGCAGCAGGCAGGCCGTCAAAGCGCGTCCGGTCAAAGCCGTCCGTCGGCCGCTCATAAAAACACCCGGCATCACGGCTGAGCGGCCAGAGTCTTGTGGCACCCAGACCATCTCCTTACCGCTGCTTCCTTCCGGACCTGACGGGGTTGGGGAGCGTTCTGCCGCACAAGGCTGACCGCTCAGCCGAAACGCCGAGCGACAAGAGTCATACTAACGTGAGAAGCCGGAAATATCAAGGGGGACGGCTGCGGGAGAGACGAATTAAAGTTTTTCGTTGAATCGGTTCCCTCTTCAGCCTTGCGGCTCTCTTTGGTACGTGTTACAATTGCCGCGTTGCGGAGAGGTGTCCGAGCGGTCGATGGTGCTTGCTTGGAAGGCAAGTGTACCCACAAGGTACCGAGAGTTCAAATCTCTCCCTCTCCGCCACTTAGGACAAACGATCACCCGCACAGCGGGTGATTTTTTTACGCTGAAGACAGCTTCAGAACAACTCACCGCCGCGCCCTCAATGAGCCAGCGGGAAGAAGGAGGAAAGCGCCGTGGCCTTTCATGTCAGTTCCGAAATCGGTCGTCTCCGAGAAGTTATCATGCAGCCGCCCGGGTGCGGGATCGAACGCTGCACGCCGACAAACGTCTCATCTCTGGCATGGGACGCCGTGCCGAGTCCCAAGAAAGCGCTGGAGGAACACAAGGAGTTCGTCCGCGCGGTCGAGTCGTTCGGCACGAAGGTCTTCCTCTTTGAAGACCTGCTGCGCGAGACGCTGGAGAACCCGATTGCCCGCGCTCAAGTTGTATGCGGCGTGATCGACATCGAGCGTCCCTTTTTGGACGAGCAGACCTGCGAGACCGTCGCGGACTTTCTCTCGTCGCTTTCCCCGCAGCAGCTCGTCGACAGGCTGTTCTACGGGATGACCAAGCTGGAACTAAGCGAGGCCACCGACGGCGTATCCCTCAGAACTCTGGCGGATAGCACGACCCACTGGTGCCTCTACCCGATGACAAACGTCCTCTACAGCCGAGACCCGGCCATCATTATGGGCGACCTGCCGATCTTCGGCGTGATGAACAACCCGGACCGGCACAAGGAGCCCCTCTGCTACAAGGCCATTTTCACCTACCATCCTCACTTCGCCGACTGGAACAAACAGGCGTGGTACGGGAAGGCGCCCGGCGATACGGCTCCGATTGAGGGCGGCAACGTCCACTGCTACAGCAGCCAGCTGTTCGTCGTGGGAGTCAACGACCGGACGCGCCCACAGGCGATCGAGCAGCTGGCCCGACGGACGATGGACAACGGGCCGATAACCGACGTTCTGGCCCTGATGTTCGACAACCCGCGAATGAACGCCGCCGACCCGATGGGAATGTACCTTCACGTGGACATGTTCCTGAACATGATTGACCATGACGCGTTCCTGTTCTACCCGTACGTGGAGGAGAAAATCACGGCCCTCCACATCACCCGGGGCGCGAAGAACACACTGAAGGTTCACCGTGAAGATTCGCTCTTCGGCGCCATCAAGCGGCTTTTAGGGCTGAGCGCCGTCCGCATCATCAAGGTGGGCGGCGAAGAGGCGCACGACGTGGCGTTCGCCGAACAGCGCGCCGGCTCGGGCGGCAACACGGTAAATCTGGAGCCCGGCCGGGTTTGCATTTGGGACCGCAACGAGGTGACCATCGAGGCACTTCAAAAAGGCGGCATCAACGTCGTGGCCGTCAAGGCCGACGAGCTGGTCAAAGGCGGCGGCGGTCCGAGATGCTCCACCATGCCGCTGATTCGGGACGACTTATAGACGACTTAAAAAGCGCCCGCTAGGCAAAAAGCCTAGCGGGCGCTTTTTGTATGCCGTTAAAACGTTACGGGCACGGGCGCTCCTGTCCCAGCTTGAGAAACGTGTCGTGCAGGGCAAACAGCGGCTGGGGCCCCACCGGCGGATCGATGAACGCGACGCCGGGCGCGCCGCGAAGCGACCGGGCCAACGAGTCCGACACGGTCCAGTCGACGATGAGCGTGGCGCCTTTCCATGGCGGCGAGGTTTTGCGGCGAAGCGAATCGGGCAGGGACAGCCAGTGCTGCACCTCCGCCTTGGCTTCCGCGCCGCTTTTTTCTACCTGACAGCCCAACGCCTGCCAGAACACGGACAGACACCCGCCAAGTTCCCAGAACCTTCGGCCGCTCAGCTGCTGCCGGCCCGACAGGATCGTGCTGTTGAGCCGGGACTCGAACTCGGCGAGCCGGCGCTGAAAAAACGAATAGTGCTTCGGCTGGAGCGACGCGGCGACGGTCATGACCTTCTGGGCCACGTACGGCAGCCGAGCCGGATCGAGGTAAAAGACTTCGTCAGGCTGACCGTCGGTCTGAGGGCGCTCGTCGTACAGAACCGACACGTGAGGCAGGAGTCTCCCGTCCCGTCCAACCAGACGGAACCGCTTCGCCTGCGCCACGTCGAGAGCCAACAGGGGCGTTTTGCCGTCCCAGCGGTGCTTTTCGGTTTTGCCGTCGACCTGCCACGGCGTGATCGGCGCCACCGGCAGGTACGTCCCGCCCAAAAACGCGCCGATGCTTCCAAGCCACGGGTCAGTTGTCATCAGGTCAAACGAGGCGGCGCAAGCGGCAGAGCTGACCGCAAGGCACAGGCCCAGCGCTAGAACCGCGGCGCTCCGGGCGGCGCCGCGCCTCATTTGGACAGGTCTCTGCTCCCCGGTTTCACAGGCGGCGTTCCCAGTGAAGCGCAAAGAGGGCACTCGCTTTCCTCGTAGGTCGGGAACGAAATTTTCATCAGCGAGATGAGCGACGGGCCGATGACGTTGTCGCCGCCGCTGCGGTCGACGATGCAGGCCGAGCCGACCCAGCGGCACCCGAGCGATGCCACGTGAACGGCCGTTTCCTTAAGCGAGCCGCCGGTCGTGATGACGTCCTCGACGACCACGAACTTTTTACCCTCCGGCGCCGGGAACCTCCGCAGCCGCATGGCTCCCGCCTCGCGCTCGCAGAACAAAAACGGAACGTCAAGCGCCCGAGCCACTTCGTGACCGATGATCAACCCGCCAAGAGCAGGAGAGACGATGAAATCCGGCTCCAAAGGCCGAAGCAGCTTGGCCAGCTCCGCGCCGGCGAACGCGGCCTTTTTGGGGTAGCGGAGCATCATGGCGCACTGCATGTAGTTGCCGCTGTGGCGGCCCGACGTGAGCCGGAAATGCCCTTGAAGCCACGCGCCGCTCTCGATCATCATTGATTTAATCTGCTCTTCTACGGTCAGACCCGACATGATAATCCCTCCTGTATGGACTGTTTGATTGCATCCATCGCGCCTTCCAGATCTTTTGCTTTGTAGATCGGACGACCCATGACCAGATAATCTGCCCCGGCGATAATCGCGTCTTTCGGCGTGGCAACCCGCGTCTGGTCGTCCCCTGCCGCAGCCAGACGGACGCCCGGGACGACTTTCAGCAACCGAGGCGACGTGCAGCTTTTTACGATCGGCAGGTCGAGCGGCGAGCAGACGAGTCCGTCAAGCCCCGTATCGTCGCAGAGCTTCGCTCTGGCTCGGATCGCCGCTTCGATGGACGTTCCGGGAGCCACCTCCGACCAACTTTCCTCCGAGAAGCTGGTCAGGACGGTGATCGCCAAGATCTTCATCGACGAGCCTCGGGCGTTTCGGGCGGCCACAGCTTCTTCCAGCATGCGCCGTCCGCCGGCGCCGTGAACCGTCACGCACCACAGCCCGGCGTCGGCCAAGGCCTCGATCGCCAGCCGAACGGTGTTGGGAATGTCGTGAAGCTTCAGGTCGAGAAACAGGTCAAAGCCCCGGTCAACGATCTCGTCGATGAAAGGGCGTCCTCCCAGAGAGTACAGTCTCGGCCCGATCTTGATTCCCCGGACCAGCCCGGCCAAACGGTCAACAGTCTGTCGGGCCTCCTTGAGGGTGTCAAGGTCCAGAGCGGCAAAAAGCGGCAGGTCTTTCTCTGTCATCGTCTCATCCTCTCCTGTAAATCCCGGTCAGGCCTCGCCAGACCGACCAACTCGCCGACTGATTGAAAACCTCGGCGGGATACTTCCTCTTCAAGCCCTCGGGCGATGCGCTCTAAGACGCTGAAATCGGAAAAAAGCGCCATCCCCACTTCGACCGCCGCCGCGCCGGCCATCAGCATGGCAACGGCCGAGTCAGCCGAGGCGACGCCGCCGCAGCCCACGACGGGAATATCCACGGCGCCGCAGACTTGCCAAACCATCCGAAGGGCCAAGGGGAAAATCGCCGGGCCGGAAAGTCCCGCCACAACCCGGTCAAAAGCCGGACGGGCTTTGACCGTGTCGATTGCAGCTCCCAACCACGTGTTGGCGACGACAAGAGCGCTGGCCCCCGCGTCCTGGGCGGCCTTGGCCACGGCGCACGGATCGGGCGCCTGCGGGGTCAGCTTAACCCACAGCGGGCCGCTCCACCGGCGGCGGACCTGCTGAACCGCTTGGGCCGTCAGGGCAGGATCCACGCCCCAGCTCATGCAGCCTTGATCGACGTTAGGACAGGACACGTTCAGCTCCACGCAGTCAACCGACGGCGCGACTGGCTCCATGGCGTCCAATATCCGTTCCAAGTCGGAAGAGCTTTCCATCGAGACGTTCAGCAGAAGGGGCTTCCCGTAGCTTCTGAGCCGGCCCAGCGTGCCGCCGAAAAACGACCCGGCGCCCTCGTTTTGAAGACCGATGCTGTTCAGCATGCCGCAGGGCGTTTCCCATACCCGCGTTCCGGGGTTGCCCGGCCGCGGATCGGCCGTGATGGCCTTGGAGCACACGGCCCCGGCAAAGTCGAGGTACTCGCCGGCCCAGTACTCTTTTTCGTACGGCCATATGCCCGAGGCGATGACGAGCGGCGAGGTCAGATCCAGCCCGCCGACGTGACACGTCAACTTAGAGATGGAGCTCATCCCAGTCCACCTCCTTCGCCTGAAAGACCGGCCCGTCGATGCAGAGACGCCGACGCCCGGTTTTAAGGCTGACGACGCAGCCGAAGCACCCGCCCATGCCGCAGCCCATCCGTTTTTCCAAGCTGACCTGCATGTCGCTCACAGTCCCGCCCCAGCGGCGGTACAGCGCCGCAAGCATCGGGTTCGGCCCGCAGGCCAGTACTGACCGGCCACTCAGGTCTAAGCCGTCGAGCCCTTGAGTGCAGAACCCTTTCAAGCCGATTTCCCCGGTGTCGCAGTAAAGCTCCGTCTCGCCCGCCCTGCCCGCGACCCAGCGGGCGAACGGCTCCCAAGAGCCGTTCGGCACGCCGAGAAACATTTTCTCAAACGGACCGAAGACCTGCCGGGCAAAAAGGAGCGGCGCCACGCCCAGCGTCCCGGCAACCGCTATCGCCGGGCCAGTCGGCCGACTGAACGCCCCGCCTGCCGGCCCTCGGAACAGGAATTCCGTTCCGGGCTGCCAACGGGTCATCAGCTCGGTTCCCCGCCCGACTTTTCGATAGATCATCTCAAACATGTCGCCGCTCGTGCCGCTGATTCCAAGCGGCCTCAGCAGACGCAGGCTGCGGTCCCCCGGCGAGACCAGCACGAACTGCCCGGGCTGGGCCTGCCGCGCCACGGGAGCGCACTCTACAACTGCAGCGTAAAGGTCAGGGCCTATCTGCTCCTGAGCCCTCAGCGTGCCTATCCAGTCCTTCGTCATCCCCTGTTCCCCTCCTGAGCTCCCCCGCTTGGCAAATGACCACCCGATCCTCGCCGTCCAACTCGCTGAGCCTCACTTCCACGGTCTCGCTTAAAGCCGTAGGCACCCGTCGGCCCAGAAAATCCGGCTGAATCGGCAGCTCCCTATGTCCCCGGTCCACCAGCACGACCAGCTGTACCGACGCGGGACGCCCCAGATCGGTCAGGGCGTCAAGCGCTGCCCGAATCGTCCGGCCGGTATAGAGCACGTCGTCAACCAGAATGATCTTCTGCCCCGTCACGTCGCCGGGCAGGGACGTGCTGTGAACTATCGGCTCGTCGCTCAGCAGCGTCAGATCGTCCCGGTACAGCGTGATGTCCAGCTGCCCTTTAGGGACCTTCACCTTTTCGGCGTTCTGAAGCAGGTCTGCCAGCCGGTTAGCCAAGTAAACGCCTCGGCGCTGAATGCCCAAAAGCATCAGCCCGGCGGCTCCGCCGTTGTGTTCTAGTATCTCGTCGGCAACCCGGCGCAGGGCCCGCTCGATGTGAGCGCCGTCCATGATCGTCCGTTTTTCCCGCAAAGCTCACGCCTCCTGCAGTCCGGCGAACCGGGCGTCGTCCATGTCGCGCCACGTGAACCGACCGCCAAGAACGGTCAGCTTGACCCGTCCAATCAGAGTTTCTCCGTCCCACGGCGTGTTGCGCCCCTTTGAGCGAAAACGGCTTGCATCGACGGTCCACCGCTCTTTCGGGTCAAAGACGACGAGGTCGGCCGGCGAGCCGCTTTTCAGCGTGCCGCCCGGAAGGCCGAGAACAGCAGCGGGACGACAGCTCATTCGGTCGATCAAAAGCGGGAGAGAAAACCGCGGGCTAGCCGACAGTTCGGTCAAGCAGACGGCCAGAGCCGTCTCCAAGCCGACGACGCCGTTCGGCGCTTTCGCTAGTCCCTGCGCTTTTTCCTCCGGCGAGTGGGGCGCGTGGTCCGTGGCGATCACGTCCAGCGTGCCGTCCAGAAGTCCCGTCTCGACAGCCAGTCTGTCCGCCTCCGTCCGAAGGGGCGGGCTCATTTTCGCGTTCGCGCCGCATCGCAGGACCCGCTCTTCCGTCAGGCTGATGTGGTGTGGCGTCGCCTCGGCCGTGACATGGGCCCCCCGGGACTTCGCCCAGGCGATCAGCGCCACGCCCCGGGCGGTCGACACGTGCTGAACGTGCAGGTGAGCGCCGGCCGCTTCGGCCAGCACGATGTCCCGGGCGATGCCGGTCTCTTCCCCTGCCGGCGGGACGCCTTCCAGCCCGAATCGGCGCGACACGTCCCCCTGATTGACCGACCGGTCGCCGCCAAGGCCGGGCGTCTCCGGGTGAATGCTCACGGCGAGGCCCAGAGCAGCCGCCTCCTTGAAAGCGGCAAACGCCACGTCGTTTCGGGCCACCATCAGCCCGTCGTCGGTCAGGCAGCTGGCTCCAGCTTCAGCCAGAGCGCGAAAGTCGGTCAGCTCCTGCCCCTTCATGCCCCGGGTCACTGCGGCCGCGGGAAAGATTCGGCAGTCCAGCGGCTGGGCGTTTCGGAGCGTCCAGCGAACCATCTCCGAGCTGTCGATCGGCGGCGTCGTGTTGGCCATGGTGACGACCGCCGTGTACCCGCCGGCAGCGGCGGCCTGACAGCCTGTCGCCAAAGTCTCCTTATGAGTCTGTCCCGGCTCCCTGAAATGGACGTGCAGGTCTATCAGCCCCGGCGCGAGGACACAGCCGCCGCAGTCAATTGTCCTGTGGGCTTCTGTTCCTTCCGGGATCTGAGAACCGCTCCAAAGAATAACGCCGTCTTCGGCCAGCAGGGCGCCCGGCCCGTCCAAACCTTGGGACGGATCGACCAAACGGCAGTTGCAGAATAACGTCTTCATGACGCACCGCCTTTCAGACTCAAACGCTTTCGGCCGATTATAACAACTCCGCCTCAGTTGGACAACCGATTGCGCACTCTCCCCGCTCTTCAAGAGACCGGATGACCTTCCCCGCAGCGTCCTGCTCAGCCGCCAGCCGGCTCGGCCCTTCGCCGCAGGCCGTCTCGCTGCCGGCCTGAACGCGGACGAAGAAGTGAGGCTCGTGATCCGGGCCGGTTCGTCCCGTCTCCTCGAAAGTCACCGTTACCCTGCAGGAGGCGCCCCACTGGCACAGCAGGGTCTTCGCGTCCAGAGGCGCGAGCGGCTCGGACAGGATCAAGTCCACCAAGCCGCGCATCGCTTCGGCGCCGCCGTCCAAGTAGAGCGCCGCAGCCAAGGCCTCAAAGGCGTCCGCCTTCATGGCCTCGGTCGCCTCCGTCTGTCCCCGCCCACGCCGCAGCAGTTCCCCTAAGCCCAGCTTATCGGCGCAGCGGGCCAAAGACTTTTGGCAGACGAGCCGGGCGCGCCGCCTCGTCAGTTTCCCCTCGTCGTCGTTCGTGCGGGAGCAAAACAACTCGGCGCTGACGGCCCCTTCGATCAGCGCGTCGCCGAGAAATTCCAGACGCTGGTTGTCTCCCCCGCCCCGCTCGGCGGCAAACGACCGGTGAGTCAGAGCTAAGTCCAGCAGTGCGGGGTCACGAAAAACAAGACCTGAGCGCTTTTGAAAAGCGCTCAGGTCTTGAGCTCGGCTTGTCCTGCCGGCTATTAGCTCCTGCATTTTTCGATCGCGATGACGGCGTTGTGTCCGCCAAAGCCGAAGCTGTTGACGAGAACACGGTCAACCGGCCGGCGAAGCGTCTCCTTGACCACGGTGACGTTACACTCCGGGTCCTGATTTTCCAAGTTCAGCGTTCGGTGAATGATTCCTTCCTCCAAAGACTGAATGGCGGCGACGGTCTCCATGCCGCCGGCCGCGCCCAAGCCGTGGCCGATCATCGACTTGGTGGAGTTCACGAGGATATCGGGCGCCGCGGCGCCGAATACCCGGTTGATCGCTTGAGACTCCATCACGTCGTTGAGACCGGTCGACGTGCCGTGAGCGTTGATCAGGTCGACTCGATCCCAGCCGGCTTCTTCCACCGCCATCTGCATGGCCCGGGCTGCGCCTTCGCCGTTCGGGTCGGGTGCGGTAATATGACTGGCGTCACAGGAACTGCCGTACCCTCTGATTTCGCCGTAAATGTGAGCGCCCCGCGCCCGCGCCCGCTCCATATCCTCCAAGACGAGCACGCCGGCGCCCTCGCCGACGACGAAACCGTCCCGATCCCGGTCAAAAGGACGGGAAGCCCGGCCCGGCTCGTCGTTGCGGGTGGAAAGGGCCTTCATGGCCGCAAAACCGGCCACACAAATACTGCACACCGCCGCTTCGGTGCCGCCCGCCAGCATGACGTCAGCGTCGCCCCGGCTGATAGCCCGAGCCGCCTCGCCGATGTTGTTCACGCCGGTCGCGCAGGCCGTAACGACGCAGAAGCACGGGCCCTTCGCTTTCTGCTGAATTGCCACGTACGCCGCCGCCATGTTGGTGATCATCATGGGGATGAAGAACGGGCTGACCCGCCGGTGTCCGGCGGTGATGAGAGTCTGGAAGTTCTCGAAGCAGGTGGAAATTCCGCCCTGCCCGGAACCGATGTACACGCCGAAACGATAGGGATCCACCGATCCAGCGGCAAGCCCCGCATCGTCCATGGCCATCTGACTGGCCGCGACGGCGAACTGAATGGCCCGATCGGCCCGTTTGGCTTCCTTTCGGGGCATATAGTCTTCAGGATTAAAGTCTTTCACTTCAGCGGCAATTCGTACGGGGAACTCGGACGCGTCGAAGGCGGTAATCGGCCCGACGCCGTTCGTCCCCGCTTCAAGAGCCCGCCAGTAATTGTTTTTGCCACTGCCGATTGGGCTCACGACGCCCAGTCCGGTAATAGCTACCTTCCGTTCAGTGATGGTCACTGAATTCACTCCTCTCGCGGAGTCAAATGTAAACCTAGCCCGCCGGGTTCTCCCCTGCGGGGAAAAAGGACACAGTTTGCCGTCGAATACAGGGGAGGCCCTCAGGGCCTCCCCTGAAATGCGGCTGGAGCAAGGCTAGCCTTCGATTCCCAGCTTTTCACAGGCGTAGTTGATAGCCTCGCCGACGGACGTGAGCTTCTCAGCGTCTTCGTCCGGGATCTCGATGTCGAATTCCTCTTCGATGCCCATGATGAGCTCGACAATGTCAAGGGAGTCAGCCCCCAGATCCTCTACGAACGAGGCCTCGGGCTTGATCTGCTCCTCGTCGACGTCAAGACGGTCGATGATGATCTCCTTCAGTTTTGCGAATACTTCTTCTCGAGTCATGGTTCCACCTCCTTTCAAGGAAGGGTGATGAACTTGTTTATTGCATCGTCATGCCGCCGTTAACGGCTAAGACTTGCCCTGTGATAAACGCCGCCGCGTCTGAGACGAGAAACGCCACAGCAGACGCGACGTCCTCCGGCTGACCTGCCCGGCCAAGCGGCGTGCTCGCCAGCATTTGATCCTTGAGTTCCTGCGACAGGCCGGCGGTCATGTCCGTCTCGATAAACCCGGGCGCCACGCAGTTGAACGTCACGTTCCGGCCGCCGTACTCCCGCGCCGCGGAACGGGTGAGCCCGATGGCCCCAGCCTTGGCCGCCGCGTAGTTGGCCTGCCCGGCGTTGCCGGCCAGCCCGACGACGGACGTAATCGTCACGACCCGACCCCACCGCGCCTTCGTCATGCCCTTGAGGGCTTCTCTCGTACAGTAAAACACCGACGTCAGGTCCGCGTCAAGGACCGTTTTCCAGTCCTCGTCCCTCATGCGCATCACTAATCCGTCCTTCGTCGCGCCGGCGTTGTTGACCAGAATTTCAGGGCTGCCCATCCGCGACTTGATCAGGCCGAACATCTCGGCAACCTGAGACGAATCGGTCAGGTCGGCGCCGAAAATCTCCGCTTCGCCGCCGGATGTGCGAATCTGCTGAGCCGTTTCTTCGGCGCCGGCTGCAGACGACCGATAATGAAGGGCGATCCGGCAGCCGTCCTGGGCCAAACGCAAAGCGATGGCCCTGCCTATGCCGCGTCCGGCTCCTGTGACCAGAGCCAGACGGCTCACTCCTGATCCTCCGACGCGACGAACTCAGCGACCCGGCTCAGGTCTCCGGCGGTTTCGACTGACAGGCAGGAAGCGTCCTTCTGAATTTTCTTGATCATCCCAGAAAGGACCTTGCCGGGGCCGATCTCGACAAACCGGCTGACGCCTAAGCCGCACATGGTTCGGACCGACTTAACCCACTGAACCGGGCTGTAGGTCTGCTCGTACAGCCCGTCCCGGATATCCGAAACAGAGCTGACCAGCTGACCGGACACGTTGGCCACCAGAGGAAACGCCCCCTGATTCCACGTGCAGGCCTTCATGGACTCGGCTAGCCGATCGGCCACAGGCCGCATCAGAGAGCAGTGGAACGGCGCGCTGACGTTGAGCATGACGGCCCGACGGGCGCCCCGCTGCGTCGCCAGATCGGCGGCCCGCTTGACGGCTTCCGTTTCGCCGGAAATGACCAACTGAACAGGCGTGTTGTAGTTCGCCGGCTCGCAGACCGACGCTTTCCCGACCTCTGAGCAGATGATCTCCACCTGATCCGGGTCCATGCCCATAATGGCGGCCATGGCTCCCTGCCCTTCGGGAGCCGCTTCCTGCATGAACGAGCCGCGGCTGTGAACCAGCCGTACCCCGTCGGCCAGCGACAGGACGCCGCTCGCCACAAGGGCCGTGTACTCGCCCAGACTGTGGCCGGCGACGCACTCGGGCGACAGTTTGACGCCGCAGTCGACGGTCAGAGCCCGGTAAAGGGCGATGCTCGTGACGAGAATAGCCGGCTGGGTGTAAGCCGTCAGGGTCAGACGCTCCTCCGGACCGTTGAAGATGATGTCGCTGAGCTTAAAGCCCAGCGCGTTATCGGCCTCGCTGAACGCCGCCTTTGCTGCCGGATACGTCCCGCACAGGTCGGAGCCCATGCCGACGTTCTGCGAACCCTGCCCCGGGAATATCAGCGCGTATTTCATCTATTCCACCTCCGAAACTGCCGTCCCAAGGGACGACAAGATCTGCTGGGCCTCCCGCGTCATCTGGGAGATGATCTGAGCCGCGGGAAGGATATCGTTCACGAGGGCGGCGGACTGGCCGGCCATTACCGACCCCATCACCACGTCGCCGTCCACAACGGCCGCCCGAAGCCGGCCGGTACCGAACTTCTCAAGGTCCTCAACCGGCGCGTGGTCAAACTCCATTTTCTGAAACGCCTGGGTCAGTTTGTTCTTAATGCACCGAACGGGATGCCCTGTGCTCTGCCCAGTCACCTCGGTGGCCCGCTCCCGGGACTTGACGAACGCCTCTTTAAACGCCGGGTGAGCGGTGCACTCGTCGCAGCAGACAAAACGCGTTCCAAGCTGGACGCCTGACGCGCCCAAGGCGAACGCCGCGGCCATTCCGGCCCCGTCGGCAATTCCGCCGGCGCAGACGACAGGAATGGAGACGGCGCGGACGACCATCGGGGTCAGCACCATGGACGTCAGCTCGCCGATGTGGCCGCCGGCTTCCATACCCTCGGCGATCACCGCGTCGGCGCCCTGCTTCTCCACCCGCCGGGCCAGAGTCCCAGTCGGAACGACCGGCATGACGATCGTTCCCAGCGGCTTGAGGCGCTCGAGCACCTTGCCGGGCGATCCGGCGCCGGTGGTGACGATCGGCACGCGGTGAAGAGCCGCCAGTTCCAGCGCGTCGTCGGCCGTCGGGGACATCAGCATGATGTTCAGCCCAAACGGCTTGTCGGTGAGCTTTCTCACCTTGATGAGTTCCTGTTCCAGAATTTCCGGCGGCGTCGCGCCGGCAGCGATAATTCCCAACCCGCCGCCGTTGCTCACGCCGGCTGCCAGCTCCGCGTTGGCCACCCAGGCCATGGCGCCTTGGATAACAGGATATTTAATTCCCAAAAGCTTCGTCAGTCTCTCTCCGATCATTCGGCCTCCAGCCTCTCTTTCGTCCTATCTGCTTCGTCCGAAGCGTCCGATCCGGCCCTGCGCCGAATGACGCCCACAATATCCCCCTGAACAGCCCGAACCGCCGCGTCCATCGCGCTGGTGATCGCCGGGGCCTTTGACCGGCCGTGGGCTTTCACCACGACCCCGTCCACGCCCAACAGCGGCGAACCGCCGTAGCGCTGATAGTCGAGCTTCGCCTTCAGGCGGCGGGCCCCAAAATAACACAGTCCGAGCCCAATTTTCCCCAAGAGACCTGAGAGCACCTCGTCCTTGATCAGCTGCATGCCGTAAGACACCAGCCCTTCAAAGGACTTCAGCATGATGTTGCCGGTGAACCCGTCGGCCACCACCACGTCGGCTTTGCCGAACGTGACCTCGTTGGGCTCGATGTACCCGCCGAAGTTTACCGTCTTGTCGGCCGACAGGGCTTCGCGAGCCAAAGCGATGACGTCGTCGCCTTTAATCTCCTCCGAGCCGTTGGACAGCAGGCAGACCCGCGGCGCGTTCAGCTCCATCTGAGAAGTCATATAGGCCGAGCCCATTCGGGCGAACTGACACAGCGTCTCGGGCTTGCACCGAACCGTCGCGCCGCCGTCGATGAGCAGCGTCGGTTTGAGGGTCGGCAGCAAAACTCCCAACCCCGGGCGCGCGATGCCCCGAATCCGACCCACCACCAGCACGCCGCCTGCCACAATGGCCCCGGTATTCCCGGCCGACAGACACCCGTCCGCCTCGCCGGAACGAACCATCTCCATAGCCAGCCGAAGGCTGGAGCGGCGCTTTGTCCGTATCGCCTGAGACGGGTGCTCGTCCATTCCTACCGCTTCAAGCGTATGGACGACCGAAACTCTGCCGGCCGCGCCCGAAGCGTCCACATACGGCTTGATTTTTTCCTGATCGCCCACAAAAACGACGGTCAAGTCCTGATGACGCTCGCAGGCGGTCAGGACGCCGGGACAGACAACCGACGGGCCGTAGTCCCCTCCCATCGCGTCAACGGCAATTATCATAACGTTTCTCCTCCATCATGGTGTAAACCTTGAGGGTCGTGAGCCACAGCTATGAACCGGCCGACGAAAATTTCTTTTCCCTCGACAGCCGTTCTGACGCTGATAATGTACTTTCCCATTTTATGGACGCCGACTCTGGCCGTGGCAATCAGCCGATCGCCGATTTTCGCCGGAAGCCGGTACCTCACCCGGGCCGATCCGACGATGACCCAGTCAGCTTCGACAACCGCAATTGCCAGAGCGCTTGCCTGAGCGTAAATGTAATGATCCCAAATCAGGTCCGTGTGCCGAAACGCCATTTCAGCCCCGGCAATGAGCTCTGACACGGCGAATCTGTTCGGCTCCAGCTCCAGCAGCCGGCCGATAAACTCGTTCTCCCGCAGTGACCGAAGCCTGCTCACCGCCTGTTCCGCCATGGAACGAGCCCGCTCCCGAACTTCAGGCACGCCGAGCAGGATCCTATCCAGCCGAACGGTGCTCAGGCTCACGTTCAGGAGCTCCGACAGATCCTCGTCTGTGAAAAGCGGACTGCGGCGCAGCAAATCCAGCAGCTTCTGATGCCGCTCTGCCCGAGACGATACTCTGGTCATCCAGTGCCCCCCCAAAATTACAATCAACTCTCAATATCAGATGTGAAATAGTATATCAGACCGCCGCCGCCGGTCAAGAATACCCCGGCGGAGCCGCCGCCCGGTCAGATGGTCTCTTGACAATTATGTTAGCTAAAACTAATATAACAGCGTTATATCACTGAGAGGGGCGAGGAATCATCGTTCAGTCAACGCAGGAGGCGATTTTGTCCGCAGCGCGGGCGGAATTCAGTCAGAAGGGGTTTCGGAACGCGTCGCTTCGTCGGATTGCCGCTCGGGCTGGCGTGACGACCGGCGCCTTGTACGGGTACTACCGGAGCAAGGACGAATTGTTCGACGCGCTGGTCGCCGTAGCTGGCGCGGAGTTTGAGGTATCACTCCGCAAGTACATCGCCGCCTTTGAGGCGTTGGACGAGCGGACTCAGCACGAGACCATGGGCCAGTCAGACCCAGAGACGTTCAGCGAGATGGTCGACTACATCGTGAGCCACAAGGCGGAGTTTCGGCTGATCCTCACGGCTGGCGGCGGAACGCGGTGGGAGCGGTATCTGGACAACCTGACGAGCATTGAGAACTCGGCGACGCGCCGCTATTTTTTCCGAATGACGTCCGCAGGGATGAAGATCACACCGGTTGACGAGCTGTTCAGCTACTCCATTTCGCGGGCGATGTTCGCCTGCATGTTCGAGATCGCCATCCGGGAGATGAACCGAGAAGAGGCGTTCGCCTACGCCCGAGCCGTGCAGAACTTTTTTGTCAGCGGCTGGCTCACGCTGATGAAAAATCCGGCGCCGGAGGCGACGCCGAAAAAGTCGTAAAGAATCGAGGTTGGTAACATGGAACAAAATGCCGCTCAAAAACCTTCTGCCGGAAAGACGTTGGCACGCCTGTTCCGCATTGCCGGATCGCTTCGGTGGTTCTTGCCCCTGTCGCTAATCCTGTCTGCCGCGGCTGCCGTCTCGTCCCTTCTGCCGCTAGCGTCCGTGTGGTACGTGCTCAATCTGGTGCTGAGCCGCTGGGGAACCGGCCAGCCGTTCGGCATCGGCCCTTGGGTCGTTCTGGCGTTTGCCGGGGCAGCCGGCGGGGTGGTCCTGTCGTTTCTGTCAGCGTACTGTTCCCACCTGACAGCGTTCCGCGTGGAAAAACAGCTTCGGTTCGACGCCATGTCCCGGCTGATGTCCCTTCCCTTAGGGTTCGTTCAGGCCACGACGAGCGGAAACCTGCAGAAGGTGATCAACGAGAACGCGTCGCTGACCCACTCGCTGCTCGCCCACCTGCTGCCGGACGTGGCGGGGACCTTAGCGTCCCTTCTCACAGGGCTGATCTTCTTGGTCTACTTCGACTTCCGGCTTGGCCTGATCTGCTTCATTCCGCTGGCCGTCGGGTTCTGGTTCCTCGCCCACATGAACGACTACATGAAGGATCAGTCGATGAGCAAGTACATGGACGCGCTTCAGTCGATGAACGGCGCGGCAGTCGAATACATCCGAGGCATTCCGGTCATCAAGACGTTCCAGCAGACCGTCCACTCGTTTCGGAAGTTCAAAGCGTCAGTCGAGGCCTATTATCACTTCGTCAATCAGTACGCTCTGGACTTTCGACGCCCCTACTCGTACTTCGTGACGGCTATCAACTCGCCGGTGCTGCTGCTGATCCCTGCCGCGCTGTTTTTAGCCGGCCGGAGTTCCGACCCCAAGCAGCTGGTCGCGTCGGTAATTTTTTACTGCCTCTTGACGCCAGCCCTGTCAGTTTCGATATCAAAGATCATGTACGCCTCCGAGAACGTCTCCTTGGCCATCGAGGCGGTCAACCGTATCGACCAGGCTCTGAACGCTTCTCCCCTGTCGGTTCCCTCGGCCCCCCGCCGGCCGTCGGGATTTGACTTGGAGTTCCGCGACGTCTGGTTCACCTACCCGGGAACAACTCGGCCAGCCCTGCGGGGCGTGAGCTTCCACCTGCCGCAGGGGCAGGTCTGGGCGCTGGTGGGACCGTCGGGCGGCGGAAAAAGCACAATCGCGAGTCTGGCGGCCCGATTCTGGGATCCAGACAAGGGCGACGTGCTTTTAGGCGGAGAACCCGAACGGGAGATGGACCCGAAAGAGCTGATGAGCCATATCGGCCTAGTCTTCCAGAACGACCGGCTGTTCAAGACGTCGATTCGAAACAATATCCTTGCCGCCCGGCCGGACGCTGGCGAGGCGGAAGCATTGAAGGCGGCGAGCAGCGCCCAGTGCGGCGACATCTTGGAGAAACTGCCCCAGGGCCTCGATACGGTCATCGGCGCCGGAGGAGTCTACTTGTCCGGCGGCGAGACTCAGCGTATCGCTCTGGCGCGAATGATCGCCAAGGACGCGCCGGTCGTGATTCTGGACGAGGCGACCGCGTTCGCCGACCCAGAAAATGAGGCACAGATACAGAAAGCCCTCACGGAACTCGCGCGGGATAAGACGACGCTGATGATCGCTCACCGGCTCTCGTCGGTCCGAAACGCCGACAGGATTCTAGTGATCGACGACGGACAGATCGCCGAGTCGGGAACCCACGACGAACTGCTCGCTTCCGGCGGGCTGTACGCCAAGATGTGGGCCGAGTACCAGAAAGCGGCCCAGTGGAAAGTGGCTAGCGAGGAGGCCTCAAGATGATCCGGCATATGCAGCGTCTGTTCGCCCTCTCCCGCACGGGAGTTTGGGGCATGCTCCGCGCGTCGCTGTGGGCAGCCTTAGCTAACCTGTCGTTCATGATCGCTCCGGGCCTCGTGGCTCTGGCCTTCATCGCTCTGCTGAACTTCCTTTACGGTGCTTCTCCCGTCCCAGCCTTCGCCTGGGCCCAGTACGCGCTCTACTCGGCCGTCGCCGTCGCCGTCATCTGCCTGATTCAGTTCGGCCTGTACCAGTCGACGTTCATCACGACCTATAAAGAAAGCGCCAGCCGACGAATCTCTTTGGCCGAGAAGCTGCGCCAGCTCCCGCTGTCGTTTTTCAGCCAGCGAAACCTGAGCGACCTGACGACCACGATCATGAACGACTGCGCCGAGCTGGAGCAGCTTTACAGCCACTGCGTGCCCCAGCTGCTGGGTTCGGCCCTCTCCACGCTGATCATCGTGGTCGGCCTATTGTCGTTTGACTGGCGCATGGGACTGGCCGTCCTGTGGCCTCTGCCGGCGGCGGTTTGGATTCTGCTGGCCGGACGAAGCAAGCTGGGAAAGAAAAACCGCCAGTTCAAGGAGGCGACGCTGAGCAGGAACGAGGCGTTCCAAGAGGGCATTGAGACCTTCGCCACGATCAAGTCCTGCGGCTTTGAGGACCGATACCTGAGCGGACTGAAAGAGAAGCTCGATGTGGCCGAAACTCTCCAGATGTCGGCCGAATGGCTCGGCGGGACGATGGTCAAGACTGCTGAAGCGGTCCTGCGGCTCGGGCTCGTGTCCACCCTGCTGACGGGCGTCTGGCTGCTGTCAGAGGGAACTCTCGGCCTGTGGGAGTTCGTCGTCTTCCTCACCGTCGCCAGCCGCATCTATGACCCGCTAGCCTCCGAGATGGTTTTCATCGCCCACCTGCTGTTCGTCTCCGAGCCGATCGCCCGGACGAAACAGATTGACGACGAGCCGGCCATGACCGGCCGAGAATCGTTCCGGCCCGACCGGTTCGACCTGTCGTTTGACGACGTGTCGTTCAGCTACGGCTCCGCGCCGGTGCTGCGTCACGTCACCTTCACGGCCAAGCAAGGCCAAGTGACCGCGCTGGTCGGCCCGTCGGGCGGCGGCAAGAGCACGACTGCCCGTCTGGCGGCTCGCTTCTGGGACGTCTCCTCGGGCCGGGTCTGCCTCGGCGGAACCGACGTGCGTGAGATATCGCCTGAAACGCTGCTGGCCCACTTCGCCATCGTCTTTCAGGACGTCGTCCTGTTCGACGACACGGTGCTGGAAAACATTCGACTGGGCCGCCGAGACGCCTCAGACGAGGAAGTCTTAGCCGCGGCGAAGGCCGCCCAGTGCGACGAGTTTGTGGCCAAAATGCCCAACGGCTATCAAACCGTTCTGGGCGAAAACGGTTCCCGCCTCTCTGGCGGCCAGCGGCAGCGAATTTCTATCGCCCGGGCACTCCTCAAGGACGCCCCGATCATCATCTTGGACGAGGCGACCGCGTCCCTTGACCCCGAAAGCGAGACGGCCGTTCAGGAGGCCATTGGCCGGCTGATCAGAAACAAGACCGCTCTGGTCATCGCTCACCGGCTGAGGACCGTGGCCGGCGCCGATAAGATCGTCGTCCTCTCAGACGGGCAGATTGCCGAGCAGGGGACGCCGGACGAACTTCTGAAAGCCGGCGGCACCTTCGCTGCCATGGCCGGCCGTCAGACATCCCAAAGCGGCTGGTCCATCGGCCGAAAATAAGTCCTCTGCCCCGCTGGAAACGCAAAAAAGGTCCGAAACATCCGTTTGGATGTTCCGGACCTTTTTATTTTCGATGATCTGTCCTGTACTCCGAAACCTAGCAGGTCCTGCCGGGATAGACGGCCAGAGCTTTTTTGAGCAGTTCGGCGGCCCGAAGGAGATCCGCCTCCTTCAGGACGTAGGCGACTCGGGCCTCGTGAACGCCCTTGCCCGGCGTGCCGTAGAAGCCGGCGCCGGGAGCCAGCATCACCGTCTCGCCGGCGTCTTGGAACTCCTCCAGAAGCCACTTGGCGAACTTCTCGCTGTCGTCAACCGGCAGGGTAACCATCATGTAGAACGCGCCGCTGGGCATTGGACACTTAACGCCCGGGATAGCCATCAGAGCCTTGTGCAGCGTGTCGCGGCGATGGCGGTACTCGTCGTTGACCGACTTTAAGTACGTGTCGGCCGTGTGCAGGTACATTGCCTCAGCGCCGATCTGCTCCAGCGACGGCACGCAAAGCCGAGCCTGACAGTACTTCATGCTTTGGGCAATCAGCTCTTTGTTGTGGGAGAGCAGCGCTCCGATACGGGCGCCGCAGGCGCTGTAACGTTTGGACACCGAGTCGACGATGAGCACCTGATCCCGAATATCGTCGAACGACGCCATACTGGTGTAGGAGCCCTCGTACACGAACTCGCGGTACACCTCGTCGGCCAGCACAAACAGGCCCCGATCCTTGACGATTTTGGCCAGCCGCTTCAGCTCATCGGCCGTGTAGACCGAGCCGGTCGGGTTGCCCGGGTTCGTCAGGATCACCAGCTTCGTCTTGTCGGTCAGGCTGGCGAGGATGGTCTTATCGTCCGGCAGGTGATATCCCGTCTCCGGGTCGGTGGCGACGGCTCTCGGCGTCACGTTGAACGCCTTGGCCAGCGACGAGTAGTTGGCGTAGTACGGCTCAAACACGAGGATTTCGTCGCCCGGGTCGCAGACGGACAACATAGCGATAATGAGGGCCTCGGTGCCGCCGTGCGTGACGATGATCTCTTCAGGCGAGTACGGAATGTTCCACTTGGCATAGTACTTGGAGATGGCTTCCCGCAGCGGCTTTTCGCCCTGCGAGTTCGTGTACGCCACGGTCGTCAGCTTCGCCTCGCGGATCGCCTTGAAGTAGACGTCCGACGTGGCGATGTCGGGCTGGCCGATGTTCAGATGGTACACCTTCACCCCTCTGCTCTTGGCCGCCTCCGCGTAGGGAGCCAGCTTGCGAATCGGCGACGCTGTGAGCTGCTGAATGCGACGGGACAGTTCCATTGAAATCTCCTCCTCTTCTTCGTATCGCCAAGACAAAAAATTGCGACAATATAGTTTCTGCGTCATAAAAAGTATATACCATTTTACCAGTTTGCACAAATGAGCCTGACTGAATGGCCATCTGAACGGTAAAAATACCTTTTCTTTCAAGGCGCCGTTCCCCAGCAGAACGACTGACAGAAGGACTTCCATTCGGCAAGCTCTTTTCGTCAAGCGCCTGAAAATTTGAGGCTATCTCCCTTAATATTTATGCTTTCAACAGAAATTTATCATTTTAAGATCTTTAAAAACGCAGATAATACGTGGTTTCCCAATGGATTTTTCCACGCAATACTCTTCTGCCATTTCGGTTGACTTAGCTACCCAGTAAGCTATAATGATTATGCTGTAAATTTCACAAAGAGGTGGAAACTCCTTGAACTGTCGCACAAACCCCACAGGGGTTCTCTCGTCGCTGGACCACGGGACTTTGACGAAAGACCAACTCCGAGAACTTGAAAGCGCTCCCCTGACAAAAAAGAGGGCAGCTCTTGACCTTTTGATTCGGGCCATGCCGATATTCGCCGGACTTCTCGCCATGGCTGAATACCTGTGCCTGCCCGACCTTGAAGGCAACTCCCACACGATGACTTACGCCTATTTCCTCGGCGCGCTTATCGCCGCCGCCGCAGCCGCGTTCATCGGGTCGTTTTTCTCCCGACGGGTCTACGACCGGCTGCGCCACGGGGCGCCGTTCTACTCGCTGGTGTTCCTCCTGCTGCTGGGGTACGACTGGGTGACCTTAAAAACCGGGAAGTTCGTCCTGCCCTATTTCCCTTGGGTCGACCAGATCCTCAACGCGGCGATCGAAGACCGGCTCCAGTTGCTGGACTGCACGTGGCATTCGCTGATGCTCCTTTTCACCGGGTACTTCACCGGCGCGCTGCTCGGACTGCTCACCGGCGTCGCCTGCGGCTACAACAAGCGGGTAGATTACTGGATCGCCCCGTTCATGCGGCTTTTGGGCGCGATCCCCTCCACCACGTGGATTCCGGTTGTCATGGTTTTGGCGTCGTCGCTGTTCAAGGGGAGCGTCTTCATCATCGCGCTGGGCGTGTGGTACTCCCTCACGATCGCGACCATAACGGGGATACGGAACATCGACAAGTCGTTCTACGAGGCCGCGCGGACCCTCGGCGCCAAGACGCGGCATTTGGTGTTCCGGGTGGCCCTGCCGTTCGCCCTGCCAAATATCCTTCAAGGGCTCACTCAGGGCATGAGCAGCGCCTGCATGGCCCTGATGGTCGCCGAGATGATCGGCGTCGAGTCCGGGCTGGGCTGGTACGTGACTTGGCAGAAGAGCTGGGCCCAGTACGGTAAGATGTACGCCGCGATCGTCGTGCTGTGCGTCGTGTTCGTGGCGGTGAACTGGCTGCTGAATAAGATCAAACGGCGGCTGCTTCGCTGGCAGGAAGGGGCTGTTCAGTCATGAACGTGCTGAAGCTGGACGGCGTTTACAAGAGCTTCGCCCGGACGGAAACGGACGACGTAACCAACGCGCTGAGCAACATCAACATGACCGTGACGGACGGGGAGTTCATCTCCATCGTCGGGCCGTCGGGCTGCGGCAAGTCGACGATCCTTCGGCTTGTGGCCGGCCTCATCGTCCCCACCAGCGGAACCGTCCAGCTGAACGGCCAGCCGGTTCAGGGGCCGTCGCCTGAGCGGGGCATGGTATTCCAGAAGCCGACGCTCTTCCCCTGGATGACGGTGGAACAGAACCTGACGTTCAGCCTGAGAATGGCCGGAACGCTGGCGGGCCGGGAAGACGACGTGAACAAGCTGCTGGAAATAGCGGGCCTTTCGGACTTCCGAAACGACTTTCCGCACCAGCTGTCGGGCGGCATGGCCCAGCGATTGGCGCTGATTCGGACCATGATCAACCACCCGAACGTTTTCCTGCTGGACGAGCCGCTTGGCGCGCTGGACGCGTTCACCCGCATGAGAATGCAGGACGAGATTTTGGCCCTGTGGCGGACTTCGGGACACATGACCCTGATGGTGACCCACGACATCGACGAGGCTCTCTACATGGGCACGCGGGTTATCGTCATGGCCCCGCGCCCCGGCCGAATCCGCGAGGACATCAAAGTTGACCTGCCGTACCCGCGGAACCGCGCCGGCAACGAATTTTTAGGGTATCACGCCAAGGTTCTCGAGATGCTCGACTTTGGACGTATCGACTGAACCGAAGCGACAGCCCCCGTACGGGGAATCACAAAGGAGGAGTTCGTAATGAAGCGCATCTGCACCATCGCAGCAATGATGGCCCTCGCGGCCAGCTCGGCATTCGCCATGACTGCCGAAGAGGAGAACGAAGCTTGGAAGAAGGAACCGGCGTACAACCAGACGATCCGCGTCGGCTACAACGGCGGGCTCTGCCTTGGCACGTTCGGTATCGCCCAGGCGAAGGGCTTCTACGAGGCCGAAGGCCTGAAGACGGCTATCACGAAGTATCAGGGCGGCAGCAGCGCCCAGGGCGACGCGATCGGCACCGGCAAGATCGACTTGGCCGGCGACCATATCGCCACTCTGCTCGTCCCGGCTCTCCGGGGCGTCCGCATGGTCTTCACCGCCGGAATCCACACGGGCTGCAAGACCCTTTACGTGCTGAACACCGACGAGTACAAGTCCACCGCCGACCTGAAGGGCAAGACGATCGCCGTTCCTGACGGAATCGGCGCTTCCGATCAGAACATCACCATGCGCCTGCTGGCGGCAGACGGCATCGACCCGTTGAAGGACGTAAAGTACAAGGTCGTCGAGAGCGGCGCCGCCGTCCTGGCCCTTGAAAGCGGAGAGATTCAGGCCATCCTGCTGAGCGATCAGTTCGCCCGCCAGTTCGTCGACCAGGGCAAGATCAAGGCCATTCGTTCGATCACCACTGACCCGGACTTTGAGCGCGACTGCTGCTGCATTCACGCCGTCAACCTTGACTTCTACAAGGCAAACCCGATCACCGTCAAGAAGCTCACCCGAGCTCACGAGGCGGCCAAGAAGTTCATCTGCGAGCACCCCGACGAGGCGGTCGAGATCCTCAAGGCCAACGGCTGGGCCAGCGGCGACATCGAGCTGGTCAAGAAGATCTTCAAGACCTTCCACTACGACCTGACCGACGCCGAGACCGAGTCGACCCTCCGCCGCACCATCGCCGACTATCAGAAGTTCAACATTCTGCCCGCCGGCGACCCCGACGAAATGCTGAAGCGCGTCTGGCACCCGGTTCTTGAGGAAAACTAGTTCACAGCAAAAGAGCCGCTCCGTACGGAGCGGCTCTTTTTTTACGGAGCGGAAGCTCGTTTAACCGTCAGATTCCGCGAGGAAGTCGGACATCGCGCGGGCCGTCTCTTCAGGATGGCGGTAAAAAAATCCGTGCCCGCCCTTCACGCAGAGGTACCGGCTGCCCGGTATCATCTTGGCCGTGCGCTCTACTTCTGACGGGCTGACTAGTCCGTCGTCCCGCCCGGCAAGAAACAGCGCGGGGCCTCGGAGGGCCGACGCCCGTTGGGGGCGAAAAGTCCAACGCAAAAGCGCCTGACGGTACTCCTCAAGGACCGCGCCGGTTCCGCCGAGCTCGGCCGAACCGGAAGCGCCGTCAAAGGCCAGAGCTTTCATCAAAAACGTCCCCCACTCTCCGCTGGAACAGTGAAGCAGCCGGTCCAGGGACGTCCCGGGCTTGGGGGCTTGGCTCAGCGATGACGCCAGAAAAACGAGGGGAACTTTTTCCTGCACCCGACAGGCCAGTTCAAAAGCGACGCTGGCACCCATGGACCAACCAAGGACGGCGCAGGGGCCGACCTGCTGAAATATCTCGCAGGCGTCGGACGCTAAAAGCTCAATCGTCAGCGGCGAGCTTCCCCGGGACGACCCGCCGAGACCCCGCGGGTCAAACAGCACGGGGGCCAAGCCCGCCGCTTCCATCACGCGGGGCAGGCGCCCCCAGCACCCGCTGTCGCCGCCAAGCCCGGGGATCATCAGCACGCGCCGTCCGGCGCTGGGGGCCGACCAGGCGACGACGACCCCGTCGCTGAGGCGAAGCCTTTCGGACAGGAATATTTTTCTCCGACGCACGGTTCAGCCCTCCCGTCTCAGATCTCCCGAACCTTGCCGCTCAGCAGGAGAAGACAAAACGTTCCCGAAAACAGCCGTCTTCGGGAACGTTGCGTTTCTTGACAAGCCTAGCTACTCCGCCAGCCTCATGCAGGCGTCTTTAAAGCACTCGCACAGCGTGGGGTGAGAGTGAACGGAAAAAGCCACGTCGTGAGCCGTCAGGCCCTTTGACACGGCCAAAGACGCTTCGCCCAACAGCGACGCGGCTTCCGGCCCGATGATGTGGACGCCAAGCAGCCGCTTGTCCGACGCCCGGGCAACGACCTTGATGAATCCGTCGCCCTCGCCCATGGCCAGAGCCATGCCGTTGGCGGCGAAGTACGCCTTGGAGGTTACGATTTCCTCTCCCCGCTCCTTCGCCTGCTCTTCCGTCAGGCCGACATAGGCCACTTCGGGGTCGATAAACACGCAGGCCGGCAGGGCATCGAGGTCGACGCTGTAGTCGTCGCCCAACATGTCGAACGCCGCGCTGACGGCCTGATACTCGGCCAGATGAGCCAGCATGGCGCCGCCGGTGCAGTCGCCGATGGCCCACACGCCGGGCAGGCTGGTGCGCATATGACTGTCAACGGCGATGCAGCCTTTTTTAATTTCCACGCCGCTGTCTTCCAAGCTGAAGCCGTCCAGAATCGGGACCATGCTGGACGCGAGAATCAGCCGGTCGCAGGCGACTTCAAGCGGCTCCTCGCCGGCCGTGCCGGACAGGACGAGACCGTCGCCCTCTTGGCGGGCCGACGTCAGGTGCACGTAGTCGTACACGGTCGTCTTGCGCTTCTTGACGGTTTGAACGACCTTCTTCTTCAGGTCGCCGTCGATTCGCCGCAGGATCTGGTCCGAGTGCTTGAGCAAAATCACGTCCTTGCCCAGCCCCTGAAGGATCATCGCCATTTCAAGGGCGATGACGCCAGCGCCAAGAACGGCAACCGTCTTCACTTGGCCGTTGCGGTCCGGATCCCAGAGTTGAGGGTCAATAATCGCCCAGTCGCCGGTAAGAACCTGCGGCAGGTCGTTGCCCGCAAAGTCGGGCACCACAGACCGAGCGCCGGTAGCAATCAGCAGTTTGGGCGCTTCCAGAACCTCGGTTGAGCCGTCCGGCTTGACGACCGACAGCTTTTTCGTCTCGCCCCAGCTCGTTACAGTTCCAACGCCCTTGATGACGTTCACTTTGGACAGTTTCAATGTCTGGGCGGCGCCGGTTCTCAGCTTTTCGACCACGCCTTCCAGCCGGCTCCAGAGCCCTTCCCGGGCTCCCTTGCCGCCGATGACGTGAGAATACAGGGCCTTCGTGGGAATACAGCCTCGGTTCAGGCACGTGCCGCCCAAGTGTTCCTTCTCGACCAGCGCGACTTTCAAGCCGCGGCTCCCTGCCACTTCGGCGGCTTTCATGCCGCCGGGGCCGCCGCCTAAAACGATAAGATCGTACATGTGTCAGCCTCCTTCTCCGCCAACTACGCCAGAGCTTCGTCAGTCGCGGCTTTCGCCTGATCTCTCAGCAGGGCGGTCTTTGCCAGCGTCTCTTCCATGGCCTGCCGGCACTGGGCCGCGTATGCCTCGTCCTTCAGGCCTTTCAGGTTGATTTTCACGTTCCAGCTGGCGGCGTTGGCCGTCAGACAGGCCAAGTCCGCCGCGATAGCCGCGTCGGTGATGGCGCCCTTGTTGCCCCGAAGGGCCGCTTTCAGGGCCAGCTCGCCGATAGCGGCACAGACCGAAAGGGTCTCCATGGGAACGGAAATCGCCTTCTTCGTGGCATCCTGTATGGCTTCCCGACGGGCCGCCTTCTCCGCCTCTGTGTCCTTGGGCAGGTGCAGGGCCGCCATGAACCCGTCGAAAACCCGCGCGTCGTCGTCCATCAGGGCAAGGCATTTGCCGATCAGCTCCGACGCTTGGGCGGCGACGTCTTTCATCTCCGGCCAGTTGGCCTCGTACTTTTTGTTCTCCAGCGCAAGGTTTGCCACCATGGACGCCAAAGCCGCCCCAAGCGCGCCGGTCAGACCTGCGACCGCACCGCCGCCCGGCGCCGGCTTGCTGCTGGCTAAATCGCGCAGGAACTCTTCCATCCGCATCTCAAACAGTTTCATTTGCTCATTCCCCCAAATTCAGCTGCAATGATGACAAAAAGCGACAGTGGCCGGCCCCGACGGGGTCGAGCCGCTGTCGCCGCAATGGAAACGGTTGTTAGAACTGCCAGCGAAGCACCGGCGTACGGGCGGCCTTCGTCTCGTCAGGTCTGGCGATCGGGGTCGACACGGGCATGCTGTGGAACGGCTCAGGGCCTTCAGCCTTTGCCTTAGCGACGATGGCCTTCAGCGAAGCGGCAAAGCCGTCCAGCGTCCTCTTCGACTCGCTTTCGGTCGGTTCGATCATCAGCGCCTCGTGAACGATCAGCGGGAAGTACGTCGTCGGCGGGTGGTACCCTGCGTCAATCAGGGCCTTGGCGACGTCGAGAGTCGTCACGCCGGTCTGGTGCTTCAGCGGCTCGCCGTCAAGGACGAACTCATGCTTGCAGAATCCCTTGTGGGCGACCGGGTAGGTGTCCTTGAGCTGAGACGCGAGGTAGTTGGCGTTCAAAACGGCCGTCTCCGACATTTCCTTCAGCCCGGCAGCGCCAAGCGTGCGGATGAACGTGTAGGCGCGGACCAACACGCCGAAGTTGCCGAAGAAGCTGCGAACCTGTCCCAGAGACTCGGGCCGCTGGCAGCTGCACTCCAGTCGGTAGGTCTCGCCGTCCTTCACGATGACGGGGACCGGCGAGAACTTCGCCAAATCCTTGGACATGCCGACAGCACCGGCGCCGGGGCCGCCGCCGCCGTGAGGCGTGCTGAACGTCTTGTGCAGGTTCAGGTGCAGCACGTCGAATCCCATATCGCCGGGGCGGACCTTGCCCACGATGGCGTTGGCGTTGGCTCCGTCGTAGTAAACCAGCCCGCCGGCCTTGTGGATGATGTCGTTGATCTCGACGATATGCTTCTCGAAAATACCCAGCGTGTTCGGGTTGGTGAGCATCAGACCGGCAGTCCGCTCGCTGACCAGCCCTTTCAGGGCGTTCAGGTCGACCATGCCTTCTGGGTCAGACGGAACCTCGATGACCTTGAAGCCCGTGATGGCCGCGGAAGCCGGGTTGGTTCCGTGAGCCGAGTCAGGGACGATGACCTCATCGCGGTTCTTGTCGCCCCGCGACTCGTGGTACGCCTTGATGATCATCAGCCCGGTCTGCTCGCCGTGGGCGCCGGCCGCCGGCTGAAGGGTGACAGACGCCATACCGGTGATCTCGGCCAGATAGGTCTCCAAGTCATACATCAGCTTCAGGGCGCCCTGAATTGTCTCCTCAGGCTGAAGCGGGTGAAGCCGGGCAAACCCAGGCATACGGGCCGCCGCTTCGTTGATCTTGGGGTTGTACTTCATGGTGCAGGAGCCGAGAGGATAAAAACCCTCATCGACGCTGAAGTTCATCTGCGACAGGCCCGTGAAGTGACGAATCACGTCGACTTCCGCCACTTCGGGAAGACGCGGCGCCTCAGCGCGGCAGTTTCCGCCCAGAACGGCGCAGCAGTCCACGTCCGGAACGTCAAGCGGGGGAAGCGCCACGCCCATCAGACCAGGGTTGCTAAGCTCAAACAGAGTCTCCATCGGCCCGTGTTTCATCAGCACTCACCTCCAGCCACGGCGACCATACGGTCGATTTCTTCCTTCGTCCGCTGTTCGGTCACCGCCAACAGCCAGCCGTTGCCCAGATCAGGATACTCGGCCTTCAGGTCGTAACCGCCCAGAATCCCTGCCTTCAGCAGGCGGGCGTTCAGTTTTTCCACCGGCTCGTCAGAGATCAGGACGACCTCGCGGAAGCAGCCGGCCTTGGGGAACGCCACCTTGAACTTGCCGGTGGCGACCAACCGGTCAACCGCGTACGCGGTCTTGGCGAGAATCTGATGGCCCACCTCAGCGAGCCCCTTGGGTCCCATGAGACTCAGGTAAACGGAAGCGGCCACGGTGCACAGGTTCTGGTTCGAGCAGATGTTCGACGTGGCCTTCTCGCGGCGGATATGTTGCTCGCGGGCCTGCAGCGTCAGGACGAAGCAGCGGCGGCCTTTAATGTCCTCCGTCTGTCCCACAATGCGACCGGGCATCTTGCGCATCAGCTTCTGCGTGGTCGCCATGAATCCGAAGTGCGGGCCGCCAAGGCTCATGTTGTTGCCGCAGCTCTGACCGTCGCCGACGACGATGTCAGCGCCCAGCTTGCCGGGCGCCTCAATGCTGCCGAGGGCCAGCAGGTCGGTTGACACGATCAAAAGGGCTTTGGCGTCGTGAATCGGCTCAGCCAGCCCGTTTAAGTCCTCGATAACCCCGAAGAAGTTGGGCGACTGGACGACCAGCGCGGCGATTTTCCCGCCGGCCAGCTCAGTCTCCAAGGACTTGCGGCACAGTTTGCCGTCAACGTCCGGCAGCTCAGCGTACTCGAAGCCTCGGCTCCAGCAGTAAGTCTTGAGCACCGCGCGGGTCTCTGGCGACACGGTCCGGGCGACCAGCACCCGATCCTTCTTCGTGTGGGCCGCAGCGATAACGGAGGCCTCAGCGGCCGCGCTGGCGCCGTCGTACATGGAAGCGTTGGAGACGTCCATGCCGGTCAGCTCACAGACCATCGTCTGGTACTCAAAAATGGCCTGCAGGGTTCCCTGAGCGACTTCGGGCTGATAGGGCGTGTAGCTGGTGGTGAACTCACCGCGCGAGACGATCGTGTCGACCGCAGCCGGCACAAAATGGTCGTAAACGCCCGCACCCAAGAAGCACACCAAGTCCTCAGCGCTCTTGTTCTTGCCGGTCAGCTTCTTCAGATCCCGAACCATCTCCGGTTCGGAGAGGCCTTCGGGAATGTCCAGCAGTCCTTTGACGCGGACCTTCTCCGGAATATCCGAGAACAGGTCATCAATTGACTTGACGCCGATTGCGGCCAGCATCTTCTGGCGGTCGGCATCGGTTACTGGGATGTAACGACTCATTGACGAACCTCCTTTAAGTGAAGCAAATGAAAAACCTTACCCTGTCGCCTCTCCGTTATTCCGCTTCAGCCTCCGCGACGAGCTTCTCATACGCAGCGGCGTCCAGAAGGTCATTCGGAACCTTGACGTCTTCCAGCTTGGCGATCCAGTTTGCATAAGGATCGGCGTTCAGAAGTTCAGGAGAATCGTCCAGCGCTTCGTTCACAGCGCAGACTTTACCGGCCACAGGGCTGAAAACGTCGTTCGCGCCCTTGACGGATTCGACGACGACAAAGTCCTGATGGGCCTCGACTTCCGTGCCGATCTCCGGCAGCTCGACGTACACGATGTCGCCCATAGCGTGCTGAGCGTGATCAGTGATGCCCATGACGGCCTTGTCGCCTTCCATCTTGTACCACTCGTGGTCCTTCGTGTACTTCAGATCAGCTGGGACTTTCGACATAGTAAAGTTTCCTCCTCAAGAATTTGATATGGTTCGCCGGCCGCGCCGGCGCCTTTCACCCAGTTAATTTCTGCCGCGAGACGCGATTGCTTTTGTCAGTTTACTTCTTGTAGCTCTTCTTGTAGTACGGCTTGGCAACGACTTCGACCTTCTTGGCCTTGCCGCGGATCAGGATCCACAGGTTCTCTCCAACGGCCGGAACAGGCATGTTCACAAGGCAGCTGGCGATGTTGGCGTCAAGCGACGGGGCATATCCGCCGGTGGTCACGCAGCCGACTACCTTGCCGCTCGCGTCAGCCACTTCCATCTCGTGACGCGGCACGCCCTTATCAATCATCTTGGTGAACACGATCTTGCGCTTCAGTCCCTCAGCCTTCTGCTGACGGAGAACCTTCTGACCGATAAACCCGTTGGGCTTGTCAACCTTGACGAAGAACCCGTAGCCAGCCTCAAGAGGTCCGAGGTCGTCGGTGTATTCCTGTCCGCAGAGCGGAAGTCCGGATTCAAACCGAAGGCTGTCCCGAGCGCCCAGACCGATCGGCATCAGGCCTTCCGGCTTACCGGCTGCGATGATGGCATCCCACAGCTCGGCGCCCTTGGACCAGTCGACGTAAATTTCAAACCCGTCTTCGCCGGTGTAGCCAGTCCGGCTCACGATAGCCGGAATCCCAGCGACCTTGACCCCGTCGACGAAATGGAAGAAGACCAGCTTCGTCGGGTCAAAGCCTTCGGCGATCTTGCACAGGATCTTCTCAGCCAGAGGTCCCTGAAGGGCAACTTCAGCGGTCTTCGCGGAGATGTTGTCGATCTTGACGTCGCCTTTCAAGTGCTCGTTGAACCAAGCCCAGTCCTTTTCGACGTTCGCCGCGTTGATGACCAGAAGGTACCTCTCGGTGTTGTAGCGGTACACGAGCAGATCGTCCACGACGCCGCCGTTTTCGCGGCACATGATCGTGTACAGGACCTGACCGTCGTGCATGGTCGTCACGTCATTGGTCAGAAGGCTGTTGAGCCAAGCTTCGGAATCCTTTCCGACAACCGTGACTTCGCCCATGTGGGACACATCGAACAGCCCGGCCTTTGAACGAACATTCAGATGCTCGACCTTAATTCCCTCGTACTGCACCGGCAGCTCCCAGCCGCCAAAATCCACCATCGTGCCGCCTGCTGCTACGTGTCGATCATACATCGGTGTCCTTCTCATGCCGTCTCTCCTCCTGTCAATTTTTCTTGCAGAACGCTGTGCTCCGATGAAAAAGACTGCTCGAAAAGCCTATACAATACCATCTTCTTTCCGCGTCTCATTGTATCATCCGGCGCGATTTCGCGCCATATTTCACAAGCCGGCGTCCTGTCGTTTTCTGTTAGTACAAGCTGATTTTACTTCATTTTTCATAAATCAGAAATACGACAGAGTTCTTATTTTTTCTGAACGGTATATTGGCTGACTGCAGGCCTGCACCATGAACCTAGCAGAGCGAGAAAGCAAAGTTCATCAAATTAGCATAAACCCAGATAAATAGCCTATTATTTTTCGATAATACGACGTATTTTATTTGACTTACCATCTGCCCGGCTGACGCGTTACTCCAGGTTTTCTAGGTAGGGAATGATGCGCTCCAGCTCGGCGACGCCTTGGACGTCGCAGTCCAACCATGGAATTTGAAGCACTCCGCGGCCTCCAAACTTCTCCTGAATGGTCTTAAGGCACTCGGTCTGTCGGCCCCGGTGACGGGCGAAGAACTCTCCGGCCTCCTCGGGGATGACCCGGTTCACGCAGAACGCTCCCACGGGTATGCCGAACTTTTCCAGCTGCTGAAGGGCCCTCTCGGTCTCCAGAATGGGCATTCGCTCCGCGTTCAAGACGATGTGGAAGGCCGTCGATTCTTTGTCGGTAAGCCGCTCGCGGGCCCACTCAAACCGCTCGCGGCGGCGGGAGAGGATACGGTATATCGGGTCGTCTCCTACCTTAGAAGCCAAGTCTTCCTCGTATGCCGCGGCCAAGCGCATCAGGCTCATGGCCTGATTCCGTTTCTCCATGAGCCGGCTCATCCAGAAGCCCAGCAGCTCAGGCAGCTCGAGCAGCCTGAGGGTGTGCCCGGTCGGAGCGGTGTCAAAGACAACTGTCTCGAACTTCTTCGACTCTGACGAAGGGTCCGCCAGCTCCATCAGGTCGACAAACGCGTCAAACAGCGCCGACTCCTCGGCCCCGGGCGATGAGGCCGATACCCGCAGCTGCTGCCGCAGGTCCTCGACAATCGCCGGGCTGACCAAACTGGTCATGCTGGCCTCGATGCCTGCCACGTACTTTTGGGCCGCCGCTGCCGCGTCCACCTCAACAGCCCAAAGGTTCGGCTCCAACTGAACGATCTGTTTTCCAATAGCTTTTCCGAACGCGTCCGCCAGAGAGTGAGCCGGGTCAGTCGATACGGCGAGAACTTTGCGCCCGCTCCGAGCCAGTTTCAGCGCCCACGACGATGAAAGGCTCGTCTTGCCTGTGCCTCCTTTGCCGCCGAAGAAACAATAACGACGAATCATGCTCCCCCTCCTCTACCCGTCGAACCCGTACTGGGCGGCCTTTTCAGCCAACAGGTTTTTGCGGTTCTGCATCCGCCGCTCCCACGACGGAAGACTTTCGTACACGTAGGGCAACGCCTCGAGCATGTAATACGCTAGCGGGTTCGGCACGCCGAGCGCGTCTCCGAACAGCAACAGCATCAACTCGTCGTTCTTGTCAAACGCCTCTTTGCGAACCACCGGCATTCCCTTGCCAATCGACGCCCCGTAAAAAAACGCCGAAAGCCATTCCTTCACAGCAGGCCATTTCTCCCGCCACGACACAGACCCCACCCCCTTTACTCTAGCATTGTATCATTTCATTCAATTTACATGGGAATTCCTCTGACGATAACTTATTGACGTGCCAAGATAATATAGTTATCATTTTATCATAGTAATCAAAAAGTTATCACGAAAGGTGGAAGATCATCTTGCCGTTTCAGCCCGAACTGGAACGATCGCCCAGCAGGGACGCGCTGCGGGTTCTTCTTCGCCTGCTGGCGCCGCGGCCGGAAGCGTCGTTTCTCATGAAGTGGAGAAAGCCCGACGGGCGGTGGACCGTTCTGGTGGTGGACCGAAGCCTGCCGCCGTCAGAAGGCGCTCTCATGCTGCTGGCTGACCGCCAAGGCTGGCGCACTTCCCGCAAGGGCGGCGGCCCAGTGCCGGCGAATTTTTGGGGAGTGGTTACATGGCTTTTGGACAGGCCTTGATCGGGCTGTGCGACGGCGACAATTTTTTCGTCTCCTGCGAGCGGGTCTTCCGCCCTGAGCTGAACGGCCGGCCGGTCGTCGTCCTGTCATCCAACGACGGCTGCGTCATCTCCCGAAGCAATGAGGCCAAGCGTCTGGGCATTCCCATGTGCGCCCCGTTTTTCAAGATCGCGCCGCTGGTCCGGCGTCACGGGATGACCGCCCTGTCGGGCAATATGGAGATGTACCGGGAAATGTCGGACCGCATGATGGCGGTCATCGCCCAGTTCAGCGACCAAGTCGAGCAGTACTCGGTCGACGAGGCGTTCTTCAACCTGTCCATCGCCTCGCTGACCGACCCGGCGGCTCACTGTCTGGCGCTCAGGAGAACAATTGCCCGGCGGATCGGCCTGCCGGTTTCCATCGGCGCGGCGCCGTCAAAGACTCTCGCCAAGGCCGCGTCCGAGATGACCAAGGGGAAAGAACCCGGCGTGCGCCTGATCCGTCCCGAAGAAACGGCATGCGCCGTCGCCAGTATGCCGGTGGAGCGGGTCTGGGGCATCGGGAAGCGAACCGCCCGCAAGATGCTTTCGTTTGGTATTCGGCTGGTACCTCAGCTGACGGCTCGGCCGAACGGGTGGCTGAAAGGCCATTTTTCAATCCGAGAAGTTCAGATCGCCGACGAGCTTCGGGGCCTGAAACGGTTTCCCCTGTCCTCTCAGGAGGAGACGCCTCAAAGCATTCAGGTCACAAGGACGTCTGCCGGCCCGCTGAGAACCGAAGACGAGCTCTGGGACGGCCTGATCCGTCATATTCTCGGCGGGACGGCCCGTCTGCGGCGGCACCATCTGGCGGCCGGCCGAATGGAGCTGTTCATCCGCACGAGCTATTTTTCCTCCCAGTCCCGATTTGCCTCGTCCCGCGCCTCCTTTTCGCCGCCGACCGACGATGATTTGGCCTGCCTGAGAGCGGGACGGCAGATTCTGTCCCGGGTCTTCCAACCCGGCTGGAACTATCGAGCCTCAGGCGTTCGCTTTTCAGATCTCTCGCCGTCCCAGCCCCGTCAGCTCACGTTCGCCGACCAACTGCCGGGAACGCGCAAACGCCATCGGCTGATGGAAGCCGTCGACGCGCTCAACGCCGATCTGGGAGCTGGGACGGTCCTCCCGGCCGCTCTCCTGTCGAAGAACCGATCCGCCGCGCAGCATAGTATGACGTCAGACTCACCTCTTATTCTGCCAGAACAGCTTCGTCCCGTTCTTTTCAGCAGGACAGACGGCGACGGGTAACGCGCAAAAGGCGAGGCAGCTTCTTTAAAAGAAGCTGCCTCGCCTTTTTTATATCTTAAATTTCTGGGCCAATACATCGCCTAAAAACGCGTCCAACGCTGCCGTCTGGCGTTCAAAGCTCACGGTCTCAAACGGCGGCAGGTGGCAGAACCCGCCGACTCCGCCCCGGCTTGCCTGCCAGTGAAGCAGGCCGAAGAACACGTGATTGCACACGTACGTTCCCGCGCTGTAGGAAACCTGAGCCGGCACTCCTTCTTTCTCCAGAGCGCGCGCCCAGAGGAGCGCCGAAAGAGTTCCGAAGTACGCGGCAGGAGCGCCGGGAACCACCGGGATATCGGACGGCTGAGAACCGTCGTTGTCGGGGATTCTGGCCTCGTCCAAGTTCAGCGCGACCCGTTCGGGCGTCAGCACGCTTCGGCTTGACGCCAGCCCAAAGGAGATCACCGCCTGAGGGCGAAGCCGTTCCAACTCGGCGTACAGCACGCCAAGGGAGCGGGCAAACGACACCGGCAGCCGAAGGGCGCTCACCTCGCCGCCTCTGGAGCGGGCCAAAGCGCTGGCTACTTCCCAAGATGGGTTGACCGTTCCTCCGTCAAACGGCTCAAAGCCGGTCAGCAGGACTCTCATAGCGTGATAAAGAGGGCGACGAATGCGCCCAGCAGGGCCGGAAGGAAATTCGCCGTCCGAATGTTGCGAAGTTCCAGCTGGTTAATGCCGATGATCGCCACGATGACCCCGCCGATTCCGCTGAGCAGGTTCAGAAACTCCGGCGTGACGATTGGGAGCAGCGGCCGAGCCGCCAGAGCGAAAACGGCCTGATACAGCGTCATCGGAACGGCCGCTAGGACGACACCCCAGCCCATGGCGGCGGCAAATACAACGCAGCCGACAAAGTCCAAGCCGCTTTTCAGGTACAGGATCGACGGATCGCCCAGTCCGGCCTTAATAGACCCATAAATGGCCATGGCGCCGACTGTGACGACTATAGCCGAGGTCACAAACGCCTTTGCCGGCCCGGCGTCCCTTCCCGACGCATACTTGGACAGAAGCCTTTCGCCGGCCCGCTCGATTCGGTCGTGCAGCTTCAAGGCGGCCCCGATGCCGCCGCCCAAGGTCACGCTGGCCAGCAGAGCCGACATGTTGTGAGTCTTCATCGCGTCGGAAAGCCCGACGCACAGGACGACCATCCCGAGACCGTTCATCACAGTCCGATTCACGTCGTCGCTCATCCCGCGGCGAAGCAAGAGACCGCAGAGCGCACCGAGCACAACTGCCATGCCGTTGATTAAAACAGCTCCCATATTCCTCACGCTCCCCGAAACTTTTCTCTCGGTATTCTATCAGCGCCGTGGGGAGAAAAGAAGGCGGTCAATGGTCTTTTCGCTCCGAAAATCTCGGCGCACAAAAAGACCGAAAGGCTTCAAGCCTTTCGGATTCAAATGAAACTCTTTTAAAATCACTCCGAGCAGGCGAGCGCCGCCGAGGAGGACGCGGTCTGCTGTTTTTGAGCCCGACGAAGCCAAACGTCAGCCGTTTGTGGGCTTCGGTCAACTCCCATGCCGAGACGGTAACACAGCGACAGGCAGTTCATCGCGTCCACGTTGCCTAAAGCGGCAGCAGAAAGGAACCATTTGACTCCCGCTTGATAGTCCCGCGAAACGCCCTGACCGTTCATGCACATCACGCCGTAGTCAAAACGGGCCGACGGGTCTCCGCCCTCCGCCGCTTTCAGACACCACTTAGCCGCCTCTTTCACGTTCCGCGGAGTCCCAATCCCGGAGCTGTACATGACCGACAGGTGGTACTGAGCTTCCACAAGCCCACCGGAAGCGGCCAGCCGGCACCAAAAGAACGCCTGGCTGGGATCTCGCTTCACGCCTACTCCTTTTTCCCACGCGGTGGCAAGGCGGAACTGATACGCCGGGTCGCTCTCATGACCGGAGAACCACGACGGCCGAACGCCGGCAAACGCCCATGAACAGACCCCGAGCAGCATGACGCCGCAGGCTATGCATCGAAACCTTGACGACATCTCCGTCGAATCCCCCTTCCCAAAAGTTCCCCGTTTATTGGTGCATTCGATTATAAACGTTTCTTCGCTGCGCGGAGTACCCTTTTTTATCTATTTATTTTCAATAAAACTCCCCACCGACGCAAAAGGGCCCTTCGGCTTCCGCCGAAGGGCACGATAAATCGGTTCTTTCTGCCGCTTACTTGACAAAATAGTTGATGAACCACACGATATTCGGAAGGCCGACTAAGTCGATCAAAACGGCGCCGCACAGAGGGACAATGAGGAACGCCTTGTGGGACATCACGCCGTACCTCTCGCACATGGCGCCCATGTTGGCCACGGCGTTGGGCGTGGCGCCAAGCCCGTGTCCCATCACGCCGGCGCACATGACAGCCGCGTCGTAGTCTTTGCCCAGCAGCGGGAACAGAAGGAAAATCGTGAGAAGCGCCAGCAAAATAGTCTGGACGACCAGAATGACGCACAGAGGCACGGCCAAATCGTACAGGTCCCAAATGCGCAGGCTCATCATCGCCATCGTCAGGAACACGCCGATGGACACGTCGCTGATCAGAGAAATCGACTTCGACCGAATCGTTATCCAGCCCAACTTGTCGTTCAGGTTGCGCAGCACGACGGCCACAAACATAGCCGACACGTACCCAGGCAGACTGAAGCCGCTCCACTCCTTGATCTTGCCGCCCAGCAGAGCACCGACCGCCATGCAGACCAGAACCAACCCGAGCATTTTAAGGAACCCGTGGCTGGTAATCTGAGACTCGGCGCTGCCTTCCAGAAGATCGGACGCGTTCTGCTGGTAAATTTCCTCCTGGCTCGCCTCAATCTTCACCTTGTGACGGCGAATCAGCCCGACAGCGACAGGCCCGCCCAAAAGGCCGCCGGCGATCAGACCAAACGTGGCGGACGCGATAGCGACAGCCGACGCGCCGGAAATCCCCATGCCCTCGACCATCGCGCCAAACGACGCGGCCGCGCCGTGACCGCCTTCCAGCGACACCGCGCCGGCCATGATACCCAGCACCGGGTGAATGCCCAACGTCTTCGCCAGACCGGAACCGACGACGTTCTGGATCACCGCCAAGCACCAGCAGAAGACCAAGTAGACGATCAGCGCCTTGCCGCCCCGTTTGAGCAGGCTGAAACTGCCGCCGATGCCGACCGTCGTGAAGAACGCCAGCATCATCGGCGTCTGAAGCGACGTGGTGAACTTAATGTGTCCGCCGCTGTGGTGCACGACCAAAGCGACGATGGCCATCAGCAGGCCGCCCAGGACTGGCGCCGGGATACAGAACGTCTCAAAAAACTTGACTTCTTTTTTCAGCCAGTACCCCAGAAGCAGCAGAAGCAGCGCAATAACCGTTGTCCACAGTGGATCGAAAGTGACCGTCAGTGCTCCTTCAACGCTTTCCCATGACATGCCCAGTTCCTCCCCATATAGAGTATTCTCGAAACACGCCAAGCATTTTACTTTTAAAAGTATACTACATTTTACCTAACTACTGCTGACTCAGTTCACCGGCGCCGGATCAGCCGCTTGGGCGCTCAGACGAACAGCGGCATTCTTGACTCGATTTCGGCGAGAAACGCGTCCTTTTCCTCTCGGGAGAACAGATCGTCCGGCAGGGACTCCACGGCGCCCGCCACCGCCGAAAGGGGCGTCCCAAATTTTTTCCACCGGTTGGCCAGCTGAGCGAGAGTTCCGGCTCTTCCCTGCCGAGCAAGAACCGTTTCAATCGGCTCGACGAGACCGGCCAGCGACAGCTGGCCGCGGCTCAGGCTCAGGACAAACGGACAAATTCCCTGCCGTTTTTCGAGAGCTCGGGCGAGTTTTTTCGCCTCTTCTGGCCCCCGATCGGCCACTGCCGGCACCAGCACCGACGCGGCCGAATCAATCTGGGCCAAGACGTTCAGCACGTCGCCGTCCGCGACCATCACGAAACTGCCCTGCCCCGTCAGGGCAGCGCCCAGCCCTTGTCCCAGCAGGCCTAAAAACGCCTGAACATCTTGGTCGGTCAGCTCCCATTCCAGCCCCTCCCCGTCATTTGTCCCTTTCTTGGAAAAAGGAGGTTCGCTCGGCGAAGACGGACACGCCGTCCAGCTCTCCCGAGCCTGAAGGAACGGCGCCGCGCCGAAGACCGCCAGCGCCGCGAGAGACGCAAGGAAAAAGTTTTTCATCGTGTCAGCCTCCTTTCAGGCTTTTGTTTATGTTACCGAACCAGCCGGAGAGCCGCAAGGAGAGGATTGAGCCTGATTTTTCGGAAGCTCCAATCTTTCGACGGCAGGGACGTTTTTTCTGGGCGCCCTGTGGCCGCTCGTTTTCCGAGGGCCGTTTTGACGAACAACCGTTCAACGGCTCATAAACGCCGTCGAAGACCCTTTCTGTAGGCCAAATAAAATAAAGTCCCGCGCGACGATATCGCACGGGACTTTTGTAGTTTGGCTCCTCGAGCAGGACTTGAACCTGCGACCTAGTGATTAACAGTCACCCGCTCTGCCGACTGAGCTATCGAGGAATGTGGAGGCGGCACCCAGATTCGAACTGGGGATAAAGGATTTGCAGTCCTCTGCCTTACCACTTGGCTATGCCGCCATGGAGCGGAAGACGGGATTTGAACCCGCGACCCCGACCTTGGCAAGGTCGTGCTCTACCCCTGAGCTACTTCCGCAGAAGAAACAAAATGGTGGCGAGACCCAGAATCGAACTGGGGACACACGGATTTTCAGTCCGTTGCTCTACCAACTGAGCTATCTCGCCGTTGAATGGATGGCGAATGGCGGGGCTGACGAGACTCGAACTCGCGACCTTCGGCGTGACAGGCCGACGCTCTAACCAACTGAGCTACAACCCCGTATGGTGGGCGATACAGGGATCGAACCTGTGACAACCTGCTTGTAAGGCAGGCGCTCTTCCGCTGAGCTAACCGCCCCTGTGCGCTTCACCAGCACGGAGCATTTTACCCCACGCGCGTCGGCCTTGTCAATACCGCCCTAGCTCCCGCCGCGGTCAGTTCAGTCCGCCCGCGAGCCGATAAAAGCCGCGGCGTTGCCGCCGAGAAAAGCAGCCATTTCAGTTTCGTTCAAGCCGGACGCTTCCAGCCGGGACGAGAACTTCCGCCCCGTCAGAATCGGCCAGTCGGTCCCGTACAGGAGCTTTTCCCCGGCGCCGGCGGCGCGGACGGCGGAGAGGACTTCGCCGCCGTACAGGAAGGGCCAAGCCGCCGTGTCGTATCGGGCGTTTTTCAGAGCCAGCTTCATTTCCGGCATGGTCTCGTAAAGCCACAGCCCGCCGCCAAAGTGCGCAAAGATCACTCTGGCTTCCGGGTGGTTGAGGCAAAACTGAGCCGCTTCTCTTGGCCCCACGTTCCCTTTCCCGGCGTAATCGTGCCCCACCGGCTCAGCAGTGTGCACGTTAATCAGCATTCCGCAGTCGGACGCGGCCCGCACGAGAGTTCCGGTTTGACGAGCGTCGTCTAAGCTGAAGCCCTGTCCTTGGGGAAAAAGCTCTCCCACGCCGGCGCACCCGGCGGCGGCGCACCGTTCGACTTCCGCCCCGGCTCCCCGGGCCAGCGGCGGGACGACCGCAAAGGGGATAATCCGTCCGGGCCACTTCCGAGAGGCCTCAATCAGATAGTCGTTGCAGATTCGGCACAGCCCCAAGTCACGGAACGCGAAGCCAAACGCCCAGCACTGGTCGATCTTCTCGTCGTCCATGCGGGCGATCAGCTCTTCGGCGGTACCCCATTTGTGGACGTTGTTGTGGGTCAGTTTGTCAAAATACGGTTCCCGTGCCGAAATGGCCGTTTGGTCGTCCCGTATTTCCGGCGGGTATAGATGAACATGCACGTCAATGACTGGCATGAGATTTTTCATTCCTTCCTGCTCTCTGTCCGGACGGCCCGAGAAGCCCGACGATCCGCCCGGCTAAAATTCCGACGGTCAGCCCGGTGATGAGGCCCAAAGAGACCATCATCGGGCCGTACCATGCCACCGCCCGCCACCCAACGACGAATCCAGCGACCGCCAACTGGCCGGCGTTATGAACGAGCGCCGAAAAACAGCTGAGCCACAGGATCGAGACGTCCCCGCGGAACAGCCGGTACAACAGAACCGACGCCGCCAAGCTGAGAAGCCCCCCGGCGGCGCTGCACAAAAAGCCGAAGCCCCAACCGTTTATGAGCCCGCCGAGCAAGATGCGAACGACGCCAATCGAAACGGCGGCAGCCGGCCCCCAAAGAAAGAGCCCCGCCATAGGAAAGATGTTGGCGAATCCGGGGCGAACCCCGGCGAGCGGCATGGGGATCAACAGTTCAAGCTGGTTGACCGCCAAAGCCATGGCAGCCATGAGTCCCCACAGGGCGACGCGCCGAGCCGGCGATATTTTCTTAGCGGGAAACGCTGTCAAGTTTGCCGCCTCCGTCCCCTTCAATCGTCACGGAAAAACGGTGCGGCAGACATACTGCCGACTGCCCCGGACGGGTCAGCGGGCCTGCGGCCACGCACAGTTTATCCGGGCAGTCGCTCCAGACCACTTCTGCCGAGCTGGAAGTTATCCGCACGGCGTTTTTCCCCTCCGGCGACGAGTACGTCCGCTCGACTGGCTCGGCAGTTTTCCCCAGACGAAAGACTTCAATGGTCTGGCCGTTTCGAGCAACCCGGGCTTTCAGCGGCCCGCCGGCAGAACGGACTGCGACCCAGCCGACGACCGCCGCCGTCACGGCAACGCCTAAAATTGTGATGATGAGCCGATCACCGGATCTCATAAGGCGCCTCGTCGGTCAGCTCAAAGCGGCCTTTCAGGCCGGGAGTCACCTTGACCCATCCGAGACCGACAAAAATGGCGTCAATCCCCGGCAAGGACTTGAGGAGCTCCTCCCCCTTGACCGAACCGAGGACGAACAGGGCCGTTGCCAAGGCGTCACCGTCCTCTGAGCGTTCGCTGACGACCGTCACAGCCTGCAGGTCCGACTCGGCAGGGCGGCCGGTCGCCGGGTCAAACAGGTGATGATACCGGCGTCCGTTTTGAAAGAAGTACCGCTCATAGGGGCCGGACGTGACGACCGAACCGCCGTCCGGCAGGGAGACTATGCCAAAAATCGCGCCCCGCTCGTCCAACGGGTCCTGAACGCCGATTTGCCACGCGCCGCCTTCTGGCCTTCGGCCGAACGCCACCACGTTGCCGCCGAGGTTTAAAACGCCCGCCGACACGCCGCGGCTCTGAAGCATTTGGCGCAGATCGTCGGCGCAGGTTCCCTTGGCGATGCCGCCCAGATCCAGCACTTGCCCTTGGCTCAGCTCGACAGACCTTCCGTCTATTTTCACGTCCTGCCACCGACACCTCGGCAAGGCCTCCCGAATCTCCCGCGGAAAGGGAACGTGGGCTTTGTCCGTTCCAATACCCCACAGGTCCACGATCGGGCCGATCATCGGGTTAAACGCGCCGTTGGTCCGCTTCGTCCAGCCAAGCGCCCGGGTCATCAAAGACGCGAGCCGTTCGGGCACTTGGACTGGCCCATGACCGGCCGCCCGGTTCAGAGCCGCGACCGGCGAGTCAGGGTTCTGCCGGGAAAAGAATCGGCCGTCGCTCCCTGCCAAGGCGACCGCCGCGTCCATGTCATCTTGACCGGCGCCCCACAGCGTCAGTTCGAACACCGTGTCCATGGCAAAAATCTGCCGTTTCAGCGGCGCGCGGCGCCCGCCCCAAAATGGAATCGTCGCGGCGACTGCCAGAGCAACGGCCAGTCCGAGTACCGGCGCGATAATGGATCGACTGAGCTTCAACGAATAACTCCTCCCGTCGTGGGCGTTTCGTCTGTATTATACGACAGGCGCCCGCTCAAACAGAGCTTTTCGGAGTTTTCAAAATCCTGTCGAGCAAACAAAAAAGCCGGCTCATCGAGCCGGCCTCAAAGAAATGACGGAGTCATTTCGTTCTCTTCTGGTGGAGATAAGGGGAATCGAACCCCTGACCTCTTGAATGCCATTCAAGCGCTCTCCCAGCTGAGCTATATCCCCGTATGACGTTTCCAACGGCCGGCGCGAAAAAAATGGTGGAGATAAGGGGAATCGAACCCCTGACCTCTTGAATGCCATTCAAGCGCTCTCCCAGCTGAGCTATATCCCCACGCCGGCAGTCGAGAAGGAACTCCAGTAACAGAGGGCATTATAACCACCTTTCAGAAGGCTGTCAACGTTTGAGAAGCGGCGTTTCACTCTCCTCATCATCTTCTATCCTTGCAGGCCGCGTTGAAGTACAATATGGTTTGGATTTTTATTCTTTGCCCCTATATTCCGCGATCAAGGGCGCGCCAAGCTGAACGTGCCGATACCGCGCTGTTGGACGGCCGACTTCCCGACCGGGACGACCGCAAGCGGAAAAGCCGACGGCGTCCGTACTTCAATGAGGCGGCGCAAGAAGCGGATTCCGTCAAGGTCTTTAACACTTGACGACGTTGTTATAAGGAGGTTTTTGTATGATTTTTTCTCTGTGCCGAGCGGCTCTGACCCTGCTGACGGCCTGCTGCGTTTTTGCCGTGCCGCTTGCCGGGCCGGCAGAAAGCGCCGCCGTCGGACAGACGGTATCCACAGAAGAGCTTTTAGAGACGATTTTCCAAAGCCTCGACCTGCCGACCCTCGCCCGAACGCCGTCCCTCGTTCCCACCGCGTTTGAGGCGGCGTCCGAGTGGGGAATCATCGATATTTCTACCGTCTCACCCGCTCAGCCGGTTACCCAAGGCGACGCGGTTTACTTCGCGTTTTTGTCTATGGGCTGGTCTCACGAAGCCCAGCTTGCGAACTGGCTCTGCGGCGACGGAACGCCGCCGCCGGCTTGGACCGAACAGATCCGGCAGGGGACTCTGATCTTGGCAGAACAAGTCAAGCCCGCCGCGCCGTCCGAACTGTGGGAAAACCCCGACGTCCTTTTGACGCCCCAAGAAGCTCAAAAGCTGGCGAAATGGCTGGGCGACTGTCGGCAGGCCCTGATCTGGGACAAGAAGTTCTCCTCCCCAGCCGGGACGCTTTGGCTCAGACGAACTGGCACAGGCCGGCCGCCTGCAGGTTGGCAGGTCTCTCTGGCGTCGTTTGAAACCTACGACGAAGCGTCAAGCTTCCTGCAGAAGATCCAAGGCCGTCTTCCGAAAAATCTGCGGTTGTCCATCATCGACGGCAACCCCCGGTACGACGTCGTCACCCCGAAGGTCGCCAGCGCGGCGATCGCTCAAGCCCAAGCGAAGCAGCTGCCCGGCTCAGCCGTTGTTCCTGCGGCAACAGATTCGTCGATTCAGACGCTCTTTTTTGCCGGCTGGTCGCCGGCCAAACTGTCCGACACCTATGTGACTACGTCTCAGCAGCTCAGTAACAACCGCTCTCTGCCTTTGAGCGAATACGGAAGAATCACCGGCTCCGAGGCGGCGATCAACGGCGGCTATTTTTACATGGGGCAACCTATCGGCACCATATTCATCAGCGGCGTTCCTCAGAACACCGCCTACCCGCAGCGCTCCATGGTGGCTTGGAAGGCGAACGGCGGCACCTTTTTTGGTTCCGGCGACTTTCGCATTCAGCTGCAAAACGGCGGCCGTCAGGTCGGCGTCCCGCGGACTATCAACAAAGAGACCTTGCCGGGCGAGCTGGGATTTTTTTCAGGCGAACTCGGTCGATCGGTCGCCATGTCGTCGGCGACCCGGCTTTTTTCGCTCTCGAAAGGCAAACTGCGCCTCCTTCAGTCTGACCCGACGACGATGAAGCCGACCGACTGGCTGCTGGAAGACCGATCGATCAACGGACGTCTCTCCGAAGGCGACCCGATTACGCTGAACGTTCAGTGGCGAGACGAGAACGCCCAAGGAACGGTTGGCGCGCTTCAGGGCGGCCCGCTGCTGTTGAAGGACGGAAAAATTCAGCGGATGAACGAAGGGATAGCGGTCGGAGTGATCAACCGCCGCCATCCGAGAACCCTCGTCGGCCGCATTGGCAAGACGGTCTGGTGGCTGGCAGTTGACGGCAGAGCCCCGTGGCACAGCTCCGGCCTGACCTTGGACGAGGCGACGACACTCGGGCAGTACTTAGGCTTCACGGACCTGCTGAACCTCGACGGCGGCGGATCCACCGAGCTGCTCTACCACGGCTATCCGGTGAACAAACCCTCGGACGGACGGGAGCGGAAACTGCCCTACGCGGTCTGCTTCGGCGGGACAATTCCTCCTCAGCCGGTTCAAATGGCTACCGACAATCCTGAGGAAGACGTCATCGAGCAGCTGCTGAACAAGCTGCTGTCCCATTAACCTTTTTCTCCATCGAGTTTTTATTAAACAAAAAGATCGCGCCGCCTTGAAGCCGTTGATGGCCTCAAGGCGGCGCGATTTCTTTGCGGTTCCCGCTGCTAATACCAGCGAACTATCGGCAGTTCGTTATTAATGCCTTTGGAAAACAAAATCTGGTGCAGGTCGATGACGCCGTTATGGAACGAGGCGGCGCACGCCGCAAGGTATAAGTGCCACATACGGAAGAACCGCTCCCCGTACTGCGCTTTAATCTCGTCCGAGTGCTCCATGAAGTTCTTCTCCCAGCAAAGCAGAGTTTTGGAATAGTGAAGCCTCAAGTTCTCCACGTCCAGCGTGTGAAAGTTGAACTCGGCCATCTGGGAAATAATTTCGCGCAGGCTGGGAATCATCCCGCCCGGGAAAATATACTTCTTCATCCACGGATCCCCGGAGTACTCCTTCAGAGCGCTGATGAAGTGCAGAAGGAAGACTCCGCCGTCGTTCATCACGCTGCTCGCGCAGTCCATGAATTTTCGATAGTTGTCCCGCCCGACGTGCTCCAACATGCCCACGCTGACGACCCGGTCGAACGTTCGTCCCCAACTCGGAAGGTCCCGGTAATCCATCAGCCGGACTTCCAGCGTGTCTTCCAAGCCGAGGTCGGCAATCTGCCGGCTGAAGTAGTTGTACTGCCCTTCGCTCAGCGTGACGCCCGTGCCGCGAACCTTGTACTTTTTCGCGGCCTGAATGAGCAAAAAGCCCCAGCCGCAGCCGATATCAAGAAGGGACATGCCCTCTTTCAGGTGCAGCTTTTCAAGAATGTAGTTCACCTTGTTGACCTGCGCGTCGTGAAGCGTATCGCCGGACGTTTTAAAGTACCCGCACGAATAGCTCATAGACTCGTCGAGCCAGAGCTTGTAAAACTCGTTGCCGATATCGTAGTGGCTCTGAACCGCTTGAAGTTGGTTCTTTTTCGACGTGGAGGGGAACAGAAGGCGGCGCAGCGAGTGCTGGTTCGTAGAAAAGTTGTCCATCTGGCTCAAAAGAGCGTCGAGCGCGGAGTATAACGAGCCGTCTTCGACGTCAATCGTGCCGTCCATGTACGCCTCGCCCAGCGCAAGAGAGGTACTTTCCAACAGACTCACAAGGGATATGGGGCCGTTAATCCTGAGCGTGAACTCCGGCTCTCCCGTCCCGACAAGAAATTTCTCTTCGTCCATCTTCACAAAGAAGGGGTGTTTGGCAAACCGCTCCAGAAAAAATTTCAGGATCTTTTCTCTGACCATTTTGTCCTCCTTAGCAAAAACAGCTTCACCGAAAATTCTGCCGAACCGTTTTCCCCCTCGCCGCGCCGAGCGGCCGAACCCACGAATGATTTAAAAATATAAGTGGAGACTTACTTATAATTATTTTACATCTTCAAGGCTCAACCGAAAGATAAAAAAATACTGAGAGTCTTGCTTTTTTTCAAAAAAACTGGACGGCCGTTTCGGCCGTCCAGCGCAGTTCTCTTCTCCCCGCTTAGTTCCGCAGGGTGTCTTTCAACTTTTGGTACGCGTTTCTGATCGGCTCTTGGAACGACTTCATCGCCGCCTGAGCCGTGCTCTCGCTTGACCCGCGGGCGTTCTTGTAAAGGACGTGAGTCTTGTCACAGACGGAGCTGAGATCGCTTCCGTTATAGACTTTCAGAAGCTCCCCGTATTTCCGCGCCGCGTCGTAGTCCTTCCTGAGAAGGAGATTGACGCAGCTCGCGTTGAAATCTATCCAATCCTGCATTTTATCGACCAAGCGCTCCGAGGCGAGTTCTTTCAGGTTTGGGGCGTGAATGTACGCCGGCAAATTGGCTGCTGGGTATTCGGTTGACTTGGAAAAGGCTTCCCTGTAGTCGGAGAACAGCTTGTACAGCCCCTGAACCTGCCGACGCGCCTCAGGAAGCTGGACGGCATACCGGTCGAACTTATCGACATAGGAGAGGAACGACGAGTTGACCGTCAAATCGCGCTGAAGCCACCGCTCAGCCCCGTACAGCTTGTAAATTTCCCATTTATCAAGGTCCCGCTTCATCGGCGGCCAGAGCCTTGGGTTTCGGTCAAAAAGGTTTCTGCGAATGACCGAGTCGGACGGAAGGTCTTTGTAGTTTATCGAGTTGTAGTACCGCTTGACGCTTTCCACGTCTTTGGTGAACAGAACGGCCATGTCGTTCAGCGCTTGATGGGCCGACACCAGTTCTTTGATCACGTCCTTGTTCCGCAGCCACAGCTGGGCCGGCACAAACAGAGCTTGCCCTGCGTTCGGCTTGGGAATCAGTTTCTCGTCGGACAGCCGGTCAAGCATCGAGGCCAGCTGCTGGGCCCTGAAGGTCGTAGTCATGTCGTGCTCCTTCACGACCCGTTCCAACGGTTTGGTCCATTGACCGAACTCGGCAATGAGCTGCTTGTACTCCGCCAAATCCTGAATGTGCTCAATCTGGCTTCGGAGAAGCCGGGCCGACACGAGAAAATCCCCGTACGGAAAACCCTCTTCAAAATTCACCTGGTTCATCACGTTGGTGATCACTTTTTCGTTGTGGTCAATCACGCGAATCGCCTGATCGGCGAACTTGTCGCGCAGCTCGTAAAAATCGCTCGCCCAAGCGCCCGCCCCAAAAACGGCAAGAACCGCCCCAACGAAACCTGCCAAATAAAACCGCCGCATTTGAACTCCTCCTTCTTTAGGGTAATTTCTTTTACGACTTTATATCCCGATTATAGCGGCGTCTGCCGGTCCGACAACTACCCTCAGTGCGGACGCACGGGTGGTTTCTCCCCCCCATAATAAAACGCCCGGAGTTCTTTAGACTCCGGGCGTTTCTTATCCGTTCACCACGTTGACAGGGCGCCCAGCAAGCCAAGCGCTCAAATTTGCCGCCAGCTGATCCATGAGCCGCACACGCGCTTCGGCGCTCGCCCAGGCGATGTGCGGGGTGACAACGCAGTTCGGCTGCTTCACCAACTCGCAGATCTGCAGCGGCGGCTCTTTGCCGAGCACGTCCAGCCCGGCGCCGCCCAGCTGGCCGTTTTTCAGCCCTTCCAGAACGGCCTCTTGATCTACCAACGGGCCGCGGGCGGTGTTGATCAGGATCGCGCCGCGCTTCATCGACGCGACGCGGCTTCGGTTGACCAAGCCGCGGGTCTGATCCGTCAGAGGACAGTGGAGAGTCACCACGTCGGACTTGCTGAACGCCTCGTCCAGCGGCACGAAAGACACTCCGTCCTCGGACGGCTTCGCCGAGCGGGCCGACGCAAGGACCGTCATGCCAAAGCCTCGGGCGATCTGGCCAACCCGACGTCCAATTGAGCCATAGCCGACGATCCCAATCGTTTTGCCGGCCAGTTCGAAGATCCGCGTCTTCTGAAAGGTAAAGTCCGGGCAGTTCATCCACTCGCCGTTTTTGACTGCCCCATCGTGCAGGCCGACTCGGTCGGCCAGTTCAAGAATGAGGGAGAAGACCAGCTGCGCTACGTGTTCGCTGCTGTAGCCCGGAACGTTCGTGACGACGATGCCCCGCTCTTTGGCGAACGCGATGTCCACCGGGTCATACCCTGTGGCGATCATGCCGATGTATTTCAACTCCGGCAGCTGGGCGATATGTTCCTTCCGCACCGGACACTTGTTCGTCAAGACGACTTGGGCGCCGGCGCACCGCTCGGCCACTTGGTCGTACGACGTCCGGTCGTAGACCGTTAAATCTCCGAGGGCTTTCAGTCCGTCCCAGCTCAGGTCCCCCGGGTTCCCCGGGTATCCGTCCAACACAACAATCTTCATGCTTTCTCCTCCCATCGTCTTCTTTCTCCGGTAAAATCTACTTCCCTCTTTGACGCTGTATCTGAGCTTTTCCCCTCTCCACGGCTGCGGCGTGAAGAACCTGAGCGAGGACGATCCGGCGAAGCGGCGCCCGGTCGTCGGTCAGGAAGGTCAGCCAGCCGGTCAAGCCCGGCGCGGCGTTTTCCATGACCCGACGAAGGTCTCCCTGCGCCGCCCACTCCTCGCTTTCGCCGGCCTCTTCTGGCAGCGGCAGCCCCATAACCGTGTAAACCGCGTCCGTCATCTCCTGAGTTCTCACCGGGAAGGACGCGCCGAAAACGTCTTTGCCCAACGGCTTCACCGCCGCGATGGCCGCGAACTGGGCCGCCGGCCAATCGTCGCTGGTTGTCGGGACGTCGCTGAAAAGCGAGAGCGACAGCATCGAGCGGTCGCGGAGCAGTTGATCTTGAACCAACGAGACCGGCACGTCCCGAGGCTGCAGATTATTTTTGACCGCCAGCGCCGCCAGAGCCCCAGCCGCCTGCCCGGTCAGCATCGTGATGGGGTGAAGCCTCGTGGCCCCGTTGACCATTCGGGAAACGGAGATGTTCTTTTCCGCGGCCAAAAAGCCGTCAAGGCGCTCAGGGATCAGGCAGCGAATCGGAACTTGAAACGTCCCGGCGTGCCACTTGGTCGGAAAGGCTTCCGGCGTCTCGCCGAGGTCTTTTTCCAGCGAATCGGCTTGGCGGGAACCGTGAATGTCAACCGGGTACTCGCCGACGGCGACCGCGTCGCTGAATCGGTTCGACGTCCTGTCCGCGCCCAGCGGCCGCTCGATGTCCGACGCCCGAAGGGTGTAGAGCCCGACCAACCGGCGGCTTTCCCTAGCGTACGGAATGGGCGGCATATTGGCGACGATTTCTTTAGCCCACGCCGGCACGGAGGAGGCGACGTTAAGCGGGCTGTCGCCCGACTCGGCGTACCCCTGCCGAGTGTCCACCGTCCAGTCCGAACCGCCCAAGCTGTTCTGGTAGTAGTACAAAAGCCCGAGGGTCCGCCGCAGGGCCGCCGCGTTAGCCTTCCGCCGGAACGCTTCGTCGGTCAGGTACCGAGCAGGGAGCCCCCGCTTGTCCGCCTTGCGGCCCGGGTAGTCGTTGCCCCAGTTCAGGCTGGTGGACGTGACGTTCTGCCACGTGTCCGCCTTGTCGCCGACAACCCGAAGGTTCCAGTCCGGGTCAGGAATAGCCCGGTACGCGTCGAATGTCGGCTTGTTGTACGGCGCTCGCCCTTTCCCCCAGAACTTGCCGTCAGGCGAGACGATCGGGCTGAAAAGGCGCACCCGCATCGCGTGATATTCGTCGACCAGCTGAGCTTTCAGCGGCTCAGGGACACCGTCCTTTCTCTTGTGAATCGCCGCCACCCAGGTGATGTCCTGTATGGAACTCGACGGGTTAATGTGAGGCGAAACCGAATTGCCGACCCTGTACCGAGCCGTCGTCATCGGAAGGATGTCCCCCAGCTCGGTCGCGTCAATCGTCACGGGCGCACGAAACTCGACCGCCCCTTTTGGGGTGAGCGCCTTGACGCCTTTAACACGGCCGTTTTCCTCTAGGACCGACTGAACCGTCGTGTGGCGGAACAGGTCGATCGCCCCGGCTTCAGCCATCATGTCCAGCAGGATTTTCTGCTCCACCGACGCGCTGCCGCTGGCCGTGTCGCCGCCCCAGTAGCAGATCCCGCTGTTCACTCCCAAGTTCTTGTAATAGCGGCGGAGCCGGTTCAGGAACTCGCCGTACAGCCCGGTGCGGTTGCGCCGAAGGTCGTCCAGAGACGTCACGCCGGCAGCGGTCATTTGCCCGCCGACCCAGCCGGTCGGCTCCAACAGCGCCACTTTCAGGCCCATGCGGGCCGCCTGAATCGACGCCGCGCACCCGCCGGTTCCAGCCCCGGCGACAATCAGGTCGTATGATTTTGGAGCGGCGCTGAGCGCGGTCGCTCCCAAGATGACGCTGCATAACGCCAGACGAAATTTCATATCGCACCTCCGGTTCAGCTTTGTGCTGCCATCAAGATGTTTGTATAAATTATACACTAAATCGCTGTTTTTTCGTTTCTTTTTTGCATAGCCTGGTTACGAATCTTTCCCGTTGAGAAGTCCTCCTTTCGCGGTAGTATATGGTCAAAGCATCCTACATGGAGGGAAAGCCAGTGAAAAAAATTTTCTCCTGCGCTGCCGCCCTTCTCCTCGCCTGCGCCGTCGGCCACGCCGAGGAGAAGATCTCTTGGACCGTGCCTGAGGCGGCGCCGGTTGGACAGCCGTTTCTCGTCAAGATCAGCGGCCCGTCGAACTTTGATCGGCTGTCGATCAACTGGGCCGGCAGAACCTTTGGCCTCGGCGGCACGAACGGATTGTACCGCACTTTGCTGGGAACGCCGCTGGACAAAACGTCCGAGGGGAAAAATATGCCGGTCCTTCTGACGCTCGTCAGAGGGAACAAGACTTGGCAGCTGCGGCGGCAGGTTAAGATAACTCCCCTCAGCTACCCGGAAGAGCGGCTGTCCGTCGCGCCGTCGTTCGTCTCGCCGCCTCAGGATGTGCTCCAACGCATCGCTCAGGAGCGAGCCGTCGTCTCAGAGGCCCTGAAGACCCAGACGGTTCAGGGGCCCCTGTCGTGGCCGTTCGTCCGCCCAGTGGCAGGCGTCGTCACCAGCCCGTTTGGCTTTACGCGGGTGTACAACGGCCAGAGGCGAAGCCCCCACGGCGGGCTTGATTTTCGGGCACCGCTTGGCACGCCGGTTCACGCCGCCGTCGACGGGACTGTTATTCTCACCGGCGACCATTACTTTGCCGGCAAGTCCATTTACGTGGACAGCGGCGGCGGCGTCATCTCGGTCTACATGCACCTGTCCCGGATCGACGTTTCCGCCGGAGAGCGGGTCAAGGCAGGTCAGGCCATCGCCCTTTCCGGCTCGTCCGGCCGAGTGACCGGGCCGCACCTTCACTTGGGCGTGGGGTTGAACGGCCGGTGGATGGATCCCGCGCCGCTGGTGGGCGAAAAGCCCTTGGCCGCGGGAGTAACAAAAGAGTACGTTTTGAAGTAAACGACCTTAAGGAGGCGACTGCGATGAAGAAAGTAACCCTGTTTTACCTGAAGAACTGTCCGCACTGCAAGAGGGCGCGAAAAATGATGGAAGACCTGTTCGCCGCGCACCCGGAGTACAAGGACGTTCCCCTGACGATGATTGAGGAGAGCGAAGCCCCGGAGACCGCGGGGAAGTACGACTACTATCTGGTTCCCACGTTTTACGTCGGAGACGAAAAACTCCACGAGGGCGTCCCCTCCCCCGAGGCGGTAGAATCGGTCTTCAAGGCCGCAATAAAGTAGCTTTTCCCAAAGCGCATAAAGCAGTCGGGCCGTCTCAAGTCAGGGACGGCCCGACTGCTTTTCGTTTAACCGATGATTTCGTTTTGAAGGACGCCCAGCCCTTCGATCTCCACCTCTACGACGTCGCCGGGAAGCATCGGCGTCACGCCGGCCGGCGTCCCGGTCAAGATCACGTCGCCCGGCTCGAGCGTCATGGAACTGGAGATGTAGGCCACCAGACGGGCGATGGAAAATATCATCTGCCCCGTTCGGCCGGACTGAACAGTCTTGCCGTTCAGACGGGTCTCTATTCCCAAGTCGTCAGGGGAAATTCCCTGGACGAGGTACGGGCCGATCGGGCAGGTCCCATCGGCCGACTTGCCCCGATGGAACTGGCCGTCGGCTTTCTGCCAGTCTCGGCAGGTCACGTCGTTGGCCACTGTGAACCCGGCGACGTACTGAAGCGCCGACGACTCGCCGACTCGGCTGGCCCGGTGCCCCATCACGACGGCCAGCTCTCCCTCCAAGTCAAAACGCCCGCAGCCTTCGGGACGGACGATTCGATCTCGGTGAGCCGACAGGCTGGAAAGGGCCTTGCCGAAAAGAAGCGGGACCTCCGGCACTTGGCCGTCGAACTCCGCCGCGTGGGCCCTGTAATTTTTCCCCACTGCCACGATCTTGGTGGGCCGACAGGGCGGCAGCCACCAACTGATTTCGCTTTCGTCAACCTGGCGGCCCAGCGGCAGCGGAGGGCAGAACCACCCTTCGTCCAGCAGCGTGTACGCGCCGTCAGATTCCAGTCTGGCAAGGCGTGGGGTTCGCTCCCCACGAAGGATAAACCGAGTGTAGCGGCGAACGACGTCCGACATCAAGATTCCTCCTTTTGCTTTGAGCCCGCCGGTCCAGATCGGCCTCAAAGAGGTCCCGTCTGGCACTGTTCCAACGGGCGGTCAGCTTATAAGATAGTCCCAGTCCAGCGAAGGGAGTCCTGCAGAGTGAAGATATCAACCAAACGGCTGACTGTCTGCGCGGTTCTTGCCGCGCTGACGGCGGTCACGACGATGGCCATTTCAATTCCCAGCATCGCGACGAAGGGGTACACCAACCTCGGAGACGCGATGGTCATGCTGAGCGCCTACCTGCTCGGCCCTGCTGCCGGCGCGCTGGTCGGCGGTCTGGGCAGCGCCTTGGCAGACCTTCTGTTGGGATACGTTCAGTATGTACCGATTACGTTCGTTGTCAAGGGAATCGAAGGCCTGCTGGCTGCCATGCTCTTCCAAGTGCTCCGGCGGAAAGCCCCTTTGTCCCTGGTCAGCGGGCTCGTTGCGGGCTCATGGATGGCTTTTGGGTACTTTATCTGTGAGTGCTTCATGTACGGCCCGGCGGCAGCGTTAGGCGACATGCCGGCCAACTTGGTACAGGGAATTGTCGGCGCCGTGATCTCGTCGATTCTCTGGCCGGTCGTCGCCCGCCTTGGCAGACGGGCGATCGACTCGCCCGAAAGTTAGTCCGCTATCGAACGTTCAGAGAAAACAACATAAGAAGGCCGCAAAGCGCCCTGCGCTTTGCGGCCTTCTTGTCATTCCTCTTCTGTTCCATCCAGCTTCCAGAGAGCCCAGCGGCGGAACAAAACCATCGCGAGGGCAAACAGGACGACGCCGACGGCGGCGAACGGGACGGCCAGATTCGAGCGAAGGATTCTGGACGGCGCGCCGTCAAACGGAATGCCGTTTGCAGCGCACAGGCGTCTTATTTCCAGCAGGTGAATCACCGGCACGTTCTGGGCCAGACACCTGCCGATCACGCCAGTTCCCTGAAACTCTGACGGCGTTCTGTGAAGTCCCGGACGAAGCTTGAGGACCGACGGGTCGTCGCCGAGGTTCGCTTCCGAACCTCCGATCGAGACGACGACCCGAGGCTTCTTCTGCCTGACCAGATCCATCTTCCAGTCGATCACCTGAGCCAGACTTTTGAGTTCCACGAACGGGACGCCGTGTCGGGCCGCCGTGTTCCTCATCATCTTCAGCGTCTCCCGAGGCAGCTCGCCGCCGATCTCATCGTCGCCGCCGGGCGTGCAGAAGTCCACGCCGGTCTGAATGATTCCGGCGCGGCGAAGGGACGACGCCATATCGAGCCACCCAGCGCCCGGAACGTTAGCCCCCCAAGTCGACGAGCCCAGCGACAAGACCACCGTCACGCGGAGCTGTCGGGCCTCAGCGGCTGCTAGGACGTTCAAGATCATGCCGGGAAACGACGACGACGAGAACACGCACACCTCGTCGCCCTCTGACAAGCCCAGCTCGTCGAACCATCGGCCGACGACGACCGACCAGCGGGCGTCGCAGGCCGTGCGTTTGGCCGCCAACAGTCCCAGCGTGGTGCTCATCTCGCTCCACTCGACGCCGATCATGCCGGTTCGATACGGGTCAGCCGTCAGGTCAAGGCCAAGACCCTCCCGTTCCCGCCAGTTCCACAGGACCTCGTGCCCCCGGCTCACCCGGTCCATCAGCCGCCCTTCCTCCCGGCTGGACGTTCCGCCGCCGACGAAGAACAAAAGGGCCATCACGGCAGCGAGGCAGAACAGCAAAATCCGATTGCGCCGCTTCAGTCGGCTCTGGGCCAGACAGGCGGCGTCAAACTGCGTCAAGTTCACAGCGCCACCCCCGCCGCGCCGGCAAGCGTCACGAGAAACGACGTGGCAAGCGACGTGGCAGTCACAGCTGTCAGCGTGTCCCAAACTCCCTGACGCTCTACGTCGGCGGCAATCAGCCCGGGCACGACCCAGCCGACCCACAGCCCTTCGGGCATGAAGCGCCCCAGGGCCAGCCGGAAAACGATGGCCAAAAGCAGCGCAAAGCCCACCCGAGTCCGGCCGTACCAGCCCCAAAGCCTCACTCCCAGCCGCAGGGCAGCAGCGACAAGCAGGGACGCCGCAAGCCCCCAAAGCAGCCGCCGAGGGTCTCCTAAACTCAACGCCACCGTACCGGGGCCGACAAAGCCGCCGCTGCCCAGGCCGGTTCGCCGGTCAAAAAGCAGCGAGACCGCAACGCCAACGCCGATGACAGCCGCCGGCTCAATTCCCATACGCCCACCGTCCCTCTTCTATCGCCAAACGGAACCGCAGTGGAAGACCCCGCACGGCGTTTCCGCACCCGAAGACAAAACCCGCCCGAGCCACCAGCTCTCCGAGCCCGTCGAAGTCATTCACGTCCTGCCACTTGCCTCGCCAAGAACCCAGAGGACGGTCTCCTATGACGGCGACGTCCTTCCAAGGCCCCCTGAGCCACGGCTCGAACATCTTAAGCCGGTCAGGCCGGTCAGACCGGTGGTTATAGAGAACGGTCGTCTCCTGCGCCTCCCAGCCTGTAGAAGCGAAAAGCCCCGCCGTGGACGTCACGTCGTTGGCCGAGAAGGCGAAAGCCAGTTGTCCCGCGCCGACTTGCAGCAGGGCAAAGTCGGCGAGGCCGTCGCCGCAGCCTCTGATAGCCAGCTCGGCGCGGCTTCGTTCCACTCCTAGGGCTTGGCAGGCCGCTAGGGCCAAGCCGGCGTTGACAGCCCGAAACCCTGAAAGACCGGCCAACGGCTCGGCCCCGACGAGCCGGGCGCCCCGGGACGCCATACGAGCCGTGAAGAACTTTGAGCCGGCCAGCGGGCCGGGAACGACCAGAATTGTCCCGGGCGGCACCGCATCAGTCAAAGCGTCCAACACTTGAGGCTCTGACGGCCCCCACTGCCCGTGGTCGGGCCGAAGGTTCGTCAGAACGGTGACCTGAGGCTTCAGCCACAGGCCGCACAGCTTCTGAAGCGGCGGGGACACGGCGCTGTTTTCCATCACAACGGCGTCGGCGCTCGGCGGAAGGCTTTTCAGCCACCACCGCATTTCCTCCACGTGAGCTCCCGACGGGCGCAGGATGATCCGGCAGCCGTCCGGCCCCAGCGCGTGGGGGACGACGCCGGTTATCCGCGCCCAAGCCCGGAGTCCGCAGCCGCACAGTCCAGCCCATATCATCCGAGCCACGGCGCTTTTGCCCCGGCTCCCGGTCACCGACACGCGCAACGAAACCGCCATCAAATCAACTCCTCTTTCTGCCTCCAGCTTTACTCATTATATCCTCCCGTTCGCCCCAATCCGTTTTTTTTGCGTATTCCCTCGGAGGGACAGGAGGCCGTTCTCTTTTGCCCCGACGTGGTATGATGAAGCTACAGTTATATCGTCCTAAAGGGGGGAAAATTATGAACAGACGAACCCGTCTCACCGTGCTTGTCGCTTGCTTCCTTTGCGTAGGGTCGGCGCTTTGGGCCGCCGTACGGCCAGAAGTCGTCCAGCGGGCGTGGGAAAAGACCTTCCCCCTCGCCGAAGTTTCCCTGCCTCAGGGGAGCATCCACTACGAGAGCAAAACTGAACCGAACGCATGGGTGGCCAGCGAGGGCTCGGGGTATTCGGTTCACGTCACCGAGGGGCTGATGAAGGTTTTGAACTCGGAAGACCAGATCGCGGGCGTGCTGGGACACGAGTTGGGACACATTAAGCTGGGACACTTCGGCAAAACGAGCACCCGGCGCATTGCCGAGGCTGGAATTGGCCTGCTGATTTATGACCAGCTCATCCGCAAGTCCAACAGCACCCTCACCAAAGTTCTCCTCGGCGCCGGAACGATTGCCGGGGGGATGCTTGCCGAGTCAGGGTTCAGCCGTCAGCAGGAAATAGAAGCCGACGCTTTCGGCGTCAAAATGCTGGCTAAGGCTGGCTACAACCCTTACGGGCTCTACGACGCCATGATGGCGATGAAGCGCAGCGGCTTCACCACCCAGCCCAACGGCTTCAACTCTCACCCGCCAACTGAACGCCGGTTGAAACGCCTGAAAATTGAAGCTCAGAAGTACCCTTATAAGGGAACAAAACGAAGTTAAGTTCACTCGGCCAGTCAGAGCAAGCAAATCCTGAAAGGAGCGATACCCAAATGAGCAACGCTTGGACCGAAAGTTTCAGCACTCTCGCGAAGAACCTCCGTCCCTCGGCTGTCAGCGGCCTTTTCAAGGCCATCAAGAACCCGAAGATGATCTCATTTGCCGGCGGCATGCCCGCCCCAGAGGTCTTCCCCATCGACAAGTTCGCCGAAGGCGCCCACCTGCTTAAGGATCGGGGCAGCGAGCTCCTTCAATATGGTACCGCTACAGAAGGCGACTCCTCTCTTCGCAGCAGCCTGATCAAGTTCATGGCGCCCCGGCTTGGCCGGACGGTCGACATGGAGGAGATTCTCCTCACCACCGGTTCCCAGCAGGCCCTTGACCTGTTCGCTTGGGCCATGTTCGACAAGGGCGATGCCATCATCACCGAAGAGCCGACCTACATGGCCGCTCTGAACGTCTTCTCCAACCACGGGGCTCAAGCGGTCGGCGTGCCGTGCGACGCAGAAGGCATGATGGTCGACAAGCTGCCGGCCCTGATCGAAAAGCTCCGCGGCGAGGGGAAAAAGGTCAAAGGCATTTACACCATCGTCAACTTCCAAAACCCCGGCGGCATGACGATGACCGTCGCCAGACGCCAGAAGCTGGCCCAAATCGCCGGTGAGTACGGCGTGCCGATTTTTGAGGACGACCCGTACGGCTACGTCAGATACGAGGGCGAACACCTGCCGTCGATCTTCTCGTTCGACAAGGCGGGCAACACGCTGTACGCCGGGTCGTTCTCCAAGATCCTCTCTCCGGGCGTCCGCATCGGCTGGGTGTGCGGCGACAGGGAAATTATCCGCAAGATGAGCGCGTTCAAGCAGAGCACCGACCTGTGCTCGTCGCCCATCACTCAGGCGCTTGTCGCCGAGTACTGCGAGAAAGGCTACCTTGAACAGCACATACCGGTCATCGCCGACAATTACAGGAAGCGCCGCGACGCCATGGAAGAGAGCCTGCAGCGCCACATGAAGCCGCTGGACGTCACTTGGGTCAAGCCGGAAGGCGGGTTCTTCTTCTGGCTGAAGATGCCCGGAGTGGACTGCGAGAAGCTGATGACGATCTGCCTTGAAAAGATGGTCGCCTTCGTCGTCGGCACCGCGTTCTGCATCGACCCTGAGGCGGGGCGCAACTACTGCCGGCTCAACTTCACCTACTGCAAGCCGGACAAGATCGAAGAAGGCATTCGCCGTATGGCCGAAGCCATTCAGTCCCTCCGAAAGTAAATTCTCGATTCAGGCGGGCGCCCGATTATCGGACGCCCGCCTGCTCTCAGCTAATTCACTATATTTTCCGTGCGAAATAACGTATAATGTTCAGGATCATCTGCTCAGGCGTGTTATCCTCGCACAGATTTAAAACAACAGAAAGGAAGGGTACGTCATGAAAAACCGTTTTACCCGCTTGTTGGCGGTATTCGCCGTTGCCTTAGGACTGGCCGGCATTTGCGGCTTTGCGGCAGCTGCGCCGGCAAAAACTGATCCGACCTTGGCAATCAACAGTTCTTCCGCGGACAACTCATTTTTAATTTACGGCGAAAACATTGAAGAGCTGTCGAAATCGACAACCGCCGGACCGCTGGGGCAATTTGTCAGCAGACTGCTGGGACAAGTCCCGTCCGACCTGCGTCAGACCCTCGCCCCTGAGACGAGCTTTATTCGGGCATGGTTCGAAAAAGAATCCGTCACGGACGTCGCCTTGGCTATAACCCAGTCCAAGCCGCTTGCCGCCAAGGACTACGCCTTGAAGCTCGGCGCCGATCCGGCTGCCGGGAACGCCTCCGGTTTGGCCGACGGCCTGTCGTACATCGGCGAAATGGACATCGAAACCAACAACCTGAAGCTTCTTCTCGCTCTGGCGAATCGAAGCGACGGCGCCTACATTTTAGGCGCGACGTCTGTCGACAAGCTGAACTCCATGTTCGCTTGGAACGGCGCTTCACCTGAAGCTCACGTCCAGTCCCCGCTGAAGGTCTTCCTCAACCTCACCCCCGAGTACCTTAACAGTCAAGCCGGCTCTGACATATACAAACTCCCGGTCAGGCTTGAGAGCGGCTTAGTGCCCCACACCAAGGCCTTCCTTCTTCGCTCTTGGATCAACGTCGCCGAGCTGTGGGCAGACATGGTGCCCAATCGGGCCGGTGGAACCCCTGCCGCGATGGTCCCCTCGTTCGGTAGCGGGACGGCCGCCGTTCTGTCAATGGAAAACGCTTGGATTCCCAGCGACCTGAAGCTGGAAGAGTTCAAAATTCCCGAAGAAACCAAAAAAGAAATTCAGGATACTTTAGACAGCATGGCCGAGTTCGGCGTGACGTGGCAGAACATCGTCGACGTTTTAAGAGGCGCCATTTCGGTCTCAATCAGCAAAGATACCGTCCAGAGCATGTTCGGCCCTGCTCCGGCCTTCTGCGTCAGCGTCTCCGGCCTCAACGCCGAACTGTTCCAGACTCTCCTTCCGATGGCCAAAGAACTGGCCCAATCTCAGCTGGGGCTCCAAGTTAAGGACTACGCTTCCGGCGAGTGGAAGGGCCTGCAGACAGGCGACGGCTCGCCGCTCTCCGTCTGGCTCGCGTACGGTCCCAGCGGGCTGGTCGTGGCTGACGTTGATCCTGCCACTCTGACATTCTCCGCCAAGACGAACGGCGCTTCCGTGTTTGACGTCCTGAAAGCCAACACGCCGGATGCCGCGGCGCCTGCTGCTGACGCGCTGATCCCTGCGCTGCTCGGCAGCCCTCATACGTTCGTTCTCGCGGCCCGCAGCGACGCGTTGGCCCAGCTGCTTAGCGCCTGCGGCACGAGCCTTCAGGCCTTGGGCGTCTCTGCTGATGAACTGGAGCCCATCAACCAAGCTCTGTCCATGGTCGAACACGTCTCGATGACGACCGACGACGGCATAACCGACGTGGAGGTCACCCCCACCGATGCCGGATTGGAAATGCTGCTTCAGACCTTCTAGTTTTCTTCCTGCACATAATAAAAAGAGGACGCCGGAGATCTTCTCCGGCGTCCTCTTTTTGTGTCCTTAATCGTAGTGAACCCGCTGAGCGTTTGCCGGGTCGGCGGGGTTCTGGAAGAAGTGCCCTGCGCCCTTTTCGATCAACTCTTGATAGGACGGGATGTTGGTGATTTCCACTGTCTGCTCGGGGTGAACCATGTTGTTCACCTGAACGAGCTGCATGGTCGTCGTCACGTGCCGGGCGATCCGCTTGTCAGCCGGCCAGCCGTTCTCGTCGATCGGGGAATAGAGCAGCCCCATCGGGTGCTCCGGTCCCTGATGAACCCGGCCTGCCTGCATGACGAACCGATCCTTACCAGACATCAGAAGCTCCTCGTCGGTAATGCCGCGGATTCGGTCAAGCATCGGCTCGGCCACTTCGGTCAGGTAGCTGACCGCGTCTGTCGCGTCGCCGATTTCCCGGTGACTCAGGCCGTGCAGGGCCTTGGGCGAGAACTCCATGCCGATCGGCACGTCGTAGGTCTGGGAGGTAAGAACCATGGATGTCATCGCCGCCACGTCAAGACCTTTCTGGTGCGACACGATGGTGTTCTCCACCGGGTACTCCAGCTCTGCCTCGTGAAGGTCCATCGTCACGTTAACACCCTCTTTCTTGATCATCTCGAGGGTGGCGAAGCAGGTTCTCTCGGCGATCAGGCCGTTTTCCCGGCCGGGCCACGCCCGGTTCAGGTTCCGAATGTCCATGTACGCTAAGCTCTGCCCCGACGGATAATGGACGTAAACTTCAGGATCCGGCCAGCTGTCAAGCGGACTGGCATACCGGTCTCCCATCCGCCACTTCATCTGGCCCCAGTCGGTCTTCACGTGGAAGAACCGGGGATACGCCTCACCGAGCCGAGAACAGGTGGAACCGCTGTTGTTCTGCCGATCGAGGACGATCAGCCGTCCTTTCGTCACCTTCGCGTTGGCCGTGAAAATCTCCGCCGCGATGACGCCCACAGGCTCTTCAGGGTGGGTGCCGCCCTGAACGAGGATCGTGCCGCCCGGCACGCCGCTGTCGAAAATGTACACGTTGCAGTCGTTGACCGAGCCCGGCTTGATGACGCTGCTGTAGTCGCTCAGCCGCTTGACCGCCGTGCAGCCTTCGCTCACCACGATGGCTTCTTTGAAGTTCCGGTGATCGTGAAACAAGTACCCCGCAACGGCGCAGGCTGCGCCGGCGACGATAAGGGTTGCGGCCTTCAGATTTTTAAGATTCATCAGAGGCGCCTCCTACTTCAGGCGCAGAATGCGCAGCACAAAGGGCATCATGATGATGCCGTAGAGAACCACTTCCTGCGGATCCTTCGTCCGAAAGAAGCACCGGGCCACAGCCCACAGGAAGAAAACGCTGATCAGATAGTAAGCGATCGTGACGCCGCTTTCGATAGTGACAAGATCCATGATTCTAACCTCCAATCAGCGCGCCGATACGGCTGCTGTAAATCATAACGACGGTGCAGAGCGCCAAAATGAAGAGCATCGGCACGATTGCAGGACGGACCACGCCGCTGAAATACCCGCCCTTGTACTCCAGCTCCATCTGAGCCGCCCGGCCGACGACAGCCGTCGGCGGCAGGCAGTCGCCGAGGGGCCACATGACAGACCAAGCCGCCAAGGAGATGACCGGGTCATACCCCATCATGTTGAACAGCATGATCAGCGGCACGCCGATCAGCGGCGCGACGGCGTACTGAAGCACGCCTTCCGAGATCGGCAGGATGATCCACAGGACGCCGAACAGCACAGCCATAGGAAGAATCACGATGCCGAGGGAGACGAGCCCGCGGGCGCCGCTCAAGCACATGATCTGGTTCAGCGCGCCCACGACCACCATGATGCCGACGAGGCCCTGCAGGTTGTGCACAGTCGTCGTCGCCACGGTGAAGGGATTTGGACGCTTGGGAGCCACTAGGTAGAGGGCCACGCCAGAAAGGATGAAGATCAGCGGCAGGCCGAGAATCGGGAACGTGAAGGGCAGCAGCCGGCCGGCCAGAACGAGGGCAATCAGCACGACAAACGGAAAACCGGCCTTAAACCAGTTCCAGCCTTCGGGAACCTCAGGCAGCTCAGTCAGCACCTTATCAAGGTCAACTGGCTTCCCTCGCCCGGCCAGGTAGAACGTGGCAAACAGAGCGCCCACGATTGACAGCACTGCCAGAGGCAGACCGAACCCGACGTAAGGCATGTTGGCCCCGGCCGCAGCCATCATCGCCCACAGGTTGATCGGCGGGCAGGCCGCGCTCATCGCTGCCAAGACGAACACAAGGGACACGCGCCGCTCGGGCGACACGCCCATGGCCATCAGAACCGAGCCGACCAGCGCGCCGACGGTCAGAACGGTCGTCGCGCCTGAACCGGTGATCGCGCCGGGAACCAACATAACGGCCGTCAAAAGAAGCAGACAGACCGTTCTCTTGCTGTGGAACGCCACGACGATCCGACGGACGATGAACGCCACGCCGCCGGACTCCTTATAAAGCGTCATGAAGAACGTCGCCGACAGGAAGATCAGACACACGTCGTAGTACGTGCAGGTGCCCTCGACGACGTGCCGGATCATCTCAACGAACGGCAACGCCGACCGGGGGTCGACGCCCTTCGGAAGCACCACATGCGCGATCAGCCCGAACAAGGTGGCCACGAACATGGAAAGCTCTGTGCTGAGCCGCCCCTTCTTGCAGAGGGCAAACGCCAGCACGAGAACAACCAGCACGAGGCCGGAATGTTGAAACATTGTCATGTTTATTATTCCTTTCGCGTCACATAAAGCGGGAGGAGCTCACGCTAGCCCCCCCCCGCAGTTTTCCTTCTTATTCGAACCGACTTGTTACTTGAGGATCGTCCCGATGGAGAGGGCGTCTTTCACCTTGATGAGCGGCTTGTTGTGCTCCTCCGCGTACTTGGTGAAGAACCCGTCGCTGTCGCTTTCATCAACGACGAGGATAACGTCCGCATCCTTCATGACCGCCTCAATGGACGCAGCATCCGAGTTGTCGGTGCGGCGCGACATCCCCTCGATGTGCGCTCCAACGACCTTCATCCCGGCGGCATGAGCGGCCTCGATCAGCTTGGTGCAGCGGGCGATCTCGGCGTCGACGTTGGTGCCAGCAGCACCCATACCCTTCATGCTGGTGCCGGAAGTGACGATCAGCGTCTTGTAGCCTTTGTCCTTCAGGCCGTCGACCAGAAGGGTGTTCACCGCTTCGACCTGAACGCCGGCCTGCATGCCCGACATCTTTACCATAACAGCGCCGGGGCTCTGACCGCAGGTAGTGACGATATACGGCCCTTCAAGCTTGGGAGCATCGGCGGCAAACCCAAACGACGCCAGAGCGCAAAGGCTCAGAGCAGCGAAAAACGAGATCAAAACTTTTTTCATTGAAAAACCTCCTTCAGTGAAGAAATTTTTGTTGCCTGTGAGAAATTTTCCTCTCTCTTCCCCGAATTGCGCGTTACTTTGCCAGGGTCTTCTGATCCTTGACAGAGGTGCCGCCAAAGTCGACGGACTTCAGATATTCCTGCGGGTAGCCGAGAACGACGAAGTTGCCCTTCTCGCCGATCATGCCGCCGTCGTAGTACTTGCCGATCAGCTCAAAGGCGTAATCCCACCAGCCCTTTTCCACCGTGTTCAGCGACTTGCAGGTGTAATCGGTCAGATACTGAACGGCCTTCTTCGGGCTACTCTTGTAGAGCCGAACGGCTTCCGCCTCAACCTTGCCCTGATCAGCGAAGAACTTGCTCTCATAGGTCGCTCTCTTCGCCTGAATGTCCTTGAACATGGCGTCCCAACGAAGGTTAGCCCAGTTGTTTACAAGGTTGAAAGCCCACCAAGCGCTGTTCCGGTCGAATTTCGCCCGGTCGCCTCTCGTCCAAGGCGCAGGAATCGTCGTGACGCCGCAGTAAATCGGCACGTACACGGTCGTATCAGGAGCGTCCTCGCCGAACCACAGCACGGTGCTGACCGGCTCGGGCAGATCCGCACGGCTCTGGGAGATGAAGCTGTAGGAGCAGCGGAACAGGGCGATGCTGCGCTCCCAGTCTTCGCCTTCCCGGCCCTTCGGCTTCTGGTCCTTGGCAACCTGCCAGCGGGTCGGGTTGCCGAAGGGACCGGCGGCCTTGTCCTTGGTCAGGTCATACGGAGTGCCTTCCAGATGGTCGCCGTAAATCTTCATCAGGTCCTGAACGGTGAGCTTCTTGTCCGGGGTCACGAACATCGGATACTGGCTGTGGTCGTCCCGAAGCTCCCACTTCTTGGAAGGAGCAACCAGAGACAGGGCGCGCCACTCCCGGCGGGACTGATAGAACGGATAGCCGTAAGGTTCGGGGTTGAAAATCTTCTCAAAGTTGAACGGAGTGCCCTTCTTCCACCAGCCCATTTCCTCGGGCAGAGCCGTCAGGTCGGTGGAGGTCATCACGTTCTCTTTGTCGTTAAAGTCGACGACCTGAGTGCGAGCCCGGTTGGCGCCGACGAAGAATCCGTCATCGGGGATGCGGGTAGCAACCCAGTGAGCGCCCGGCTTGCCGCTCTCAGGAGTCCAGAGCAGACCGCCGCCGCAGACTTCGAAAACCCACGCTTCGTTTCCGTCGCCGACGATCAGCGTCTCGCCGCCGTCACAGTACCCGTACTTCTCGGCCATCTTTCCCATGACCTTCACGGCCTCTTTCGCCGTCGCGGCACGGGCCAGGCCCAGCTGCTCCAGGTTGGCGATGTAGAACATGCCCTTGGGCGAAGCGACTTCGTCCCGGCCGCTCCACGTGAACTCGCCCATGACGACGCCCTTCTCGTTCATGAAGGGGTACCCAACGTTAAAGTACGTGTACGTCTCAGGGGCCTGGGGAATGACGCCCATCTTGACCTGCGGCTTGTCGGGGCGGGTCGCCACGCAGGGGTCGCCCCAGATCTCAAGCATCGTGCCGGGTTTGTGTTTGCCGCCCTTGACGATCTGGATCCGCTGGTCGTACCAGCCGTCACAGGTGTGAGAAACCATGACGGACCCGTCGGCGGAAGCGTTCTTGCCCACGCCCATCGGCGTGCACGCGATAGCCGCTGTTGCCAAAGCAGAAAGAGCTGTTGCCAGAATCAGCGATTTTGAAACTGTTCCAAGTTTCATTCGGTCTGTTCTCCTCCTTCATGATTTGCCTCGGCAAAAAATTTGCCGAGAACCTGAATCAGCCAACTGCGCCGTAATGCACAAACATACAACGCGCTTCTATGATACGTTTTTTTATCTAAAATTCAAGAAGCCCCAAGAGCAGACGACGCTGGCCCTCCTGAGCCTCTTAGGGTGACGAAAACGAAACGCGATCCCCGTCGTGACGCGCGCGCGCGCCGCATCGGACTTTCAGATCCCCGCCAAATAATCTGAAAAATCGTTCTCGTAAAACTTATGTTTTCGTTCAAAAAACTTAAATTCCAACCTTCTAGCCCCGAGCCCCGTCACTTCCCCAGCGCCTGCTCGATCATCCGCCCCTGAGCCAGCCAAAGACTTGCCTGGGCTATCCGGGCATTTCTCAGATAACCGGCCAGCGACTGACCGGCCCGGGTGAGCTCTGTTCTGGCCTGGAGCACGTCAAGCTGGGGACTGACTCCTTCTTTGTAGCCGGCTTCGGCGTACTTCAGGCTTTCTTCGGCCAGCCGAAGGTTTTTTCTGCCCGCCTCCACGGTCTCCAACGCGCTGGTGAGACTCAGTCTGGCCTGTTGAAGGTCCGCTCGGATCTCGTCCGAGGCGCTTTCCAACGCCAAGTTCGCCTGATCGCGGCGGGCCTTGGCGCTTTTTACCTGACCGCTGGTCAGGCCGCTGTCAAATACCGGGACTGAAACCGATAAGGAAGCAGTCCACTGGTCCGACCTGTTGACCGACGGCGTTCCCGCCGCGTCGTAGGCGAAGCGGTACGCTCCGGTAACCTGGACCGTCGGCTTGAGTCCGCTGGCCGCCGCTTGAATTTCCTTTTCAGCGGCGGCGGCCTGTGCCTTTTTCGCCAGATAGTCTTCCCGTCGGGACAAAACGGTCTCTTCGTCAGGTGCGTCCTCGTTCAACCGGCCGCCCTCCGGCACTCCGTCATTCAGGGTGCCGCGCAGGACAAGCGGTTGGTCAGGCGGCAGGCGAAGCAGCGTTTTCAGGGAGATCGCCGCCGACTCTAAAGCGTTGTTCGCCGCGATGAGCGCCGCCCTGGCGTCTTCCTTCTGCTGGCTGACTCGCACCCGGTCAAGGTGCGTCGCTAGGCCGAATTCGACCCGTCGGATCAGTTCCTGTTCGGTCTTCTCGTAAAAGTCCAGCGCCTCGCGGGCGGTACGGCAGACTTCCTGCTGATAGAGCGCGTCGCAGAACGCGCGCCACACCGAGAAGGCAACCTGCTCCCGGGTTCTCTGAAACGAGTGCTCGGCGCTGGACAAGGCCAAGGCAGCCTGTTCCCGCTTCGCCTTCAGCCGCCCGCCGGCGTAGAGGGTTTCAGACAGTCCGACCGACAGAGAAGCGTCCCGGTCAGGACCTTGGGGCATATCGTACGCCGTCCCAGTGCCGCGCAAAAAGACCGTCGGCCCAGACCCGGCAGCCGCACTCTTTTTAGCGCCCTGAGCGTCTGTCACGCCCTTGCCGGCCGCCAGAACCGACAAGTTCTCGTCGAGAGCCCTTCGCAGCGCCTCTTCCATTGTCAAGGTCACAGGAGCCGGCGACGCGCACCAAGCCCTTCCCGCCGCGGCAAAAAGCCCGATCAATATTCCCAAAGAAACCAGCCTTCTCATCTCTTCCTCCTTTGAATAAATCCGGACGTCGATGCCGCGGAATTTCATCAATGTATCAGACTCAAGTTCTTTAAAAATTGTATACTCCTCGTTTGAAATTGCAACGGCAGTTCGGCCGGTGAGCGTCCTTGCGCCGCGCACTTTGACCGGCTTCCGACGGGCTTGGCCGCCCATTCCCTGCAGCTCAAGAAACGCCCTTTTCAGCAGCCGCCGAAGTTACCGAGCCGCAAGCCGAACGCGTCTGCTAGAATGAGTTATAAACTGCAACTGAACTGTCGCCAGTCCTTCACAAGGGAGCGAAGTCATGGGCATCCTTCCGAATCCATCCGTTCTTTTCCTCCTCGCCACGGCGGTCGTCTGCGTGCTGTTCCAGAGGCTTCTCAGGGCGCGGCTGAAAAAGGACCAGTACTTCTACATGAGAGACCTTTCCTTGGCCGGTGCGCTGGTGCTCCTCGGACTTTGGAGCGGCCGTCCGACCATCGCCCTTTTGGTCGCCGCCAGCCTGCTGTCTCTCTACATCGGCCTGGCCGACCAAGTGAAGCCTTGGAAGCTTTGGAGCTGGTGCGTTCCCCTCCCCGGTCTCTTTTTCGCCCTCTGGGGCGCGCGGATTTCATTTTTCTCGCTAACCGGAAGCTCCTACTATTACCTGAACAGCTTCAAGTCGGTGGCCCTGACGACCTGCTGGATGTCTCTGTTTCCCCTGCTGTTCAAAAAGCTCGACCAAATTCCCGGGCTGGCGGGACACCTTCTGAGTGTCAGCCTGTGCCTGATGAGCTTCGTCACGGCCCTGTCGTCTCAGGATTTGAGCGACGCTTTTTTAGTTTGTCTCGGCTCGCTGCTGCTCGTGGCAGCGTACTGGAGCCGATTGGGACACCATTACCGGCAGCTTGACAGCGCCCTCTGCTTCATGTGGGGAACCCTTGTGGCTGGCATTTCCATTTTAGGCGTCAGCAAGGGTATCGCCATCACGTCGCTCATCGTGATCCCCTTAGGGTTCTACGCCCTGCCGCTTGTCGAGTTCTCCCTCGGGGTGATGAACAAGGCGTTTACCAGCCGCCGCACTTCTACCGTGCCGTACCTGTACGGGAAGATGTTGGAACGGGGCGTCGACCACCCCTCGGCGGTCCGGCTGGTCACGACGATCTGCTTCCTCTTGGGCGGAACGGTGACGTTCTTTCAGGTGGTCCCGCACGGCGCCGCGATGAGAATTTTCGTCGTCGCCATCACGGCCGCGCTCGGCGCTCTCGTCTGGACGCTTTGGGGCGGCCGGCAGCGCAAGGTGCGCCGAGAGCTGTGGGGCGTCCGGCTGGACGGCATTTCGATGAACTACGCCCTCTCCAAGGCGCTGGCCTGGCTGAAACACCCCCAAGGGGCCTGCTTGGTCGTTACCCTGAACGCTTTGGGAATCAATGAGACCCGCAGCGACCCGGAGTTCCGCCGAATCGCGAACGGCGCGGAGCTCGTCCTGCCGGACGGCAGCGGGCTGGTTATGGTCATGAGAATGCTTCAGATGGCAGTGGTGGAGCGCATTGCCGGCATCGACTTCGCTGCCCGCCTCTGCCGGCTGGCAGCCGTTGAAAAGTTCCCCGTTTTCCTCTACGGCGGACTTCCCGGCCGGGCGCAGGAGGCGGCCCAGAACCTGCAAAAGCTCAACCCGGGACTGATCATCGCCGGGACACAGGACGGCTACCACGACAAGAGCGAGGACAGCCGAATTGCCAAGGAAATCGCCCAGTCAGGGGCGCGGATCCTGTTCGTCGGGCTGGGGCAGCCCAAGCAGGAAAAGTGGATCCACGCCCACCGAGCCGACCTGCAGGGAATTCTGTCTGTCGGGGTCGGCGGCTCGCTCGACGTGTTCGCCGAACGGCTGAAGAGAGCGCCGGCCATTTATCAAAAGCTCGGGCTGGAGTGGCTTTACCGCCTGATTCAAGAGCCCGGACGGTTCAAAAAAGATATCGAACTCGCCTCGTTCGTCTTCTGGGCGTTCGTTGAGAAAATTGGACTTCCGGTTCCCCGGAAGCCTGACGAAGGAGATACGCCATGACCATCATCATGACCGCAGGAGACCTGATGAAGCGGGACCTGTCGGCCGTCTTGGAAACCGACACGGTGGCCGATGCGCTTCGAGTCCTTCACAGCCACAGACTCTCCGGAGTTCCAGTAGTTGACGCGTACTGGCGGCTGGTCGGCTTCTTCTCCGAAGCCGACGCGCTGGAGCTTGCCCTTCCCACGACGGCCCAAATTCTTCAGCAGGAGTCCTTCCTCTTTGACGAAGAGAAGCTGTTAAGCGCCCAATTTGCCCGCATTTACAGCCAGCCTGTCAGCAAGTATATGCAGCGCCCGCCGCTGTCCGTTCACCCATCGGCCCACATTCTGAGCGTGGCGCAGCTGATGCTGGACAAAAAGCTCTACCGGATCGCTGTGACGGATCGGGACGTCCTTGTGGGCGTGCTGGACCAGAGCGACTTCTGCGAGTACCTGCTGGCTCAGGTAGGCCCGTCATGACCGAGCCAACCCGCGACGCCGCTTGGAAGGAGCAGATGGCCGCCCGAGCCGGCCAAGATGCCCTCAAAAAACGCCGCCACGAAGAGGAACAGCAGGCCCGATACGACTTAGCCGACGCCCAGACAAAAAAGATGGTCCGAGCGGCGATGCGGAAGGCCGATTCGATCTTTGCGGAAGCGCAGGCTCGAGCCTCGGAGGCCCGAAACCTGAAAGAGCGCCAGCTGATCGAGCAATGGAACGAGCGCTGCGCCCAAGCCCAGCAGAACGACTACGGCGAGCTGGCGAAAACTCTGGCTCAGATACTTCTCAACGGGGAACAGGGCCATGATTGAGACGATGTACCACCTGTCTCTCTGGTGTCCCCGTTCAAAGGCCGCCGACCTGCTCGATTTCCTGTTGGCCGACGGGTCGGTGCAGATTCAGTCCGACCAGGACGACGCCAGACTGGACGAGCAGAGCGCCGATCTGGTGGCTTCTCATCAAAAGTTGCGGTCTATTTTAGCGGCGCTGGGCGACGACGCGGCGTCGGACGGTTCGACGGTGGAGCTTTTGCTGCACCAGTTTGAAAAAATGCCGGAGCGGACGCGTCAGACGCTCTGCGGCAATTTAGACTCGATCGGCGAAACCATTGAGGCGCTCCACGCTCGACTGGCGTTCCTCAAAGAGGAGCGGGAGAACTTAGTCCAATCACTGGCCGTCGCCGGACGTCCTCATATCCCTGACCGAGCGGATCGGGTCAGGTCCCTCTGGTGGGTCAGCTTCGAATCGTACCCTCTCTGCCGGGCCAGGCTGAACGAAGCCGTCTCCGGCCTGCTCGAACGGGCTGATGATGCGGTCGCCTACAGCCGTCACGACTGTCCCCGTTCGGACCTTCTTTTAGTAGAGATCGCCCTGCCGCGCGAGATGGACGAGATGGGCCGGTCGGTTCTTCGGTCAGCCGGAGCCAGGCAGTGGCTGCCGCCGGGAAAATTTGAAAAGCTGAACTACGGCCCTGCCTCCGAGGCAATGGAAATGGAAATTCGGCGGCTGGAAGCGGCAGCTTCCGAAACCAGCGCCGAACTGACCGCCTTGGGCCGCAAGTGGGGCCCCAAACTGGCCGCCCTTTCGTTCCTCACCGAACGGAATCTCGCCGTCCGGCGGGCCCTTCTTCGGTGCCGCGCCGCTGGCACAGCGGTCAACTTGGAAGGCTGGCTCCCCGAGAGCCGGCTGAAAGCGTTTTGCCAGTCCATTCGGGAAAAATTCGGCGACTCGGTGGCCTTAACGCTCCGACAGCCCACGAAGGAAGAGATGCCGTCGGTTCCCACGGCCCTGAGACAGTCGCCGCCGGTACGGCCCTTCGCCCTGTTCCTTCAGCTCGTTCGGCCGCCCGGCTACGGCTCCACTGACCCGACCGCGGCGATCAGCCTGTTTTTTCCGTTTTTTGCCGGGTGCATCGTCGGCGACATCGGCTACAGCGCCGTCATGCTGCTCCTCTTGTGGGTTCTGTGCCGCTGTCAGAAGTCGCCGATTTTCAAGGACCTGCGTTTTATCCTTTCGGCCGTAGCCGTCTGGGGAATCATCTGGGGCGTCGCGTTCGGCGAGTGCTTCGGCGATATGGGGCATAGGCTCTTCGGGCTCGAACCCCTTTGGGTCGAACGGGGACATGCGGTCATGCCGGTTCTCTTCGCGTCCCTCGTCATGGGGCTGGGACACGTGCTTCTCGGCCTGGGATACGGGGTCTTTCAGTCCCTTCGGGGCGGACACAGGCATCACGCGGCGGAAAAAGCCGGACTGATCGTCGTGATCCTTTCCGTTCTGATCTGTCTGGCCCCAGCCGGCCGCCTTCTTCCCAAAAGCGCCGTCTATTGGGGACTGGGAGGCTGCGGAGCCGGGTTCCTCCTGCTGACTGCCGGTGGAGGAATTGGCGGCATCGTCGAGTCGTTCAGCGCGTTCGGCAACATTCTGAGCTACGTCCGAATCGGGGCCATCGGCCTGTCGTCGGCCATTCTGGCCGTCACAGCGTCCAAGTTTTTGGACACGTTCGGCCTGACGGCGGTCGGAATCTTGGCCGCCTTGGCGATTCACACTCTCAACTTCGTGATGGCCTTCGCCGAGTCAGGGCTTCACGCGGCCCGTCTTCACTACGTCGAGTTCATGGGAAAGTTTTACGACAGCAGCGGCAAGCAGTTCACACCGTTCACCGACAGGAGGTTTCACTCATGGAAAAAGGTCTCATAGCTCTCGCCGCCGCCCTCGCGGTCGGCATCCCTGCTGCAGCGACGGCGTATGCTCAGGCAAAAATCGGCAGCGTTGCCGCTGGCGCCATCGCGGAGAAACCGGAGACCGCCGGAACGATGATCATTCTGGAAGCCATTCCTGAGACGATGGTCATTCTGGGGTTCGTCGTCGCCATCATGCTGGTGCTCCAGTTCGCCTGACCGTGTCGGCCACTCAGGCGTCCCCACAGCCTCTGCCTCAGGGGTTTTTAAAGGCCCTTGACGACGAGCTGGCCGCGGAACTCGCCGAAAGCGAGCGCCAATGGAACGAGAAGATCGCCGCGCTCGTCCTCTCGCGCCGCGACGAAGCGGCTGAAATTTACCATCAGGCCATGATCAGCCATCAGGCCGCCCTGCGTCAGGCCGACGAGGAGTTCGAGCGGACGCTGCGCAGCATCGACGCCCGAGGCGCCGCCAAGGTTGCGTCGATTCGCGCGGCGCGGGTTCAGGAGACGGTACGAAAGGAACTTGACCGAATCCGCGGGCTCAAATCCTATCCGGACGTCCTGTCCGGCCTGATTGCTGAAAGCTCTCTGGTCGTGGACCGAATTAACCACTTCGAGGCTCCCGAGCCGGAAGCCTCGATTTTGGCGCGTCTGACCGGCGCGCCGGTGCGGCCTGCCCCGTTCGACTGCTGGGGCGGTTTTCTTTGCGTCGATGAAGGAGGGACGATCCTTGACTGCACGTTCCGTACCCGATGGGAGCGTCTCCAGGCCAGCGGCCTTCCAGAAAAAGCTCTCCCAGCCGTCTAACTTCAGCTACGTCGCCGGCCGGCTGAGCGCCCGCATGAGGGAGTTCTTCACGCCCAGCGAGCTAGACGGCTTGGACGGCGCCCCCCTCGGCGAGTTTGAGCGACGCATTCTGGCCAGCTCCTACGGCCCGCCGTACCGACGGGACTTCTCGCTGGCTGCCGGGCCTGTTTCGTTCCGGCTGGACTCGATGCTGACGGCCGAGACGAGCCGCCGACTGGCAGACCTCGTTCGTCTCAGCTTAGGAGAAACCGCTCTGGCCGCCTGTCTTCTCGGCGTTTTGTCAGACCTTCCGTTAGGCCTCGCCTTCCTGCGCAACTTGGCATTCCGTCACCCCACGCCGCCGCGCCAGCGCCCGTGCTTCGGCGTTTTGGATCAGGCGTTTTGGCACCGTCTCTGGGCTGACTGCGCGGATATGGGACGAGTTGAGACGATCTGCAACGAACACGCCTCGCCTCACGCGCCGCTGCTGCTTTTGTCCGTCGATCGGGCTCTGTCTCAGGGCCGCCTCGACGGGGAAATGGCATGGGCCGACGGCCTGCTGGCTCTGGCTTTTCACTGGCTGGACGAGTCCGGCCTTTCCGGCCGGACGCTGCGGCCGTTCATCGAGCAGTACACCGACGCTTGGAACTACCGAATCTGGGCCATGCGCCAGCAGGGAAACGCTGACGTTCCTTTTTTATCGGTCCACGGCGAGCTGCGCCCTGACGTTTTAGCGTCAGCCAAGACGGAGCGGGCTCTGTTCGCCGGCACGGTCTGGCGCTCTCTCAGGTCGCCGGAACACCGGCACACCGCTCAGGACATGGAGCGGGACCTTCTAGGCCGAATGACCCGGCTGAACCGATCCGACCCGCTCGGAGCCGGGCTGATGGCTTCCTACGCCGCCCGGCAGTTTCTCGAGTACGAGCGGCTGTCGTCGCGGATCCGCCAGCTGGCTGGAGCCGAACGATGAGCCGAATCCTTCTGGCCGGGGACATGTCCTTTCTGTCCCTCTGGCCCTTTGAGGTCACGTGGAGGATGGCCCTCAGCGCCGAAGGCCTCGCGTCAGCTGAAGTCGCATGGCCGCCGTTCGACGAAGGCGACCTCGTTTTATACCAACAGGGACTCTTGAGCCGGCTGTCTCCGGACCGGCGTCGGGAGCTCGTCAAAAAAAGCCGGGCCCGGTGGGTGGAAATTCCGCCGCCGTCGCCGCCTAAAGGAGGAACGGGAGATGAAAACGCCGCTGGCCCGAGTTGAGTGGATCTGCGAGGACGAGGTTCGGGCGTCGATTGACGTTCCTCTCTGCTCCGGCGAGCTGGCGGTTTCAGACGACGGGGAGTGGGTCGGCCTCGTGACGTCGGTGCGCCAAGGGGCGGTCGTCCTCCGCTCCCTCGACCCGCCCGAACGGCTCGTCGTGGGACAGCTTCTCCGATTTCTCGGTTCCGATCACCTGCCCGACATGGATTCTCTCCGCTGGGGATCGGTGATCGACCCGCTGGGCCGGGTTCTGCACGACGGCCCCAGGGGCAGGAACCCGATTTTAGGAACTCACACCAGAAGTTTTTGGGGACTGGGACGGCTCGAAACCGCCTTTGAAGTGCCCCGCGGCTCGTCACTCGTCATAGCCGGCGACGGCTCGGTCGGTATCGCCAAGCTGATGGCCGAGGCACTCAGGCGGCAGACTGCTGACTGGGCGGCGGTCGTCTGTCAGGGCGGCCTGCGGGAGCTGAACAGGCTCATCGACGGCGCGGTTGATGCCGGAACTGTTGAAAAGACCATTTTCATCTGGTCGCCCCTCTGGAGCCGCCCGGCTCTGAGCCAGCTCATCCCCCAGTGCCTGAAGAAAGTCTGCCAAGCCGCGCCCCAAGGGCACGGCCTGATATTGTTCGACGACCTGCGGCGGTGGATTGAAACGGGCCGGGAGTGGAGCGAAGAAAGCGGGCAGGACCTGCTGGCTTCCGGCTTCTCTCCCCTGTGCCGAATCGGCGTGGCCCGACTGTTGGACATGCCGGCCCGGGGCATAGAGACGTCCGTCTCCTTGCTGGCTGGCTGGACCGTCGACCGAACGTCGCCACGGCTCACCGAACACCCGTACGGCCGGCTCGTCGAGCTTTTGACCGATCAGGGAATCGTGCTGGAAAACCGGCAGGAACGGCTGCGCCCCACGTATGACGGCTGGGGACGCGCCGCCTTGGCCCTTCAAAGCCGAAAGGCTCTCGAAGAGGCTGCCGATGGGTACGATGACGCCGGCCGGGCAGCCGCGCTTCGCTTGGCCGAGCTGCTCGACGGCCTGTACCTCTCTCTCGGCCCCGGCGAGATCGACGACGTCCCGGCGACACCGTGGCGTCCGTGCGACCACGACAAAATTCTTTACCTCTGCGAAACGCCTGACGCCCTGCCGGGCGACTTTCCCGCTCGGGCCCAGCGGTTGGGCTTTGAGTCCCTCGACGGGCCGGAAGCCTCTCGCTTGGCGATTCGAAACTGGCTGAACAGCTGCGGCCGGAAAGGAGATCTGCCGTGAGCCTTTCGCGCGTCGGCTCCCGCCGAATATCCCGGCTGGAAGGCACCGTCCTCTGGGTGGACGGGCTTCGCTCGGCCCACCTGAACGATCTGGTCACTGTCGTCAACGGGCGGGGCGAGCAGTTCATCGGTCGGGTCACGGCCCTTCACGGCCGACAGACCCGCGTCCGCTTGGACGACGCCTTCCCCGGCATGTCACCCGATGACTTAACCGTCTGGCTTGGCGCCGACGAGCCGGACCTTCCGAGCAAGCTGCCCGTTTTAGTCGATCAGGCTGAACGGACGCTCGTCCCGTTTTCCACCGGCGTGCCGGCCCTTGACGCGCTGTTTCCGCTGTACCGAGGCGACCGAATCCTTTTAACCGCGCCCACGCAGGAAGCCGGACTTTGGACTGCCTCCCGGCTGCTGTACGACGCGACATCGGACGGCCAGACGCCCCTGTACGTGGCGATCGGGACGCCCCGCTCCGCTCTGGCGGAAATCCGTGGGTCCTGGGACGACTTGGGCCTCGACGAGAACAACCTGTTCGCCGCGCCGTGCGACGCCACGGCGTTTCGAAGTCTGGCGCCCCTTCGGGCCGGCGCGGTGCGGGCCGTCGAGCTGGCTCAGTCCGGCCAGCCGGTCTGCCTGATCATCCGCGACTTGGACGCTTGGTTCGACCTGTACCAAGAAAAATTGCTTCTTCGCGGCGCCGTCCGCAGCGTCCGCGGGGCGCTGAACTCGTTTCACGGCATGGTCTGCCAAATCCTCGACATGGCCTACCAGTGGCGCAGCAGGCTGACCGTCGTCGCCCTGCTGTCCGACTGGGCCGATCGGGGCAGCCCGTCGCCGCTCTGGGGACTTCGCGCCTACTTCGACTTGGCCGTTCACATCACCCGGTCCGAAACCGTCGGATTGGACGGCGAAACGAGCCACTGGCGGGACACCCCTCAGCGGACGGAAGCCGCGTGGCTCCGACGCCAGTTCAAAGCCCTGTCAGCCGAAATCAGCTCGCTTCGCCGCTGGGGCGACGAGGTGCCGCCGGACTTGGCGTCCTTCCAGTCCAAGCTGAACGCCTTTCTCGCCCTGCGTCACGCTCCAGAAGGCCGCACGCCGGTCTCTCTGGCGTGGGAGGTCCTGAGCTGGGTCGACGAAGAGCGACTGAGGAAGATCCCGCGTCCTCTCCTGCGGGACCGGCTCTCGTCAGTCCGGGCCAGAAGGGACGGTGACAAGCCGTGACGCAAGAGACCCAGCCGTCCGTCTGCGCCCTTCGGCTCAGCCGGGCTGCTGCCCGGCGTCGGGCGGCTCAGCGAGAGGCGGATGACGCCCGTCTTCTCCTTGCCGAGCGGCTGTTTTCCACCGCTTCCCAGTTGGAGACTCTCCGGCTTTACGAAGGGAGCGCGGCGGTCGAGGAGCTTCGGGCCGACCTGCCGCCGCTTGACGGACCGTCCGACGGCGGCCAATCGGCCGGCAGCCTGTCGCTTTTGTCGTCCCCTCAGGCACAGAGGGCACTGGGGGCGCTCAAGCTCCAAAAAGAAGCGCTCGGCCGGTACCTCGACGCGGCGGCCGCCTTGGACGCCGCCCGAGACGAGGAAGAGCGGCTTCGCCTTCGGCTGAAGAACGCCCCCATGCCAAAGCCCGCTTCATCGGGCCCCTTCTGGGACGAAGTGCCGCTTCGCCTGCGGCGGCGGACGAGATGAAGCTGCTCGTCGCGGCGGTGGGACGCCCGAAAGAAGCGTTTATCCTCCAAGGCGTCGCGTCGTACCTTGAGCGGCTCCGGCCCTTCATGGCCGCGTCGCTGACGTTGATCCCCGACGGCCGGCTCGGCAAGCTGGACCGGCTCCGGCGAATGGAAGCCGAGGGCGCTGAAATTTTAAAGCTTCTCGGTGACCGGGACCAGCTGATCGCCTTGGACGAACGGGGGCGAACCTTCACCAGCGAGGCGTTTTCCAAAGAGCTGTTCTCCCAATTGGACTCGTCGCCTGGCCGGCTCGTCCTGCTGATCGGCGGTCCGTGGGGCATATCGCCCCAAGTCAAGGAGCGGGCCAGTTCCCTTTGGTCCCTCTCGTCTCTCACGTTTCCACACGAACTGGCCCTTCTCGTTTTGGCAGAACAGCTTTACCGAGCCGCGTCGATTCGGGCCGGAACAGGGTATCATCATCCATAATTGAAGGAGTGACTCGTATGAAGTTTGGCGGCAGCAATATGGGCAACATGAGCTCGATGATCAAGCAGGCGCAGAAAATGCAGCAGGAAATGCAGAAGATTCAGGCCGACTTGGCGAACGAGAAGGTCGAAGGTACCGCCGGCGGCGGCATGGTTACCGCGACGGTCAACGGTCAGGGCGACCTGCTGGGCGTCAAGATCTCCCCGGAAGTCGTCAACCCCAGCGAGGTTGACGTGCTGGAAGACTTAGTCCTAGCGGCGGTGCGCGAGGCAAGCCGAAAGGCGAAAGAGCTTATGCAGAGCCGGATGGGCAGGCTCACCGGCGGCATGAACCTGCCGTTCTGAGGCACAACGTGACACTTCCAGAACCTCTTGAGCGGCTCATATCCCTGTTTAAGGAACTGCCAGGCGTCGGGGCCAAAAGCGCCCGACGCATGGCTTTTTTTGTACTTCAGCAGCCTCAGTCTTACGCCAAAGATATGGCCGACGCCTTAAACGCGCTGAAACGCGATGTCGCCACCTGCAGCCGGTGCGGCAACCTGACGGTGACCCAGCCCTGCCCGATCTGCTCCGACCCGATGAGAAACCGCCATCTGCTCTGCGTCGTCGAGTCGCTGGAAGACCTGACGAGCATTGAGCTTTCCGGGCTCTTCAACGGCCTGTACTTCAACCTAGCCACGTCCGTCTCGCCGATGGACGACCGGGAGAACATTCCGCCGGACGTGATCGAGCGCCTCAGGGCCTTAATCGCTCAGGAACCGATCGAGGAAATCATCATCGCCACAAACCCGCGGGTGGAAGGAGACATGACCTTCTACGCCCTACTGGACGCCTTGGCTGACCTGCCGGTGACGAAAAGCCGGCTGGCCTACGGCCTGCCCGTCGGCGGCAGCATCGAGTTCGCCGACCGGGTCACCCTTCACGCCGCCCTTGAAAGCCGACGGCCCGTGACGGGAGACTAGCCGATGCGCCTCACTGCGGCCATTCTGGCCGCTGGGTCTGGATCCCGCCTCGGCGGGGTGCCCAAACAGTTCAGGCTTCTGGCAGGCCGACCGCTCTGGCACTACAGCTACGAGACGGCCAGAGCCGTCTGCGCCAAATTCGACGCTGAAATTCTCCTCGTCCTGCCGCCCGACGCCGAAGAGGCCTTTCAAACTGCCGAAAAACTGGCGCCGGACGCCCGACTCATCGCCGGCGGAACGAGCCGGGGGGAATCAGCCCTCAAGGCCCTTCAGGCGGCACGAGGCGAGCTGATCGCCCTGCACGACGCGGCCCGGCCCTTCGCGTCGCCGGACCTGTGGGAGAAGCTGGTCGAGGCGGCGGGAAACGGCCGAGCCGCCGTCCCGGTACTGCCGGTTCCCGACTCGCTCAAGCGGCGGGCCGGCTCCGGCTGGGAGCCGGTGAGCCGGGAGGGGCTGTTTCTCACCCAAACGCCTCAGGTCTTTCCCCGGGACGAACTGCTGCGCGCCCTCACGGGCCGAGCCGACGCAGCCGGGCTGACCGACGAGGCCCAAGCGTGGCTTGAAGCCGGAAAAGAGCTGGCCGCCGTGGACGGCGAAGAAAAAAACGCCAAAATCACCCGCCCGGGCGACTGGGAGCTGGCCTGCCGGCTTGCCGGGCCGGAAATCCGAACCGGCATCGGCTATGACGTGCACCCCCTGACGCCGGACCGTCCCCTCGTCTTGGCCGGCGTGACTGTACCGTCCCCGCTGGGGCTTGCCGGCCATTCGGACGCGGACATCATCAGCCACGTGGCCGCCGACGCGGTGCTGTCGGCCGCGGGACTTCCCGACATCGGCACCCTTTACCCGTCGTCTGACGAGCAGTACGCGGGCTGCCGAAGCATGGACCTCTTGGCCGACGCGGTGAGCCGCGCGGAGCAGGCCGGCTGGTCGGTTCAATTCGTCTCGCTGGTCGTGACGGCTCAAGTGCCCAAACTGGCTCCTTACGGCCCGGCGATCCGCCAGGCCCTCGAAAAGGTCCTTGGCGACGGAAAAATCTCGGTGACCTTCAAGTCGGGCGAATCGGTCGGCCCGGTCGGCGAAGCCCAGGCGATGGCCGCATGGGCGGCGGCAACCGTCGCTCGGTCGGGGTTGCGTTTGCCCGCCAGACCGCTATAATGCTGACAATTACCCGGGAGGAGGAGCCCCTATGAACATCCAGGAACACTTCGCGCCGTATCAGGGTTTCACTTTCGACGACGTGCTGCTCGAGCCGCAGTACAGCGAGGTTCTGCCGGCCCAAGTGGCCGTTGACTCGTGGATCACGCCGGAAATCAAAATCAATATCCCCATCTGCAGCGCCGCCATGGACACGGTGACGGAAGGCCGGCTGGCCATCGCGATCGCTCGGGAAGGCGGAATCGGCATCGTCCACAGGAACCTGTCCATCGACGACCAGGCCAGAGAGGTGGACAAGGTCAAGCGGTCCGAGGCGGGCGTCATCACGGACCCGTTCTACCTGCACCCGGAAAACCCGGTTCAGGACGCCCTCGACCTGATGAGCCACTACCACATTTCCGGCGTGCCGGTGGTGGACCACAACATGAAACTGGTCGGCATCATCACGAACCGGGATCTGCGGTTCATCGACGACTTCGTCCAGCCGATCAGCGCCGTCATGACGAAAGAGGGGCTCATCACCGCTCCCGAAGGAACCACGCTGGCCGACGCGGAGGAAATCCTGCGGCACGTCAAGGTTGAAAAGCTGCCGCTGGTGGACAAGAACGGCAAGCTCAAAGGGCTCATCACCATCAAGGACCTGCAGAAAGTCAAGGACTTCCCCAACGCGGCCAAGGACTCTTCAGGCCGGCTGCGCTGCGGCGCCTGCGTCGGCGTGGGAGCCGACGTCATGGAGCGGGTTGACGCGCTGGTGAGCGCCCACGTCGACCTAATTGTGGTCGACACGGCGCACGGTCACTCCAAAAAAGTTCTGGACACGGTCAGCGCCATCAAGCGCCGTCACCCGGACCTTCAGGTCATCGGCGGCAACATCGCCACGGCTGGCGCGGCTCAGGCCCTGATCGAGCACGGCGCCGACGCGGTAAAAGTCGGGGTCGGCCCCGGCTCCATCTGCACCACCCGAATCGTGGCGGGTATCGGCGTGCCCCAGCTCGCGGCGGTCTTGAACGTGGCCTCCGCCCTAGGGAACTCGGGCCGCAAGATCATCGCCGACGGCGGCATTCGCTACTCCGGCGACATGGTTAAGGCTCTGGCCGCCGGCGCTCACTGCGTGATGATCGGCTCGCTGCTGGCCGGAACGGAAGAAAGCCCCGGCGAAGTCATCATCTACCGCGGCCGGTCGTATAAGACCTATCGGGGCATGGGCTCGCTTGGCGCCATGAAGGGCGGCTCGTGCAAGGACCGGTACTTCCAGGAGAACTCCAAGGACAACAAGCTCGTCCCCGAGGGCATTGAAGGGCTGGCGGCCTACAAGGGCTCGGCTGGCGACGTCATCTATCAGCTGGTCGGCGGCCTTCGGGCTGGCATGGGGTATTTAGGAAGCCCCGACCTTGAGACTCTCAGGGAAAAAGCCCGGTTCGTCCAGATTACCGCCGCTTCGGTGAAGGAGAACCACCCTCACGACGTGGTCGTCACCAAGGAAGCTCCCAACTACTGGGTCGAATAAAAACAAGGCCTCCCGTTCGCAGAGAACGGGAGGCCTTTTTAACGCCTTAATTTTCTTTTCGGCTTCAACCGCCGTCAGCTCTTCTGCTCCGACGCCCGCCGCTCCACGTAGGACGTGCAGCCCAGCGCCAGGCGAATCGTCAACAGGCCGGAAATAACCAGCATGGCCCCGAGAAGCACGCGAGGCACGTTCCCCGTCCGGGCTCCGAGCCAGTTGGACAGGATAATAACTGCCAAGACGGCCGAGATGATCCCTCCGACCAACAGGCCCCACGCGCCGGGAACGGCCTTCACCCGCCACCAGCTGACGAGCCTCATGACCCCGTCGGCGATGAAATAGAGCGCGATCAGGACGCTCAGCGTCGCCGCGCCCGCCTCGGGCAGAAAGACCATGATGGCCCCCAAAACGGTCAGAACTGCGGCGAAAATTCGGCCAACGCTCCGCGCCGTGCCGACGCTCCGAAACGACAGGGCAAACTCGGCTCCCGCCGCCAACAGGACGGCAACGCCGGCCACCCGCTGAAACGCCACGGAAAAGACGAGCGACACGATCCAAACGGCACAGCCGAGAAACACCATCAGGCTGCCGACGAAGAACGCCTGTCTCTGCAGGGCCTTCACCGACTCAGTTGTTACGTCGAGTTTTTCCAACAGCAACGGTCTCACCTCCGCGGGGTCAGCGTATCACCGGTTCAGCTCCGGCACAAGAGGAAAGCCCGCAAAAGTCCCGCCGCCCTGTTGGCCGCCAGCCGCCTCTCAGCTGGCCGACTCCAGCATCTCCACAAACGCGCCCAGACGGGTGGAAAGCTGCTCCTTGTCGCTGGCCGAGTAGTCGGTCTCGACGGCCAGATAGCCCCGACCGGACGACTGGACGACCTGACGGACAGACCACGTCTCCACCGCGTAGGTATGGCACGACGTGAGCGTCACGTCCACGACCCCCGCGACCCGGTACCGGTCCATCAGGTACTTGAGGGCGTCCATTCGATTGCAGTTCGGGCTCATGATGGAACAGCCGATGGAAAGGTACTTGCGGGTGATCGCGTCCATCGGATCGCCGGTCTCGTCGACCAGATAGCCCAGTTCCTTCTCGCCGCCGCAGTTCTCGTAGCAGACGACCACGCCGCCGGCCGCCTCAATGGCGTCGACGACCTTCATGGCCCCGCCAATCGGACAGCCGGTGACGAGAACCCTCGGGCCGGTCAAGCCCCGCCGGTCGCCGTTTTCCCAAGCGGTCTGAATCTCCTTGACGCAGTTCTCCAGCCAGTTCACCGCCTCTTCCTTGTGGAAGTGGGTCTGCATGTAGTCGCCGAACTCCTGAACTTCCCGGCCGGTCAGAGCCGGGTCGTCGCACGTTGACAGGTTCCACATCTCGCGGAGCGCCCGGCGCTCCCGGTTGCGCAGCGCGATCGACGCCCGAAGGGCGTCGTCGGTTATCGGCTTGCCGGTCAGCTCGCCGATGAACTTCCGAAACGCCTCGTACTCCCTCCGAAGGAGTTCAAAGTCCTGCGGCCGGTCGGCCTGATGCGGCAGGTCGATCATGTACACCTTTTTTATGCCCTGCATCAGCTCGTACATCTTCCGCTTGCCGTCGCAGGTCGTCTCTCCGACCACCACGTCGCAGAAATGGAAGTACGGGCAGCTTCCCCGAAGCGCGTGTCCGTAACTGGCCTTAATCAGCGGGCACAGGTTTCTCGGCAGGTGCTCTTCCGCCGCCGGGATCGCCGCGTCGTTCTTCGAGCACAGGCTGACCGAAACCGCGCCAGACGCGTTGACGATCTCCCACGGCATATAGGTGCAGTAGCACCCCACCACGATGCCGCCCGATTCTTTGAACTCCTTCACCTGAATCACGCCGTCTTTGGCGTGCTCTCTCATTTCCGCCACAACTTGACTGATCGACCTCATGCCTTCCCCTCCCAACCAATCAGCGCCGCCCCTATGGCGCCTGCGAACTGAGACCGAGAGTCCACCGCCACGTCGCACTGAAGAACCTGTGACAGCATGACTCGAAGCGCTTCCGACCGGGCCAGCCCGCCGGAGAAGAAAATCGGCGGCTGCCAACCCAGACGGCCCAGCATTCCCGCTACCCGGGTCGATATGGACCTGAAAATTCCCCTCGCCAAGGACTCCCGGTTAGCCCCTTGGGCCAGGTGGTTCACCAGCTCGGTTTCGGCGAACACGGCGCACATGCTCGAAATGGGCAGTTCCTCCCCCTGAAGTGGAATGTTGAGGAACTCGTCCATCTGGAACCCCAGCGCGGCGGCGGCCATCTGAATAAACCGGCCCGTTCCGGCCGCGCAGCGGTCGTTCATCGCGAAGTCGCTCACCACTCCCGACGCGTCCATCGCGATGACCTTGCTGTCCTGCCCGCCGATGTCGATTACCGTCCGAACGTCAGGGGAGAGAAAGCGCGCCCCCCGAGCGTGACAGGTGATCTCGGTCACCTTGCGGGTCGCGTCAAGGAACGTTTTACGCCCGTACCCGGTAGCCACAATGCCCGTCAGCTGCCCGGTCTCGACGCCGCACGACGTCAGAAGCCGCTGGGTCAGCTGGCGGCCAGACTCGCCGGGGCTCCACCCCGTCGGAATCAGGTCGGTTCCCAGAATCTGACCGTCAAACAGTGCCGCCTTGGCGCCCACCGAACCAATATCAACCCCTAAAACTAACGGCACGGCTTCTCCCCCTCTTTTCATTCTTATTCAGAATGAAAATGATAATTTCTTTAAAATTTTATTCCCCGCCGCCGCGTCAGTCAAGCTAGCTGGCCTACTGATAAAAAGCAGGGCCGAGAGCGCAATCGCTTGCGCTCTCGGCCCTGCCGTATCGTTAAACTATACGCTATTTGACCTCTGAAACGTCCCCGCCGAGCTGAGCGCGGACAAAGGCCAGCGCCGCATCGACAGCGTTTTCTATAGAGCTTCCAGCGGCCAGTTCGGCCGCGACGGCGGCGCTCAGGATATCGCCCAAGCCGACCGGGCGCGGCGAGTCAAGCCTTGGACCGTGCCAAACTTTCGCCTGACCGGCGTGCCACAGCACGTCGGTCACGGTTTGGCCGTCAAGCCGGCCGCCAGTCACCAGCACCGACACGGGGCCCATATCGGCGATGCACCGGGCCGCCTCCTGCAGGGCGTCCTCCGTTTCGATCGGAAGGCCGCTCACGAGGCTTGCCTCCGGCGAGTTGAACACCGCCACGGTCGCCAGCGGCAGCAGGCCGCCTTTAACCACTTCAAGGGTCGACTTATCCGAGTCCGGGACGCCTGACTGGAGCATTCGGAACGGGTCAAGCACCAATTTCGCGTTCGGGATCTCCCTTAGCGCGGCGGCCAAAGGCTCGACGATGTTTTCCCGGTCCACCGTCCCGACCATCACCGAGCCGACCGCCCCGGCTGTAATTTCCTGTATTTGAGCGGCCACGCACTCCGCCGGCAGCTCATGACGAATAGCCCCGTCGCGGCCCGAAGCCAGCACGGTCGTCGCGGCGCCCAGGCCGCGGACGCCAAGCGCCTCAAAAGTCCGCAGGGCGGTGATCAGTCCGTCGCCCGAAGAAGCGAGCGCTCCCACGAAGAGCGCGGTTCCCCGATAGTCTTTCATGACAGTCCTCCTTTTCACGGCATCATCGCGCCGCACTGACATTATACCCGGCGCGGCGCCCCGGCGCTCTGTTATAATGAGTTGGACCTTCGGGGCAGAGCCCCGATCGCCGTGAAACAGCCAAGAGGGGGAACAGGATGATTTACGATGCGGTGATTGTCGGCGCCGGACCTGCCGGCGTTTTTGCCGCGCTCAGCCTCACCGAACAGGGCAAGCGCGTTCTCATCATTGATAAAGGACGGCTCATCAAGCAGCGCAAGTGCCCAATACTCGAAGGCAAGGTTTCCAGCTGCGTGAACTGTCCCAGCTGCGCCATCGTCTCCGGGTGGGGCGGCGCCGGAAGCGCTTCCGACGGCAAGCTCACCATCACCACCGGGTACGGCGGCAACTTGGAAGAGTACATCGGCCGGGCAAGCGTGGCCGAGCTGATCGAACGGGTCGACAGCACGTTCGTCCACTTCGGCGCCGACCCAAAATTCTACGAGCCGTCGGGACAGGCCGTGCGGGACACCATTCACCGGGCCGCCGCCGTGGGGATCAAAGTCCTCCCGGCCAAGATCCGCCACATCGGCACGGACGCCAGCCGGGAAGTACTGGACGCCATGTATCACCACCTCAAAGCGCTGTGCGACATTCGTATGGACACGTTCGTCTCCGACGTGATCATCGAGGACGGACAGGCCAAGGGCGTCGTGACGGCCAAGGGCGAGCGGATCGAGAGCAAAACGGTCATCGCCGCGCCGGGCCGGGACGGAGCCAGCTGGCTGGAAACGGTGATCCGGCGGCTTGAACTGCCCATCGCCTCCATGCCGGTCGACGTGGGCGTCCGAGTGGAAGTCCCAGACAGCGTCTGCCAGGACCTGACTCGAGACTTCTACGAGGTCAAATGCCTGTACAACACCCCCACGTTCGACGACCGGGTGCGCACCTTCTGCATGAACCCATCGGGGTTCGTGGTCAGCGAGTTCAACAAGGCCCACAAGCTGGTGACCGTCAACGGCCACAGCCTCAAGAACACCAAGTCGAACAACACCAACTTCTCCATTCTGGTGACGAAGAACTTCACCCAGCCGTTCGGCGACCCGATCGGCTACGCGACCCATATCGCCCGGCTGGCCAACATGCTGGCCGGCGGCGGGATCCTCGTTCAGCGTCTCGGCGACCTGCGGGACGGCCGGCGCTCCACGCCGGACCGAATCGCCCGGGGCATGGTGGAACAGACCGGCCCGGCCGAGCCGGGCGACCTGAGCCTCGTCCTGCCGCACCGGCACATGACGTCAATCGTCGAGTTCCTCGACGCACTCAACGCCATCATGCCGGGCGTCAACCAGAACGACACGCTTCTCTACGGCGTGGAGATCAAGCTGTACTCGCTCCGCGTCCAGCTGAACACTACCCTTGAGGTGCCGTCCGTCCGCGGGCTTTACATGGTCGGCGACGGGGCTGGCGTCAGCCGGGGAATCATTCAGGCGGCCGCCAGCGGCTTAGTGGCCGCCCACTCGGTCTGCGAACGGCTGTAGCGCCTTCCAGCTTACTGATACTGAACGCAAAAGCTCCGGCCCAGTTGGTCTGTCTGCTCCCCGTCAATAGGACAGTGAAAAATCAAAAAGTCCCGTACCGCCAGTCGAGTAATCGGCTGGCGGTTCTTTTACGCCGCAGTATAGAAGCTTGCATGGTATTCGGCAGGTGTCATCAGATTCAGTTTCCGTTGGAACCGCTCCGTGTTGTAATACCTGATGTATGACTCTATGGTCTTCACCAGATCCATCTTTGAGGTGAAGCGTTTCCTGTAGTACATTTCACGCTTCAGGATCCCCCAGAAGCCTTCCATAGGCCCATTGTCAATGCAATGGGCTACTCTGGACATGCTCTGCTTCATTCGGTTTCTCTTTAGTCTCCCCGAGAACTGTTTGCTCGTGTACTGGAAGCCTCGGTCACTGTGAAACAATGGATGTGCCTCGGGCTCACGCTCTACAGCTTCATCAAACGTGCTCATAACCAGCGGATTGTCATTATGCTCGCCGATTTTATATGCCACGATCCTGCGATCATAGAGATCCAGTATGGCACTCAGATATACTTTTGTGAGCGTTCCCCCCGACGTAATACTTGAACTCAGTGACATCCGTCAGCCATTTCTCGTTCGGTGCGTCTGCGTGAAAGTCACGGTTGAGATAGTTTTTGGCGATATGTGCAGGGTCTTGGCTGCTTCTGGTGCAGCTCTTTGGCCTCCACTTGATCGTGGATTGAATACGCTCTCCGCGACAGATCCTGAGTACCCGCTTATCGTTCACTGCGATGCCGTGATTCCTTTCCAGTTCGTCCCTGATTCGCCGGTAACCCATATCCGGATGGTTCTCATGAATGGCCTTGATCTTCTCGGAGAGCTCGGTATTGTACTTCTCACTGAAGCTGACAGGACCTTTAAGCCAGCGATAATACGCGCTGCGCGAAAGCCGCTGGCACTGACAGAGCTTTTGCAGGGGGTAGTGCTTGGCTTCAGTCAGTTCTTTGATCGCTTGGTATTTGTAGGGATGTCGAGTCAGAGAGAGCGATCTTTCATCTCTAACTCTCTGATTTTTTTAACAGGTCGTTCTCCATCTGAAGGTCGCGGTTCTTGTGTTCCAGTTCTGCAATCCTGTGGCGCTGCTTTTCCTCTGGTGTCCGGGCTGGCAGGGTTCCAATCCGCCGTCCACGACGGTCTTCAAGGCCGGCGGGGCCCATGCTCTCATAACGGAGCACCCAGTTGCGCACCTGCTGATAGGAACAGTCGTATTTCAGCGCCGTCGCTCCATAATTATTATCCTTAGCAAGGCAGTACTGTACGATTTCAAGGCGTTCTTCCTGGCTTGTCTGTCTGGCTTTTCTCATGGAGCTGCCTCCTCCGCTTGTGCACGATTGGATCCATCCATGAGTAGTATATGCCTGTATCCAGCTTTGAAGTTGAGCTTTTGACCGTAAGCCATAGCGATACGCCGTCTCCGTTAAGGATCCTTCTCCGCTCAGATAGGCATGAACGGCAGCCAATTTCAGCTCCTGTGAATAATGTCTGTTTCTCGATTGAGCGAGCAATCCTCCGGGACCTTCATTTTGGTAAATCCGGACCCAACTCCTAAACGATGCGCGGCCCCTAAGCCCCGCTTGCCTTGTCGCTTCTGTGCAGCTGATTTCGTCTCGGAGATAGCTTTCAACTAGAGATATTTTCAAAGCTGAGTCTATCTTGCTTTTTCTGGGCATAGAAATACCCCCCAAGTAGGTTTTATATTTCCCTGTCCTACTTGGGGGGAGCATATCATTGGGGCCGGAGATTTTTTACAGCGTCAAATTATTCTTTCAGCACAGGCTCCCAGATCTTTTTCAGCGTCTCTTCGGTGTCCAGCGAGCTGTTGATCAGGCCGAACTCCTTGTAGTCGTTCAGGATGTTGCGCAGCGCCGTCTCGGTCAGCTCGTCGCTGATCAGGAAGTTGTACGTCTTCAGCATCCGCAGGGCCAGATCCCGATCGCCGGAAGCCCAGCCGTTGGCGAACAGAAGGTCAATGGCCTCTTCCTCGTGCTCCATGATCCACTCGGACGCCCGCTCGTGAGCGTTGGTCAGCTTGCGGGCCGTGATCGGGTTGGCCTGCAGGAAGTCCAAGTTGATCGCGTGAATGCAGCAAGGCTCTTGGGAGAAATCCGGGTCAAACGTCAGGGAGCGGATTCTCTTGAGCACGCCGTCGTCCAAGAACTTCTCGGCGTACTGGTCCGACATGGTGGCCGCGTCCACCTCGCCGTTCTGCATGGCGAGGACAACCGCAGACGCCTCAACCTGCTTGAACTTCACGTCGTCGGGCTTCACACCGTCGTGGTTCAGGAACCGAAGCGTGATGTTGTGGTCCGACCCGCCGATCGCCGTCGATACCGCCACGGTCCGGCCTTTCAGGTCCTTCGTCGAGTTGATCGGCCCATTCGCTAGGGCGTACAGCGACTTGCAGCCGGTCTGAATGCCGGTGGTGAACTTCATTCTGACCCCGTTAACCGCCGGGACGAGCATAGCGGCGATATGGTTGCCGCAGGCCACGACCTTGCCGGTACCAACCGCGTCGTTCAGCGCCTTGGACGCGAACTTATAAACTTCCGTCTTCAGCCCCTCGTCAGCGTAGAATCCCTTCACGTGCGCGATGCCGAACGTGCCCAAGCACATTCCGCCAGTATGCCCTAGAGGAATCACCGTGCCGTATGCCGGTTCGGCCTTCCACGCCTTCTCCTCCTCGGGCGTCAAAACAAGCGGGCCCTGCATGGCCCACCCGGCCGTCCCTGCCGCCAACATAGCCCCAACAGCCAACGCAGCAAAAGCTCTCTTCATACGAACTCCTCCTTTGTTCTATAGAACTCAGCAATATTACTCATAAATATTATAATTAATTCTTTCGTATCGTCAACGCCGAACCGGGCGTCAGCCCCTCAACTTAGGGTCAGCAGTAGACTATAATAAAATTATAGTCCGCCCTCTTCGGGCCTTGGAGGTTGAAGATGAAAGCCAGCCTTGCCGCCGTCATCGACGTGGGAACCAACTCGGTCAAATACTGTCTGGCCGAGGGAGACCGGTCCGGAATCACCCGAATCCTCGACGAAGGGCACCGGGTGACAAAGCTCGGCCGGGGAGAATCGCCCGTTTTGACCCGCCAAGCGATGGAAGAAACGGCGGCGGCCGCCGCGTCGTTTGCCGCCGCCGCCCGAAGGGCCGGCGCCGTCCCGACAGCCTGCGGCACCCACGCGGTCCGAAACGCCGCCAACCGGGACGAGTTTTTAGAAATCTTCGAGCGGGAAACGGGCGTTTTCCCCGCCGTCCTCACGGCCTCACAGGAAGCCCAGCTCACCTTTGAAGCGCCGGGCGTCCTTGCCGGCCCGCTGACCGTCGTGGACTCAGGCGGCGGAAGCACCGAGTTCTCGTTCGGCGCGGACGGACGGCTCGAAGGGGCGTTCAGCGTTCCGTTGGGCGCGCTCTCGATCACAGCCGAGTTCTCAAATGACCCGCCGACGCCGGGCCAGCTGGCAGACGTCCGGCTCAAAATCCGCCGAACGCTGGAGTCGTCCAGCGTTTGTCCCGCACTGGGAAAACGGATCGTCGCGTCCGGCGGCACGGCGGTCGTCATGGCCGCGGCGGCCCGCGGGCTGGACGCAAGCCCAGCCTGCGACGTCTTAACGCCGCAGTACGCGAGCCGGCTTCTTGCCCTTTTCAGCGGGAAATCGGCCGCCGAACGCCGTCAAATCCCGGGCGTTCCAGCCGACCGGGCCGACGTCATCTTGGGCGGCACCTGCATCTTAGCCGAAGCGCTGAGCCTGCTGGGGAACGAAGCCGCCGTCACGACGCGGGGTCTTCGACACGCGGTTCTGGCTCGACTCTTCTCGGGCCGATGGCCTCTGCAGCGTTAAAGTTCTCCCTTAAAAACAAAAATCGTTTCGGCGCTTGACAGGTTCAAAAAAGCGGCGTATTCTTTTTCTGTTAGTTAATCCTAACACAGTGTATCACCCCTCCAGGTGGGAGAGCTGCCGCCAACAGCTCTCCTTTTTTCTTAGGGACTTGAGCCCGGAAAAGGAAGTGGAGCATGACCGTCTTTCGCCACCACCTGTACGAATACGACAAGGGGCTGCGCCGGCTTGTTCTGCACACCGCGCCGGAGTCGAACCGGCTGGAGATGGAAACCATTCTCCGCAAGCAGGGCGTCGCCTACCTGTTCGTTCCCCTGTCCAACGGACACGTGAACGTCTTCTTTGGCGACAAGGACTGCGTTGACGTGGTTAAAAGCTTCGGCACGACGCGCCTGTCCGACCTGACCGACGAGCAGGACTTCATGCTGGGCATCATGCTGGGGTACGACCGGCAGGTTCAGTGCCGCCGCTACTTGGCGCGCCGAAGGAAAAAAAGACTCTTCCCTCTTGGCTCTGGCAGAATAAAAAACGCAAGGGCGCTGCAGAAAATGGTCTGCTCCCCGTCAATAGGACAGTGAAAAATCAAAAAGTCCCGTACCGCCAGTCGAGTAATCGGCTGGCGGTTCTTTTACGCCGCAGTATAGAAGCTTGCATGGTATTCGGCAGGTGTCATCAGATGCAATTTCCGTTGGAACCGCTCCGTGTTGTAATACCTGATGTATGACTCTATGGTCTTCACCAGATCCATCTTTGAGGTGAAGCGTTTCCCGTAGTACATTTCACGCTTCAGGATCCCCCAGAAGCCTTCCATAGGCCCATTGTCAATGCAATGGGCTACTCTGGACATGCTCTGCTTCATTCGGTTTCTCTTTAGTCTCCCCGAGAACTGTTTGCTCGTGTACTGGAAGCCTCGGTCACTGTGAAACAATGGATGTGCCTCGGGCTCACGCTCTACAGCTTCATCAAACGTGCTCATAACCAGCGGATTGTCATTATGCTCGCCGATTTTATATGCCACGATCCTGCGATCATAGAGATCCAGTATGGCACTCAGATATACTTTGTGAGCGTTCCCCCCGACGTAATACTTGAACTCAGTGACATCCGTCAGCCATTTCTCGTTCGGTGCGTCT